>BTQP01000011.1:0-21915 GCA_036985935.1 Acidimicrobiia bacterium | reverse complement strand
CACCCCGAGCAGCCAAAACCTTCGTAATAGCAGCAGTCAACGTCGTCTTCCCATGATCAATATGACCCATCGTGCCAATATTCACATGCGGCTTCGTCCGCTCAAACTTTTCCTTCGCCATTCCCGGTCTCCTATTCGCCTCTGACCTTGGCCACGATCTCCGTGGCCGCTGCGGTCGGTACTTCTTGATATGAGTGAAATTGCATTGAGTATGTGGCCCGACCCTGGGTTCGTGACCTGAGGTCCGTGGCATACCCGAACATCTCGGCGAGTGGCACGGTCGCCTTGACGACTCGGGCCGGTCCGCGCGTATCCATCGATTCGACCTTGCCTCGCCTGGCAGATAGGTCTCCGATGACGTCACCCATGTAGTCCTCTGGAGTGACTACCTCGAGTTCCATCACCGGTTCGAGAATCTTGATTCCTGCTATTTTTGCAGCCTGTTGAATCGCCATCGATCCGGCGATCTTGAACGCCATCTCGTTCGAATCGACGTTGTGGCTCGAGCCGTCGATCAGACGCGCCCGAAGGTCGACGAGCGGATACCCTGCAAGGATTCCTCCATCGAGAGCCTCACGCATCCCCTTTTCTACGGCGGGGATGTACTCACGTGGAACGTTGCCACCTTTGACTGCGTCTTCGAATTCGAACCCTGAACCCGGGGCCAAAGGCTCGAGATCGATGACGACATGGCCATACATACCGGAGCCACCCGTCTGTCGCTTGAACTTGGCGTCGACCTTGTTGACCGAGCGTTTGATCGTCTCCCGGTACGCAACCTGGGGACGGCCAACGTTCGCTTCAACCTTGAACTCGCGAAAGAGCCTGTCAACGATGACCTCGAGGTGGAGCTCACCCATGCCAGCGATGATCGTTTGACCCGTTTCGTCATCCGTGTGGACGTTGAAGGTTGGATCTTCTTCGGTGAGCCGTGCAAGACCGCTGCCGAGCTTGTCCTGATCCGACTTCGTTTTCGGCTCGATGGCGACGGAAATGACAGGGTCAGGGAACGTCATCGATTCGAGCTGGATGACGTCGTCAACCGCAGCGAGCGTATCGCCGGTCTTCGTGTTCTTGAGGCCAACAGCAGCGACGATGTCGCCCGTCATGATCTCTTCGATGTCCTCTTGTTTCGCGGCGTGCATTCGCAGGAGTCGACCGAAACGTTCTTTCTTGCCTGTTGTTGTGTTGATGACAGAGTCTCCCCTGTCAGCATGGCCCGAGTAGACACGGAAGTAGGTGAGCTTTCCTACGTAGGGGTCTGACATGATCTTGAACGCCAACGCCGAGAACGGTTCGTCGTCTGATGGCTTGCGTTCCATCGCGATGCCCTCTTTGCCCGGCTTGAACCCCACCATCGGTGGAAGATCGAGCGGACTCGGAAGGTAGTGGACCACTGCGTCGAGCAGAGGCTGAACACCCTTGTTCTTGAATGCGGTTCCAAGCATGACCGGGACGAAGTCCCTGTTGATGGTCCCTTTACGGATTGCAGCTCTGATCTCGTCGTGTGAAAGCTCCTCTTCCATGAGGTACTTCTCCATGAGTTCTTCGTCTTCGGAGGCAACGATGTCGAGCATCTTGTGATGCCACTCCGTGGCGAGTTCGACGAGGTCGTCCGGGATATCGACTACGTCCCACTCTGCGCCCTCGTCGTCGTGCCAGATCAACGCATTCATCTCCACGAGATCGACGACTCCAACGAACTCAGATTCGGCGCCGACAGGAACCTGGATGACGACCGGGTTGCCGCCGAGCCGATCGACGATGGATTGCGTCGAAGCGAAGAAGTCAGCGCCGACGCGGTCCATTTTGTTGATGAAGGCGATGCGTGGGACGCCGTACTTGTCAGCCTGGCGCCAAACCGTCTCAGACTGTGGTTCGACACCAGATACAGCATCGAACACTGCAACCGCGCCGTCGAGAACCCTGAGCGATCGCTCGACCTCGACCGTGAAGTCGACGTGGCCGGGTGTGTCGATGATGTTGATCGTGTGGCCGTTCCATTCGGCTGTCGTCGCAGCCGATGTGATCGTGATCCCACGCTCTTGCTCTTGTTCCATCCAGTCCATAACGGCCGCGCCCTCATGGACCTCACCGAGCTTGTACGTACGACCGGTGTAGTAGAGAATCCGCTCGGTCGTCGTCGTCTTGCCCGCGTCAATGTGGGCCATGATTCCGATATTTCGCACGGTTTCGAGTGGGATGGTTCTGGACATCGTGTTGGTTACCAGCGGTAGTGAGCGAAAGCCTTGTTGGACTCAGCCATCTTGTGGACGTCTTCACGGCGCTTTGCAGCAGCGCCTGTACGGTTCGCAGCGTCGAGGATCTCGTTCGCGAGACGCTCTGACATCGTGTTCTCACGACGTTTGCGGGCGAACTCAACGAGCCAACGAACTGCAAGGGTCTGTGCTCGACGAGGGCGAACCTCGACGGGCACCTGGTAGGTCGAACCACCGACACGCCTGCTCCGAACCTCGAGGGTGGGACGAACGTTGTCGATCGCGCGTTTGAGGGTAGGAAGGGGGTCTGAGCCTGTGCGCCTCTCGACAATGTCCATCGCTGTGTACACGATGCGTCGCGCTGCGCCCTTCTTGCCCTTCAGGAGGACCTTGTTGATGATCTGAGCCACGAGAACCGACTGGTAAATCGGATCCGGGTCGATCTTGCGAACTTCTGCAGGAGCCCTACGCATCAGGAATCCTTCTTCGTGCCGTAACGCGACCTGGCCTGCTTGCGACCGTCGACGCCGGCGGCATCGAGCGCGCCGCGAATGACCTTGTAACGAACACCTGGCAGATCCTTTACACGCCCGCCACGGACGAGAACGATCGAGTGTTCCTGAAGGTTGTGACCTTCACCTGGGATGTATGCCGTGATCTCGGCACCTGAGGAAAGACGCACGCGAGCAACCTTGCGAAGAGCCGAGTTCGGCTTCTTCGGGGTAACCGTGTAGACGCGCGTGCAGACACCGCGACGCTGCGGCGATCCTGCAAGACCGACGGTTCTTTGCTTCTTCGGCTTCGGCTTCCGGCCCTGGCGGACCAGCTGCTGTACGGTTGGCACTTTGCTCTTTGTCTCTCTCTTCGGCACACCTCGACCCGAGACTCGGGTATCGAAGTTCTTGACGACAGAAAATCGGCCTCGTTGCGGATTGCACAACAGGACCGATCCCTTTGGGTGAACCTCTTCCGGCACAACAGCGACTCAGAACGCGGTTCTGGGGCGCCTCCGGGTACCGGCGGGTTCGGCTGGGAAAAACCAGGACGGAGTATATAGCAACCCGGACCTAACGCACAACAGGAATCATAGGAGGCGTTCGACCTCGGCCAGCAGAGGCATTGCAGGTTGGGCGCCAGCTCGTGATGCGGTGATCGCACCGGCGGCGTTGGCCCTGGCAAGTGCGGATTCGATCTCTGCGCCCTCCACGAGAGCGGAAACCAGAGCACCACAAAACGCATCGCCTGCGCCGACAGTGTCCATCGCTTCCACGTCTGGTGGCACCGCTTGAGCGATGAGGCCACCGTTTTGGAATGCCTCAGCTCCACGGGGACCGTGGGTGACGACGAGCAGGCCCGTGAACCGACCCAGCTGATCGGCGAGGGCCCGATGCTCACCGTCGTTTGCGATGATGACGTCGGCCCGTGCGATGATCTCCGGTTCAAGGACCCTGGCCGGCGCCGTATTCACACAGAACAATCCCTCGGTCTGCCGCGCCGCCTCAAGGACCACCTCGTCGCGGATCTCGAACTGGCACAGGACAGCGTCGAAGCCCGAGACATCGATGTCTCCAGGCGAAAGAGCCATGTTCGCTCCTGATGCGACCGCTATCTGGTTCTCACCGGATCCGTCTACGACGATCAACGCGATACCGGTCGGCTCCCGATCGAAAACGATGATCCTGGAGAGATCGACCCCTGCCACTCGCAGCAGTTCGAGCGCCTCGGTCGCAGCCGGGTCGGAGCCAACCGCGGCAACGAGTGTCACATCTGATCCAAGACGCCGGGCGGCTAGCGCCTGGTTGGCACCCTTCCCGCCGGGATAGCGATTGAGTTGTGCATCAACAACGGTCTCGCCGGGGCCGGGAAGGGTGGCGCACACGGCGACCATGTCCAGATTGACGCTCCCGACAACGCAAACGGTGGATTCGGCCATGCCGTAACCCTACAGGTGGCCCCCACCGCTGCCCCTCCCCCTTTGCGTCGACCCGACTTCCGGCACCGCCCGTGTAGGGTCATGGGCACAATGAACCGACCGCTTTCCGAACTCGCCCTTGACTGACGAACTCTCGCCGCCGACAGCGCAGAGCGTGAACGAACACTTCATCGGGGTGTACCCGGCCGCGGCGGAGACCGGTATCAGGTGCGAATCGATCGGGCAACGAACAGCGACCGCACGATGGACCTTCGACGAGAGCCAACTGCGCCCGGGGCGCTACATCAGCGGACCGACGATGTTCATGCTCGCAGACACCGCGCTCTGGTTCGCGGTCTTCTCAGTGATCGGCATCGAATCGATGGCCGTAACCAGCGAAATGTCCATCAGATTCGTACGGCCGGCTCAAGACGGTGATCTGGTCGCACGTGCAACGGTCGACTCTGTGAGCAGGCGCCGCATCGTCGGCACGATTCGATTGTGGATCGCAGGAGAACCCGACCGCCTGGTCGCCGTCGCGCAGGGCACATACGCCATACCCCCGAAGCCTCCACTCAGCTGACATCCAACAACCTCAGATCGGGAACTCAGGCGGTGGTTGTGGGGGCGTCGGATCGGCGGGGGGAGCCGGGCGAGGATCTTGTGGGGAACGAGGTCTAGCCTTCCTTCTCGCCATAGTCGCCCGATACTCGCGAAGTCCGTTGAAGGCGAACATGAGCACGATGAACACCGCGAAACGATATCCATTCACCCATGCATACGGGACCACGATCGCCACCGCCGCCCACGTCACGACCTGACCGATCAACGGCGCTTTGTCCTCGTTGAACATCGCTGCGAGTTGCTCAACCATGTGTCCACCATCGAGCGGGACGATCGGAATCCAGTTAAGTACTCCCCAGATCAACGCCGTGAAGATGAACGAATCGATGAATACAGCCGCTCCGCTGCCGATCCCTTCGAACGAACCGAGATCCCTGGCGATCCACATGACCCCACCAAGCACGATGCCGACCGTGGA
This sequence comes from Acidimicrobiia bacterium, assembly GCA_036985935.1. Classification (GTDB taxonomy): domain Bacteria; phylum Actinomycetota; class Acidimicrobiia; order Spongiisociales; family UBA5794; genus JAMBLL01. The sequence goes on along the minus strand of BTQP01000011.1, from coordinate 16,742 downwards.
CCCGGCAGCCGATATCAAGAACGACTGGCCGTGGGAAATCGCACGGCCGTGTGAGTACGACGTCAGTCCACCAAGTCCATACAGGTAGACATTCACGCCCTTGGCCCCAAACCTGGTCGCGACGAGGGCGTGACCGAGCTCGTGCAGAAGGATCGATACGAAAGCGGCAACCGTCCAGATCGCGATATCCCACCCTCGGTACGACGCTGCACCGAGCAGTGCGATGAACAGAAATGTCGCATGTACTCCGATCGGAATGCCAAAAAGCCGGAAGTTGAGCATACGAGAAAGCTAACAGTCGACAGCCGACAGCCGACCGAACAGAAGGGGCCACCCTCCCGGGCGGCCCCTTCTCAGTGCATGCCGATCGTTTTAGGCCTCGGCGTCGACCTTCTCGTCTTCGTCTTCCGTTGACGTTGTGCCGAGTGACGCCAGCCACTCCGCGGGGTCGGCCGGAAGCGCATCGTCGAGCGAGGAAACGTCAGCATCTCCAAAGAGTGCGGCTGCGGTCGGCACCTGGGCGTCAGGCAACATCGGCTGGATCTTCTGGTAGACATCCGATCCCGTACCGGCAGGAATCAGCTTCCCGATGATGACGTTCTCTTTCAGCCCACGCATGTAGTCCGACTTCGAATTGAGTGAAGCCTCGGTGAGTACCCGCGTCGTCTCCTGGAAGGAGGCTGCTGAGAGCCACGAATCCGTAGCAAGCGATGCTTTCGTGATACCCATCAGCTCCGGGCGACCTTCGGCAGGCTTCTTTCCGTCCTCGACGAGCTCACGGTTGCGATCTCTGAACTCCTGGGCATCGACCAACTCCGCAGGCAGCCACGGTCCTTCACCGGGGCTGACGATTCGTACGCGACGCAGCATCTGACGGACAACCAGCTCGATGTGTTTGTCGTGAATGTCCACACCCTGGGAGCGATACACCTCTTGGACCTGGTCAACCAGATACCGCTGACAGCTCCGAACACCCTGCACGTCGAGGACCTCTTTTGGATCGAGAGGACCCTCGGTCAGCTGCGTACCCGGCTCGATCACGTCGCCCTCTGCGACACGCAACCGCGCCCGGACGGGAAGGAGATATCGCACCTCTTCGTCACCATCGACGATAACCACGAATCGATCACCGCTTTCCGGATCCTCATCAAAGGTCACAGCGCCACCGGCCTCGGCGAGAATCGCGACACCCTTCGGTGTCCGCGCCTCGAAGAGTTCCTGAACACGTGGGAGACCGTGGGTGATGTCCTCACCCGCGATACCACCCGTGTGGAACGTGCGCATCGTCAACTGCGTTCCCGGTTCACCGATCGACTGTGCAGCCATGATGCCCACAGCTGTGCCAGATTCCACCATGTGGCCCGTGGCAAGGTCGATTCCGTACGACGCCTTCGAGATCCCGTGGCGGCTCGTGTCCGTCAATGGCGATCGCACCCGGATCTCGTCGACATTCTCGACGTCGGCTATACCGTTGACGGCCTCACGGTCGAGGATGAATCCTGCAGTGAGCCTGCGACCGTCCGGCAGCTGAGCCACCGCCCGACCGATCTTGACGTCTTCTGCGAGCGCCCGTCCAAAGATCTGATTGCGGAGCATCCGCGTCGGGTTCCCTGATTCGTCACGGATCTTCATCAGGATGCCCGGATCTTCAGTGACCTCGTCATGGATGATGATCTCTTGAGCAACATCGACCAGACGCCGCGTCAGATAACCAGAGTCCGCCGTTCGCAGTGCGGTGTCTGCAAGACCCTTTCTGGCACCGTGCGTCGAGATGAAGTACTCGAGCACCGACAGACCTTCACGGAAGTTCGCCTTGATCGGCTGGGGGATGATGTCCCCCTTCGGATTCGCAACGAGTCCGCGCATGCCTGCGATCTGGCGAAGCTGCATGATGTTTCCACGGGCACCAGAACGAACCATCATGTCCATGGGGTTGAACGGGTCCTCTTGCAGCGTCTCCTGCATTGCGTCCTTGACCTTGTCGGTCGCCTCTGTCCAGATCTCGATGAGCTCTGAACGACGTTCGTCATCGGTGATAACACCCTTTTGGAACAGCGCCTCGGCTTTCGCAGCACGCTCTTCGAATACCTCGAGGATCTGCTTCTTCTGCGGGGGCGTCTTTACGTCCTGGAGACCGATCGTGAGGCCTGCTCTCGTTGCGTAGTGGAATCCGAGTTCCTTGATGTTGTCAAGCGTGTTCGCTACGTCCGGTTTGTCGTATACATTGATGATCTCTTCGACCAACGTGCGGACGTCCGACTTGATCAGCACGGCGTTGATGTAGGGGAATCCCGCGGGGAAGGCACCGTTGATGAGTGCCCTACCAAGCGTTGTTTCGGTAAGACCGTTTGGATCCACTGGTTCATCCTCGATGAGGTCCTTCAACAGCGGTTTGAGCTGGGCGTGGAGTTCAGCCTCGCCGCCAAGCCAACCTACACGCAGCTTGATAGGTGCGTGCAACGAGATGTCCCTGAGTTCGTACGCCATCATCGCTTCGTCTACAGACGAGAACGCGCGGCCCGCACCCTTTGCATCTTCAACGAGAGCCGACAGGTAGTACATACCGATGATCATGTCCTGAGAAGGAGTCACGATCGGACGACCGTTCGCAGGGGACAACACGTTGTTCGATGACAACATGAGCACCCTGGCCTCGGCCTGCGCCTCGGCAGACAACGGAAGATGAACCGCCATCTGGTCACCGTCGAAGTCGGCGTTGAAGGCTTCACATACGAGTGGATGCAGCTGAATCGCCTTCCCCTCAATGAGCACAGGTTCGAACGCCTGGATACCGAGACGGTGCAACGTCGGTGCACGGTTGAGCAGCACCGGGTGCTCCTGGATCACGTCCGTAAGCACGTCCCACACCTGGGCACGGCGACGTTCGACCATCCGCTTGGCTGCCTTGATGTTCTGAGCGATGTCGAGATCGACAAGGCGTTTCATCACGAACGGCTTGAACAGCTCCAGAGCCATGATCTTTGGAAGACCACACTGATGCAGACGCAGCTGCGGGCCGACAACGATGACCGAACGACCTGAATAGTCGACACGTTTCCCGAGCAAGTTCTGACGGAAACGGCCCTGTTTACCTTTGAGCATGTCCGAGAGTGACTTCAGTGGGCGATTCCCCGGCCCCGTCACCGCACGGCCGCGGCGGCCGTTGTCGAACAAAGCGTCAACGGCTTCTTGCAACATTCGCTTTTCGTTGTTGACGATGATCTCAGGCGCACCGAGATCGATGAGACGCTTCAACCGGTTGTTCCGGTTGATGACTCTGCGGTACAGATCGTTCATGTCAGACGTCGCGAAACGTCCACCATCGAGCTGCACCATTGGACGAAGATCCGGTGGGATCACGGGAACGGCCTCGAGAATCAGATCCGTTGGATCGTTCTTTCCGTCAGCGAATGGCTGAACAACCTTGAGTCGTTTCATCGCTCGTTGACGGCGCTGCTGAGAATTCGCATCCAGGTCGTCGCGCAGCTTCTGGACCTCAGCCTGGAGGTCCATACGCGATATGAGGTCCTTGACGAACTCGGCACCCATGCCACCGGTGTAGTACTCGCCGTAACGATCCACGATCTCACGCCAGAGCTGCTCGGATTCAATCAACTCGCGAGGTTTGAGTGCTTTGAAGGTATCGAAAGCCTCATCGAGCAGATCGATCTCAACGTGGGCGCGGTCTTCGCGATCCTTGATCTCGCGCTCGACCTCTTTCTTTCGAGCGTTGACTTCATTCGGCTTCGCACCGGCGTCCTCCATCTGAGCGAGTTCGCCTTCGAGGCGTTCGAGTCTGGCTTCCTTCCACTCGTCCAGCTCGTCAGAGATGAGGATTCGCTCATGACGAGCAGCCTCTTCGAGGTCAGGAAGATCCTTTGTCCGCTTGTCGGCATCAACATCGGTCACCAGGTACGCAGCGAAGTAGATGACCTTCTCGAGTTCCTTTGGAGACATATCGAGCAGGTAGCCGAGCCGGCTTGGAACACCCTTGAAGAACCAGATGTGGGTTACCGGTGCGGCGAGTTCGATGTGGCCCATCCGCTCACGGCGAACCTTCGAGCGCGTGACTTCGACGCCACACCGTTCACACACGATGCCGCGGAAACGCACTCGTTTGTACTTTCCGCAGTAACACTCCCAGTCACGCGTCGGGCCGAAGATGCGCTCGTCGAAGAGTCCATCCTTCTCGGGTTTCAGCGTGCGGTAATTGATCGTTTCGGGCTTCTTGACCTCGCCAAAGGACCAGGATCGAATCTGGTCGGAAGACGCGAGTCCGATTTTCAGTTCATCAAACAATTGTGGCATCGGTTAACTCTCTTTCAGAGTTCTCGGGTCTGGTGGGTCAGACTGGGTCCATCTCGGGTCGCTCCGGTCGAGATATGTCGATCCCGAGCGAGGCTGCTGTTCTGAATACGTCTTCGTCGAGATCCTTGAGTTCGACCTCTTCACCTGCCGACAACATTTCGACGTTGAGGCACAACGACTGCATTTCCTTGACGAGCACCTTGAATGACTCAGGGATGCCGGGCTCTGGGATGTTCTCGCCCTTGACGATCGCCTCGTAGACCTTGACACGCCCACGCACATCATCGGACTTGATCGTGAGAAGCTCCTGGAGGGCGTACGCAGCGCCGTAAGCCTCGAGGGCCCAGACCTCCATCTCACCGAATCGTTGGCCACCGAACTGAGCTTTACCACCGAGCGGCTGCTGAGTGATCATGCTGTATGGACCGGTAGATCGGGCATGGATCTTGTGGTCGACGAGATGGACGAGTTTCAGGATGTACATGTACCCAACGGTGATCAGCGAGTCGTACGGCTCACCCGTGAGTCCGTCGTACAACTGGCCCTTGCCCTCCTCGTTGATGAGTTGAACACCATCACGGTTCACTCGGGAGTGTTTCAACACATTGAGCACTTCATCCTCGTGCGCACCATCGAAAACTGGCGTGGCAATGTGTGTCCACGGCTCAGCGCCGATCGATGCAGCACTCTCCAGATCATCGAATGCTTCCCACCCGGTAGCTGCTGCCCAACCGAGGTGTGTCTCGAGCACCTGGCCCAGGTTCATGCGAGAAGGAACACCGAGTGGCGACAGGATGATGTCGACTGGCGTACCGTCTTCGAAGAACGGCATGTCCTCTTCAGGTAGAACCTTGGCGATCACGCCCTTGTTGCCGTGACGGCCGGCGAGCTTGTCACCGGCGGAGATCTTGCGCTGCTTTGCAACGTAGACCCTGACGAGTTCGTTCATGCCTGGCGGCAGGTCGTACCCGTCTTCCCTGCTGAACTCCTTGACGGCGATCGCCTTGCCAGACTCCCCGTGGGGAACCTTCAACGAGACGTCGCGGACCTCACGTGCCTTCTCCCCGAAAATCGCTCGTAGGAGTCGCTCTTCAGGTGTCAGCTCGGTTTCGCCCTTTGGAGTGACCTTTCCAACGAGATAGTCACCAGGTTCGACCTCTGCACCGATGCGGATGATGCCGCGATCGTCGAGGTCCATGAGAACCTCCTCGGCAACATTCGGGATATCCCTCGTGATCTCTTCGGCGCCGAGCTTTGTATCACGAGCCTCGATTTCATGCTCTTCTATGTGAATCGATGAGAGGATGTCCTCTTTCACGAGGCGCTCCGAGATGATGATCGCGTCCTCGTAGTTGTAACCCTCCCACGGCATGAACGCGATCATGAGGTTGCGGCCCAGAGCGAGTTCTCCGCCGTCGGTAGATGCGCCATCGGCAAGCGCATCGCCGGTCTTGACCTTGTCTCCCTCGGAGACGATCGGCTTCTGGTTGATGCATGTGCCCTGGTTCGACCGCTCGAACTTGTCGAGAGGGAAGATGTGCTTCTTGTTGGTGCCGGCTTCTTTGACAACGATATCTACACCGGTGACCGAGACAACCTCGCCGTCGATTGGCGAAATGATCACGTCGCCGGAGTCCCTCGCTGCACGCCCTTCCATGCCAGTTCCGACGAGCGGCGCATCCGACGTGATGAGGGGTACGGCTTGACGTTGCATGTTGGAGCCCATGAGCGCGCGGTTGGCATCATCGTGCTCGAGGAACGGAATCAGCGCCGTGGCGATCGACACAACCTGCCGTGGCGAGATGTCCATGTAGTCGACCTGGTCCTTTGGCACGTTGTCGACCTCTCCGCCCGTCTTGCGGACAAGCACACGGTCGTTCATGAAGAACCCGCCATCATCGATCGGCGCGTTTGCCTGGGCGATGATGTGTCCCTCTTCCTCTGAAGCTGTGAGGTAGTCGATCCTCTTCGTGACCTTGCCCTTGGTGACTCGACGGTACGGCGCCTCGATGAAACCGAAACGGTTGACCCGTGCGTAGGACGCAAGCGATCCGATCAAACCGATATTGGGACCCTCTGGAGTTTCGATCGGACACATCCGCCCGTAGTGAGACGGGTGAACATCCCGAACCTCGAAACCCGCTCGCTCACGGGACAGACCACCAGGTCCGAGAGCAGACAGACGCCTGCGGTGCGTGATCGACGCAAGAGGATTCGGCTGATCCATGAACTGGCTCAGCTGCGATGTTCCGAAGAATTCCTTGATCGAAGCAACGACCGGGCGAATGTTGATCAACGTCTGTGGCGTGATCGCTTCGGGGTCCTGTGTCGTCATTCGCTCGCGGACAACACGCTCGAGCCGGGTCAGACCGACGCGAATCTGATTCTGAATCAGCTCTCCAACCGTACGGATACGCCGGTTCTGGAAGTTGTCGATGTCGTCGATCCTGTAACCATCTTTGCCCTCGTGCAGACCGATGAGGTACATGATGGTTTTCACCATGTCTTCGTCCGTGATGAGGCCTTGCTCGTTTGCGGTGAAGTTGTCGAGCATCTCCACCGATGCATCTCCGCCAAGCTTCTGATTCATCTTGTAACGACCGACCCGCGTCAAGTCGTAACGCTTTGGTGTACGGAAAAGTGTCTTGATCAGACTGCGAGCGGACTCGACGGTTGTGAGCTCCCCTGGGCGGAGCTTGCGGTACAGATCAAGAAGTGCTTCGTCTTTGGTAGACGTCGGATCCTTTTCGAGCGTGTTCCGTACAAGTTCTGTATCTCCGAGCAGCGCGATGATCTCTTCATCGGTCTCGGCGATTCCGAGAGCCCGCAGGAACGTGGTGACGAACTGACGACGCTTGCGGTCGACTCGCACGCCGATCGTGTCCTTCTTGTCGATATCGAACTCGAGCCAGGCGCCGCGGCCGGGAATGACCTTGCACGCGTACACAGCGCGACCCGACGTTTTATCACGTGTTTCGTCGAAGTACACGCCGGGGCTTCGCACGAGCTGGCTCACGACAACGCGTTCGGTGCCGTTGATGATGAACGTGCCGTTGGTGGTCATCATCGGGAAGTCCCCGAGAAAGACCTGTTGCTCTTTGATCTCCCCTGTTTCCTTGTTCAGGAACCTTGCGGTCACGAAGAGCGGGCGCGAATAGTTCGAATCGCGATCCTTTGCCTCTTCGATCGTGAGTGGAGGATCTTCGAAGCGATGCTCCGTGAGCTCAAGGGCGAGATTGCCCGTGAAATCTTCGACGGGCGAAACCTCGTCGAACATCTGCTTCAGACCGGATTCTAGAAAGTCGGCAAATGATTCCCTCTGGATATCCAGAAGATCAGGAATATCCTGGATCTCGGGAATCTTGGCGAATGACAGCCTCTTGGAACGCGCACGGGACAACGCAGATTCTCCTCATATAGGCATTTTGCAGCAGCACGAAGCTGGGAGCAGTTCGGGTGAATGGGTCAGGATAGCACAAACTCGGGATAGCACGCAGCTAACCCGACTCTGCTCCTGGAGAGACGTAGAAACTTCCTCAATTGTGGTATCGATAGTACCGCGACCGCTACGAATGGTCAAGGATGGAAGCGAAGCGGGGCTTCGCCGTCGTACGTAATACGAAGTACGAAGTACGACCCCGGAACCCGGACAACAGGCACCACCATTGTCGCTTCAACGAGCCAGTGCTTCCCAGATGGTGAGCGCGGCGACCGCGACGAACAGCCAACCTATGGAGCGAATCAGGGTGCGCTCCGGAACGCGTCCCGTGATCATCGGTCCGAGCTGACCGCCGATGATCACGCCGGGGATCGTGAAGACCACGATCGAAGCAATGAGGGCGCTATCGGCGTCGGGCGTTTGGAGAAAGTTCACGAGATGGGTGACGCTTGCCGCAAGCGCGGTGGCAGCGACCGTGACAACCGACACCGCGATCGCGACACGACTTGGGATGCGGCACCGCTTGACGAGAGAGTACGAGTTCGCCTCTCCGAGTCCCGTGGAAATCAAACCGACGAGAAGCCCTCCGATGCCTGCTCCGATGCGTCCCTCCTGCAGCCGACAGAGCTCGTAGTCGTAGACGGTGTCATCTGCGAGGACGATGTGTCGTCGTATGGCCGGCTGAACGACGCCGACTCCAGCCGCAATCTCGGCATCTTCGACCTCGGGGTCGTGGTGCCGTATGAACGTGACCGCTATGAACAGCAACCCAAATCCGAGCAGCAACTTCAGCAACGTCTCAGGAGCGAATCCTGCCAGCAACGACCCGACAACAGCGAACGGAACGGAAACAACGACGAGTCGACGAACCGCTAGCCAGTCGATCGCCTTCGCACGCGCATGAGCGACCACCCCGGATGCGAAACCAAATACCTCGGTGAGCAGCGCTGCACCAATGGCTATGACGGGATCCAATCCGAGCCCGATCACGAACAGAGGCGCGAAGAACGTGGCTCCACCGATGCCCGCTCCGTTCGCCGTAGCGGCGATCATGATCGAGACAGGAAACAGCCACCAATAAGTTGCGTCCATGTTCCCCACCTCCCGGCATAGGTTCCGTCTTGAAAACGGTTCACAAACCGGTCGTATTCCAGACGACGAAAGGGGAGCAGCTCACGCCACTCCCCTTCCAAGTACCAAGTACCAGGTACTCCGTACTGCGGCTACGCCGCTTGCTACTTCAACTCCACCGAGGCGCCTGCGGCCTCGAGGGATTCCTTTGCCTTCTCGGCAGCCTCTTTGTCGACACTTTCGAGGATCGCTGATGGAGCCTCGTCGACAAGCGCCTTGGCTTCCTTGAGACCGAGGCTCGTGAGTGCACGAACTTCCTTGATCACCTGGATCTTCTTTTGACCTGCGCCGGTGAGAACGACATCGAATTCGTCCTGCTCTTCTTCGGGCTCACCATCAGCGTCACCGGCAGCGGGCGCTGCGGCAACTGCCATCGGGGCGGCGGCTGTCACGTCGAACTTCTCTTCGAATGCTTTCAGAAACTCGGACAGTTCGAGGACGGTCATGTCTCCGAATGTGTCGAGCAACTTTTCTGTTGCGGTCTTGGCCATTGTTATTCCTCCTCGGCGTCGTCTGACGCCTCGTCGGCCTGATCTTCGGTTTCTGTGCCGGCATCATCCGATGCTTCGGCAGTCGCCTCAGGGTCATCTTCGGTCTTCGGATCTTCATCAGCAGAGTCGCTTGCAACCTTTTCCTCAACAGGTTCGCCCTCAGGGGCATCACCGTCGTCACCCGCCTCAGACTCAGAATCCTCTTCGGCTGTTGGCTGTTGGCTGTCGGCTGTCGGCTGCTCCTCGGCTTCCTTCTTCTCCAGCAGCTGCTGGATAACAGAAGCGGTATTGCGTGGCAACGCTGAGAGCAGTCCTGCGAGTTTCGCCATCGGCGCCTGCATGGCTCCTGCGAGTTGTGCGAGGAGAACCTCGCGCGGCTCGATCTCGGCGAGTTCAGCGATCTTCTCCGGACTCAGGAACTCCATGCCAAGCAGTCCACCCTTGACCACGAACGTGTCGTGAGCCTTGGCGAAATCTTTCAGCACCTTCGCTGCTCCAACCGGATCACCGTCGGCGAACGCAAGACCCGTTGGGCCAAGCAGTAGTTCCTGGAGCGAGTCGATCTTCAGATCGCCGGTAGCGAGGCGGGCCAGGGTCATCTTCACGACCTTGAACTCTGCTTCGTTTGCACGAAGCTCGCGACGCAGCGTCTGCTGATCCTTGACCGAAAGACCGGCGTACTCAGCGAGGAACACAGCCTGTGCTCCCTCAATACGCTCTTTGATGTCGGCGACAGCCTGGACCTTTTCTGGCCGTGGCATATGTCGTACTCCTCAAATCGGACTTTCATTTCGTATCCTCAAGCGAGCGATGAAATGATCAAAGCTCCCGATCAAGACGACGGGAGCTTCCTGTGAAGTTCGGCCTGCGCTGGCGTCTCACGACTTTGCACCTTGCGGCACCAACGGTCTTGGGTCGGTATGAGGTTGTGGCCAGAGCATACTCAGTGAGAGCGGATAACCGTCCTCCCTGAAGGGAGGACCGAAGCGATCCGAAAGTGAGGCGCCAGCCGAACGGTCCAAGAGCGAACGAATGCGGAGCTAGAAAGATAGCGGGGGCGTTGGAGGGAGGACGGTGGTCTCTTTCGAGGTTCGAGAAGACAGCGGGCCAGGAAGCCATCAACTCGCATATGTCACTCCAGAAGGCCGGGGTAGGGGCCGACCTGCGTGTTCCGAAGTGTCTGAACCACCCTTAGGAAAGGCGGTGGTGGATCGCCTTTTATCCTTCCTCCAACGGTCCCCCGCTATATGCACGGCATAGTTGCCGGTGAGCTGACCCATGTCAACCCAAATCTAGGAAAACCGACATAACACCTTGCGGTTACGGACTCACACAGCACAGAGCGCGAAAGAACGGCCTACACCGTGGCTCGCCGCGTCGTGGCCGTTCCTTGCATTTCAGATCACATCGCTGACCCGAACAATTTCCGCCAGGGCGTCAGTCACGTTCCTTGAGGATGTCAACGATCGCTGCTGGATCGAGATCCACACCGGGACCCATCGTGGACGAAACACCCACCTTCTTGATGAACTTGCCCTTCGACGCAGCAGGTTTGCCGCGCTGGATCTCATCGAAGATCATCACGATGTTCTCGACCAACTGCTCTTCTGTGAAAGAGACCCGCCCTACCGGAATATGCACGTTGCCGTACCGATCGTTTCGGTACTCCACGCGACCAGCTTTGAACGCAGCGACGGTCTTGGCGATGTCGGTCGTAACGGTTCCCGACTTCGGGTTCGGCATCAAACCTCGCGGACCGAGCAACTGGCCAAGCTTACCGACGACCGGCATCATGTCAGGGCTTGCAATCGTAACGTCCCAGTCGAGCGCGAGCCCATTGACGATCTCGTCGGCAAGGTCCTGTCCACCGACGACATCGGCGCCAGCTTCTTCGGCCTCCTTGGCCTGATCGTTCGCGAACACGACAACCTTGACGTCCTTGCCGGTTCCGTGCGGCAAGGACACCGTGCTGCGCACGAGCTGGTCAGCCTGGCGGGCGTCGATGCCGAGTTGGAAGACGATGTCAACGGATTCGTCGAACTTCGCAAAGGAGAAGTTCTTGACGAGCGCTACGGCATCGGCGGGCGTGTACAGCGCCTCGCTGTCATATCCGCGCTCGATATCAGCGCGGTTCTTTGAGATTCCCATCGGGATTTTCCTTTCGTGGTGTAACGGGCTCGAGCCCTTCCACATCCGGGTAGTACGTACTACGTACCACGTATTACATCGAGGCTATGCCTCGACCACTTCGAGACCCATCGATCGAGCCGTGCCTTCGATGATCGACATCGCGTTGTCGATGTCGTTTGCATTGAGGTCCGGCATCTTGGTCTCAGCGATCTCGCGGACCTGTGCTTTCGTAACGGACCCGACCTTTTCCTTGTGAGGGACGGCCGAACCCTTCTCGATTCTCGCGGCCTGACGAAGCAGCACGGCTGCAGGCGGCGTCTTGGTGATGAACGTGAACGAGCGGTCCTCGTAGATGGAGATCTCGACGGGAACAATCGTCCCCGCCTGGGCTTGTGTGGCGGTGTTGTACGCCTGGACAAAGTCCATAATGTTCACGCCGTGCTGTCCGAGGGCTGGCCCGACCGGTGGCGCAGGACTTGCCTGACCAGCCGGAATCTGCAACTTGAGCACGGTCATCAGTTTCTTGCGACCCATGGTTCGAATTCCTTGGTTTTTGGTACTTCTTGCTGTGTCAGTACTTGATGATCTGGTCGAAGCTGAGTTCGACGGGTGTCTCGCGGCCGAATATGTCCACAAGAACGCGGACCTTCGACTGGTCCACGTTGATGTCCTCGATGACACCATTGAAATCCGCGAATGGACCTTCGACGACTCTGATCGTCTCCCCCACGTCCCACGCAGGCTTGAACGTCGGTTTTTCCTTTTTCGCGCCCTCTTCTTTTGCGACGCCGAGGATTCGCTCGACCTCTTTCCGAGAAAGTGGGCTCGGTTTGGTACCGGAACCGACGAATCCTGTCACGTTCGGCGTGTTGCGAACGGCATACCAGGAGTCGTCATCCATGTACAGACGAACGAGCACGTACCCGGGGAACTTCTTGCGCTCCACCGTTACTTTCTTGCCGTTCTTGTATTCGACAACGTCTTCCATCGGAATGACGACCTCGAAAATCTTGTCCTCGAGATGCATCGACTTGACACGATTCTCGAGATTTGCTCGCACCTTCTTCTCGTACCCGGAATACGAGTGGATCACGTACCAGGCGCCCGGCAGGTCATACGGGCTGAGCGGCTTCTGCTGCTCGGCCTCCTGAACTTCGGCCTCCTGGGCTTCGGCCTCAGGGGCCTCGACGTCCGGCGCATCCTCGACGGCAGTGTCCTGGCTGGTGTCAGGCATCACGTGATCGCATTCAGGATGTTGACGACCATCTTGCTGAAGGCCCAGTCCAAACCGAACACAACGATGGTGAGCACGGTGGTAACACCGAACACAACAATCGTATATGTCGTCAGTTCCTCGGTCGAGGGCCACGCGACCTTCTTGAGTTCTTGTCGAACCTCGCGGACATACTTCGCCGTCCGCTGGAAGAAACTGAGACCCGGCTCCTTCTGAGATTTCTTCGCCGGGCGCGTTCCATCGTCACGCTTCTTCTTTGCGCGTTCCTCTTCTTTCGCCTGAAGGCGTCGCATCTCACGGTTCAACTACGTACTCCTCAGTAGTTCGCAGGGGTGGCGGGACTCGAACCCACAACATCCGGTTTTGGAGACCGGCGCTCTGCCAATTGGAGCTACACCCCTCCGACCCGGCGTGGGTCCGGTCTCGGGGAGTATATGTATCCCTTACTTGAAGTGTAAACCTACTCAGGATCTGGCGAAACAACTTATGCAGCTCTTTGTCTATATATCCGCAGCAACACTGCGCCCCCGCACGCAGCCGTTGCGATGGCCGCTGCCGCGGCGACGGGAACCAGGTGATCTCTCTGGCCAGCCGGAGCCGGCACCGCGACGGGGCCAAGCGAGGACATGACCCGTTGCGGGAGTCCGCCAGGCGCAGGCACCGTTGCGTCGTTGAGCGCATCGAGGCTGCGGTACATCTCAGCATATGAAGCGGCCTCTCCCCGGCATCGATCACAGGAACCGATGTGAAACGAAAGCGGCCCCTTTTCGCCCGAAGCCGCCACACTCGGAAGAGCAACGGAGACGGCAGAACACAACACCCTCATGAGGCTCCGTCCTCAAAACCTGCCAGCTTCGCTCTGAGATCCTTGCGACCACGATGCAAGCGTACTTTTGCTGCCGTGACCGAAATGTCCAGGTGGTCGGCGATCTCCACGTGGCTCCAGTCGTAAACATCTTTCAACACCACAACAGCACGAATCGAATCGCTCAATCCCATCAATGCGTCTTCGATCTGGGGCGCTGCCGACGCGGCCTCACCAGCGCGAATGGGGTCCAGGGCCGACGACTCGGGGTCTTCGACAAGGGAATCGAGGGAGTCGAGACGCACCCTCTTCTGTTTGGCCCGGTGGGTCCACGCCGTGTTCACCGTGATTCGATGAATCCACGTCGAGAACTTCGCATCGCCGCGAAAACTCGGCATGGCACGCCACGCGCGCACGAACGCATCTTGGGCGACGTCTGAAGCCTGGTCGCGATCACGGACAAGTCGAACAGCCAACGTGTACACCCCATGCTGGTGAATCCTCACGAGCTCACCGAACGCGTCTCTATCTCCTTCACGGGCGCGCTCAACAAGATCGAGCGGTTGCAGGGGTTCGACCGGTTGGCGTTGCATCGTGTTACTCCGTGTCCACCTTCACGGTAGCGGTTCCCGTCACGAGCTGTTCGCCGTCTCGTGTGAGTCCCATCGTCACCGTGTCGCCCTCTCGGGTTACTGCCACCTCTGCTTGCTGTGCCGGATGAAGGGCGGACCGGAATCGAACCTTCGCCCGAACGATCGGTGCGCCACCCGCTGACTTCGACGCTTCTTGCATCATCCATGCGTACATCAACAATCCGTGTGCAACGGTGCCGGCCAGACCGGCCTCCACCGCTACGTCGTGATCCCAATGCAGAGGGTTGAAGTCTCTCGATGCTGCTGCATACCTGACCAGGTCGTGCCTGCTCGTGGAGCGCCGGCCCTCGGCGTTCGAACCTCGCTCTCGAGCTGGTGGCTCGTCACGAACGGACCCGGACCGTGGCGCCTTCTGGTCCGAAAGTACAAACGTTGATACGGAGCGCACGACATCAACACCGGCGTCAGTGCCCGTTGCATCAAACGTCACAAAGTACGAGCCCGCACGCTCTCGTACCCTCGTGATCGTGCCGGCCATAACGATCGTGGAATTCGCTCGCATCGGTTGGAAATACTCGAACGTCTGATCCAGGTGCAGAAGAGTTGCCGTGAAGGGAACGACCCTGGGGTGATACAGAAATAGGTCTGCCACGGCAAACAGCAACACCGATGCAAAACCCGGAGGAGCCTCGTCGACCCACAGAACGGCGTCGTCTTGCGTTGCGTCAACATAAAACGCAATTCGGTCTGCCGTCAGGGCAACCTCGACCGGACCGAGCTTCTGATCTTGAAGCTCGAGTGGCGAGGTGAGTTGCTCGAGCATCTGAAGAGGGCTCCTGGATCAGCCTGCGAAGAACGCAGGAAGAATGGCGTCGTTCCCCGTGAGGAACAGAACACCGATTCCGATGCTCATTGCGGCAGTGAAAACACCGAATCCGATCTGTACCGACTGGCTCCTCGAAGCCAGCGAGAAACCAAACACCGAGGCAGTCGTGATCGCCGTGTTTGCAATCGCCAGACCAACGACAAAGACGAATAACACAGCCAGACCAGCCCAGACTCCTCCTGCCGAGGCCGCTGCGAGGAATACGACCACCTGGGTAGGTGTCTCTGCGCCGACACCGTGAATCGCACCGATGCCGACTGCTGCCTTGTTCGTGTATTGGTCGTCGGCGAGGTGGGAATGTTCGTGTGCGTGTGTCGGGGCAGACAGCATCGACGTTCCGTCGACGGGGTCTTCTGATCCGTCGTGGTGACCGCTCTCGACTGCAACGTGCTCGTGGGTGTGCTTTTCAGACCGGCCGCGACCGCCGCGGACCTTGCGCGAAGCATCGAACAAGATCATCCACCTGCTTCTCGCTCGGAATGATCCACGCTCCAGTATGAGCGTGACAACGACAACGAGCCCGAGACCGATGAGAGTCACGCCAACGATCCTGCCCGCGGCGGCGTCGAGCCAATCCGGGATCGTCGACCCAAGAGCTATCGCACCGATTCCCAGCAGGATGACCACCGACGCGTGCCCTAGGACGTAAAGCGTTCCGACGAAAAACCCTCGCCGCTTCGATTCCTGGGTTGCAGCGATATCGCTGATCGCAACGATGTGATCCCAGTCAATCCCGTGTCGCAGACCAAGCAGGAACGCAGCAATAACAAGCCCGGCAGTGAATCCGGTGGATACGTCCATGGCCGCCAGTGTAGCTCACACGACACCGATGCCTTTTGGGGCAAAGAGTGCTTGCCGACGTACTATGTAGTGGCAGATACGCGTATCGAAGGAACCGACGAGGAAACCAATGGCAGCGAACGAGTGGACCATCAACTTCCTACCCGAAGAGGGCGGACGAATCACCGGAAAGCTAAGACTCACGGACGACGACCTGATCTATCAAGGTCTGTACGACTCGAGCAACGCAGAGGTGGTCAAGGGGATCGGACTCTCCCTCGGAGCGTTCGGTGTTTCGGGCGGTCACGCGTCCTACTTTCACGATACGAGCACCGAATTCGGGTTCACGCTGCCTCGTTCAGGTATCGCTGGCGCGGAGATGCGCAAGAAGGGGCTGATGAAACAAGCCGTGGTCACTATGAACGACGGATCGACCTTCGTGTTCGACTACGGGATGCTGAACCCGAAGAAGCTCGTTGCTGAGATCAACAACTGACCTTCGACCCTAGACGTCCACATGCCCCGGTGTTCGGACACCTTCATTCGAATGTCCGAAAAGAGGCGTCCGCGGACATACATGGGTTGAACCGGTTCCTGCATGGGATAACAAGGGGAGCGAATGCGCTCCCCTTGTGCTTTGCCGAACCCCGCCACCGCGCCACGATGGAATCACCACCAGAACCAAGTTCACTTTGGTGTCGAGCAGTGATACAACGCAGAGAGCCGACCCCGGAGGGCCGGCTCTCGCCGCATCGAGTGCAGCAGGTGACTACCGCGTCTCTTTGTGCGGTGTGGATTCGCGGCACCACTTGCAGAACTTTCGAAGCTCGAGGCGTTCCCTCGTGTTCGTCTTGTTCTTCGTGGTGACGTAGTTACGCCTTTTGCACGACTCACAGGCGAGCGTGATAGGCGGTCTCTTGTCACTCATGTGTACTCACTCACTTC
>BTQP01000010.1:0-22452 GCA_036985935.1 Acidimicrobiia bacterium | reverse complement strand
ACGAAGCACCCGAGGTCGACGAAGCCGTAGAAACGGACGAAGCACCCGAGGTCGACGAAGCCGTAGAAGCAGACGAAGCACCCGAGGTCGACGAAGCCGTAGAAGCAGACGAAGCACCCGAAACCGACGGTTGATCCAAAACGCCCTCGATCGGCGGCCCATACCGGAAGCCAGAGAATCCGCCACGTATGGCGGGATCTCTGGCTTTTGCGATCCGGGCGCAACGTGACAGATCGAGCGCTGATTCGGTTTTCAGCCAATGTTCAGCTTCGATGCACGAGAATGGGCATCATGAAGATGTTCGAGAGGGCAGTCGGATGAGGGTATTGGTCGTCGAAGACGAGAAACGGGTCGCCGCGGCTGTTCGTCGCGGGCTTGAGGCAGAGGGATTCGCTGTCGATGTTGCCTTGACAGGCACCGACGGCGAATGGCTGTCGAAAGAGAACGCATACGACGTCATCGTCCTGGACATCATGTTGCCGGGCATCAACGGGTATCGACTGTGTGCCAACCTACGCGAACGTGGAGACTGGACACCGGTTCTGATGCTCACGGCCAAAGACGGCGAACTCGACGAAGCGGAAGCTCTCGACACCGGTGCAGACGACTATCTCACCAAACCGTTTTCGTTCGTTGTGCTCGTCGCGAGGATCCGAGCGCTCCTGCGGCGTTCAACACCGAGTCAGCAGCTGGTCTACGAAGCGGGCGACCTATATGTCAATCCCACGTCACATGAATGCCGGAGGGGGGATGTCGATATCGCTCTGACGGCAAGAGAATTCTCTGTGCTTGAGTTCCTGATTCGACACAAGGGGGAGGTGGTGTCCAAGCTGGAGATACTCGAGAACGTGTGGGACTTCGCCTTCGATGGAGACCCCAACATCGTCGAGGTGTACATTCGGCACTTGCGCGTAAAGATCGACGAACCGTTCCACAAGGCATCCATTCAAACGATCCGAGGTGCCGGGTACCGTCTGGCAGCGAGCGGTGGTTAGCTTGCCACGATGGCTCAGGTCTGTGCGGGCGCGATCAACGATCGCGGCAACCGCCGTTGTGGCTGTGGCCTTGATCGTGGCCGGGTTCAGCGCAGTGGCTCTGCAACGCGCCTCGTTGGTGAATGCCATCGATACGGCTCTCACAGCTCGCGTTGAAGACCTCACAGCCCTCGTTCGCGATCGGGTCATTCCCGTGCAACTAACCGCAGCGGGCGACGAGGACGCACTCGTGCAGATCGTGGATGGCAACCGGACGGTGATCGCCTGGAGCCCCAACATCGAGGGCGAAGGTGCGATCTCGGACATCGAACCCGCTGGCGGTACTCGGGTCCTTGTCACACAGAGCCTTCCGATCGATGATGGCGAGTTCCGACTGGTGGCTCAGTCCGTCACCACGGGCGGACAGACTTTCACGATCTACGCGGCGACCGGCCTGGAACCTGTCGATGAGGCGGTCGGGACGCTGGAAACGATTCTGATCGTTGGTATCCCGGTTCTGATCGCCTTTGTGGGCTTCACGGTGTGGGTCATCATCGGCAGAGCACTCCGGCCGGTCGAAGCCATCCGTACGAGAGTTGCGTCGATCGGTGATCGGGATCTTGATCGCCGAGTTCCCGTGCCAGACAGCGACGATGAAATAGCGAGACTCGCTGCGACGATGAACCAAATGCTCGAGCGGCTCGAGCACAGTTCCCATCAGCAACGCCGCTTCGTTGCCGATGCATCACACGAGCTCCGCAGCCCTCTTGCCGCAATACGCTCACAGTTGGAAGTTGGGCTCCTTCACGCAGAGATCGCGGATTGGCCGACAACGTCAGAGGATGTGCTCGATGAGACACTTCGCATGCAACGCCTCGTCGACGACCTGTTGTTACTCGCTCGGAGCGACTCGGGAACGTTGCCGATCAAACATCAGTCCGTCGACCTCGACGACATCGTCTTCGAGCTCGTCGAACGAGTTCAACCCGGCACTTCTATCACGATCGACACCACACGGGTGTCAGGAGCACAAGTCGTCGGAGATCGAGACTCGCTCGCGAGGCTCGTACGCAATCTCCTCGAAAATGCCGTGCGTTATGCAGTCAATCGCATAGAAGTAACACTGACGGAATCCGACGGACTCGCATTTCTCACTATCAGTGATGACGGACGTGGCATACCCGAAGCAGATCGTGACGGGGTATTCGAACGGTTCACGCGTCTCGACGAAGCACGCGATCGCGACCATGGTGGAACCGGCCTCGGTCTCGCCATCTGCAAAGAGATCACCCTGCATCACGCGGGCTCGGTCACGATCGATGACGCAGCACTTGGGGGGGCAAGGTTCAACGTCGAAATTCCAACCACGCCACGCTGACGGGTCGCACAACCACAGACGCAGCCGCAAGCATCCGCCCACCCGCATGAACCCAGATTCCGACTTCGGCGCTTCGATGAGCTCCGACAGGCAGTGGTAGTGTTGCGTGCATGGCTTGGCTGCCAATGGTGCAGTGGATAGGTACCCGGCGTCCACCGGGCGCGTTGCCTTGTCCGCACGCGGATCGTTGCCGAGCAATGGTCAAAATCACGCCAGGAGAATCACTATGACGACTGACCATGTTCGTCTGGAAATCGATGGAACAATCGCGACGATCACACTTGCACGCCCCGAGAAACGAAACGCTCTCGGACTCGACTTCATGAAGTCCGTGATCGAAACACTCGATCAGGTTCCACACGACGTCGGTGTCGTCGTGATGGCCGCTGAGGGCAAGGCCTTCTCCGCAGGCCACGACATGGCGGAGATGATGGAACGACCCGACGACTACTACACCGACCTGTTCGAAACGTGTGGCGTGATGATGGAAGCGATCCGCCATCTTCGTCAGCCGGTGATCGCAAAGGTGCAAGGGGTTGCGACGGCGGCGGGATGCCAGCTGGTCGCAAGCTGTGACCTGGCGATCGCCGCGGATACTGCGTGGTTCGCGACGCCAGGTGTCATGATCGGTTTGTTCTGTCACACACCGATGGTTCCGGTGAGCAGAGCGGTCGGCCACAAGCGGGCAATGCAGATGTTGCTCACGGGAGAGCCGATCGACTCGGCCACCGCGGTGGACTGGGGCCTCATCAACCAGGCGGTACCAGCCGAGGAGCTCGACGAGGCCGTGATGGACATGGCGAACAAGATCCTTCGATACTCGCAGAACACGATCGCCCTCGGTAAGTCCACGTACTACGCACAGACCGAGATGAGCGAACATGCTGCGTACGCCGTGACGACACCCGTGATGGCAGCCAACGCCGCGAACCCTGATGCCCAGGAAGGCATGGGAGCGTTCCTCGAAAAGCGTGAGCCGCAATGGAGCGACCGATAGACGCCGTCTACAGGAGCGAGTTGACACCGCTTTCGTTCCTGGAGCGGTCCGCGATCGTGTGGCCGGACAAGACCGCCATAGTGGAAGGTGACAGGGACATCACCTATGCCGAGATGGCGCAACACGCGACCCGCCTCGCCAACGCGCTGACGGCATCGGGTATCGGGGTCGGCGACAGGGTCGCGTACCTGTGCCCGAACACGCCAGAGATGCTCATCGCCCATTTCGGTGTGCCGCTGATCGGGGCGGTCCTGGTGGCGATCAATACACGGCTCTCGCCGGATGAAGTCCGGACGATCCTCGATCACTCAGGTGCGAGGATGCTCGTCGGAGACACCGCCCTGCTTGGAGATCTTGCGCCGATCGTCAGCGACCTCGCGACGGTCACTGAGATCGTCTCGGTCGACGCGACAGGAACGGACGTGGAATTCGCGACAACGCCGTACGACGACCTCCTCGCCAGGGGTTCGGACGATCCGCTGCCATGGAGCGTCGACGACGAAGAACGAACGATCTCGATCAACTACACGTCGGGCACAACGGGACAACCCAAAGGGGTGATGTACACGCACCGGGGCGCCTATCTCAACGCGCTCGGCGAGATCATCCACTCCAAACACTCACTCGACACGGTCTACCTATGGACACTTCCGATGTTCCATTGCAACGGATGGTGCACGACCTGGGGTGTCACGGCGATCGGCGGCACGCACGTATGCCTGCGCCAGGTGGACCCGGCAGAGATCTGGTCCCTTGTCGACAGCCGGGGTGTGACCCACTTCAACGCAGCGCCAACCGTGCTGATCGCTCTCGCCAACGCCCCAGAGGCGCATCCGTTCCCACAGCCGGTGACGATCACGACGGCGGGCGCTCCGCCGAGCCCAACCATCATCGAAACGATGGAAGGTCTCGGGGCAAGCATCGTCCACGTGTACGGACTCACCGAAACCTACGGCCCTCATACGGTCTGTGAGCTCCAGCCCGGTCTTGCGGATCTCGATGTCGAGGACCGTGCACGGTTCCAATCACGCCAGGGCGTGTCGTACATCATCGCTGATCCGACACGCGTCGTGAACGACGACATGGACGACGTGCCAAAGGACGCCGAGACCCTCGGCGAGGTCGTCATGCGCGGCAACAACGTCATGAAGGGATACTTCGCCAGCCCCGAGGCGACCGAGGCAGCGTTCCGCGGCGGCGAGTTCCATTCGGGGGACGTGGCCGTGTGGCACCCGGACAACTACATCGACCTGCGGGAC
Organism: Acidimicrobiia bacterium; assembly: GCA_036985935.1. GTDB lineage: Bacteria > Actinomycetota > Acidimicrobiia > Spongiisociales > UBA5794 > JAMBLL01. The sequence continues at coordinate 17,844 of BTQP01000010.1, read as the reverse complement.
CGCTCCAAGGACATCGTCATCTCGGGTGGGGAGAACATATCAACGATCGAGGTGGAGCGTGCAATAGCGTCGCACCCGTCGGTACTCGAATGCGCCGTCGTCGCGGTTCCGCACGACACGTGGGGCGAGCGTCCGAAGGCTTTCGTGGTGCTCAAGGACGACAGAGAGGCGTCCGGCGTCGAGATCATCGAGCATGTGAGAAGTCGCCTCGCGCACTTCAAGGCACCCGATACGGTCGACATCGTTGCCGAGCTGCCAAAGACATCGACGGGCAAGGTTCAAAAGTACGTCCTGCGGGAGAGAGAATGGGTCACGCACGAACGTCGGATCAACTGACAGGACCGGCGTAGCGGGAGTTACGCCCTGTTCGGGCGGTTTGCCTCGGTCAGCGGAGTTATCCCATTCTTCGAAACGATACTTGTATGGCCGTCCTCCCACCCGACCTCGACGTTGTGCTCGTCGAGAATCGCGGTGACTTTGCCGGTCACCACTGCCTGCCCGACCTTCTTCGTGAGTCGTTCAACATGCGTTCCCTTTTGTATCATGCTTGGCCTCCCGGTCACATCCTGAAAAGCTGACGGGTCAATGAACTTGACGTCCTGCCACCAACGATACCCATGACGACCGCCACCGTCTATATCGCGTTTGCGCGCCCCAACGACCGACGCGTTTCTGTCGGCGCGGCTCGATACGATCGACTCACGATCGGTGAGGCAGGTCAGAAAGGAACCACGATGGACGCCAAAACACAGGCCTTCGTCGACCAACACGACGCACAGATCGTCGACGTTATCCGCCGCTATGGCTGGTTCATCCAGTACGTAGGGCCAGGTGTCGCGTATGCACCAGGATGTCAGCGCGGGGCGGAGTCGGCTGAACCACCGTTTGCATATACGGTTGGCTTGTTCGGGCTGGGTCATCCGGAGCTGCTCGTCCTTGGGATCTCACCTCGCGATACTGCCGCCATCCTGAACGACCTTGGCGTGCGCATCAAGGCCGGCGCGACGCTCTTACCCGGCGAGCTCGTCACGTTCGATCAATGGCCTCACCGGATCATCCCCGAGACGGTTCCAAACCCCGGCGAGATCGTGCTCGAGTCCAACCGGTTCTACCACCGCCCTGACCAGCATTCCGTGCCCGTACTCCAGCTCAGCTACGACGACATCGAGGGCAGATTCCCCTGGGAGGATGGTTACGCCGCACCGTGGGCGCAGCCGAGGCCGGGCACATTCAAGGCGTAACAACGCATGCCACCGGACTCAGAAACACACGACGGCGCGGCGACCGACGCCAGCCGTCGTCTTCGTATCAGGATCCGTGGACACCGGAGACGTGGATTACGTGGCTGGCTAGGAGAAGCCTCGGAGTGTCCAGAGGGAAGGTGCCGCTACGCGACCTCGTCGCCATGGACCGTCAGCGCCCAGATCACCAGGATCGAGACCGCCAGGATCGCGACACCCCACACCGTGTAGTAGGGCATGATGAGGAACGCATCGATCGCGGCGAAGGCTGCGGCGACAACGCCGAGCACCCGCGCCCAGGTCTGCCCTGCGTAGACACCCCAAGCGACGAAAAGCGCAAGCCCTCCGACAATCAGCGTGATCCAACCCCACACGGCGATATCGAGATACCACACCTCAGTCGCAGTGAACACAACCCACTCGTTGTTGATGATCATCGTCAACCCGTAGATGATGTCCATCACCCCGACTATGACGAACATTGTCGTAGCGAACAGCACCCAGCTGCTTCGCTCGATCGTGGCCGTTGCCATGTTTCCTCCCATCGCTGGCCTTCCACGACTTTCGACATGCGATCACACACAAAGGTTTCATATCTCCGGTGGCATATGGCCGCGGGACGCCGCGTCGACGGCCTCCCGATAGAGCAACTTCCTCGCCGTTGTCGCGAAAAATTGTTCAATGCACCTCCTCCCCCAGCGCGACGATGATGGGTGGGCAATCGACACAGGAGGTGCCCATGCACGGACTGCTCATCACCTTCACGTCTTCGGCCTCGCTCGACGAGGTCGCGCAACCATTCAAGGAGTACGCCGAAGCACTCTGCGAGGTGCCGGGGCTGATCTCGAAGACGTGGATCTCGGACGGAGCCGGCCGCCTCGGCGGATTCCACGTGTTCGGCAGCCGCGCCGACGCCGACAGGTACCTCGGTGGCGAATTGGCTGCCGGCCTGGTAGCCAATCCGGCGTTTCACGAGTTCCAGATCGATCACTTCGACGTTCTTGAGGAGCTCAGCGTCACCACGGGGACACCCACCGCGCAACTGGTATCGGTCGGCTGAACATCGAGTGACGCGTATCTGGCATCCACTCCCGGGTACCGATACGAGACCTTGACTCACGTTCCCTTGACTGCCACAGCGAACCGTGTGAGGTCAGGAATCAGCGCCTCGATATGGACGTCGGTGAAGCCGGCCGCCTCGATGCGCTGTTGGATTCGCCGCGGTGTGAGGACGATGCCGTCGAGGGCGTTGAACATGCAGGCAAGGAACCAGAGCGCCGCGTCCGGCGGTCCCGTCCGGTTGTCGTTGACCATGAAGTCGTGCACTACGAGCATCCCGCCGGCCGGCAGTGATTCGTATGCGCGACAGAGCAGATCGTCGACATCGCTGGCTCCTACAGCACTGAGCAGAAACGACATGAGAACGACGTCGTGCCCCCGCGGCCATTCGCCGGCTGTCGCGTCCGCTTCGTGGTAGGCGACGCGCCCTTCGAGACCCGCCTCGTCCACGAAACTCCGAGCGACGCGTAACGCGTTCGAAAAATCGAGGATCGTTGCGCGCAGCCGCGGGTTGTGCCGGCACAGCATGATGGTGAAGGCGCCGCTGCCACCGCCAACGTCGAGCAGGTGCTCCCGCAACGAGAAATCGGCGTGTTTCGCCAGGGCGGTGGCGGGGCCGAGAGAACCTGCATGCTGACCGCGGCTGAATGTTTCGGCGCGTGCCGCATCGCGCATGAGGTCCTCGTACTCGCCCCACACCGCCGAGCCGCCGTCACCCCGGATCAGCGAAGTGAGGTTGCCGAACGCCGGATAGATGAACCTGTCGGTCTGAAGCTGGAAGTAGTCGCCGAAATAGTTCGGTTTGCCCGGCACCAGGTACTCGTTGCTACCCGGCGCGTTCGTATAGCCGTCGGTGTGCTTGCTCAGTAGCCCCAGGCTGGTGAGGGCCGTGAGCAACGTCTCAAGCCGGTTGCTTGCCAGGTTCATATCGGCAGCGAGGGCGGAGAGCGTCTGTGGGCCATCAGAAAGTCGGGCAAAAAGCCCGAGATCAATGGCAGTGAACAACGCCTTACTCGCCTTGAAGCCGTAGGCGATTCTCGCGATCTCGCGCGCGTCATCGACCACTGCGGTCATGTCCACCTCCTTGTCCCCTGCGGAACAGCTGCCGGAGTGGGCGGCGCCGCTCATGCCTGGCCGTTCGGAACCGCGGGATGCGAGGACCGAGGTCACGCATGTGTGTATCGGCCGTCTATGCCGGCTTCCGTGCCCGGAAGGGGTAGCCGAATGTTCCGAACTTGCGCGCATTGCCCTCGCCGCTCGCCCCCGCATAGGTATCGACGTTGGGGCCGAACTCGACACCAACTAACCCTGCTCCCTCGATCACGGTCGCCCACCCTGCACACGGCAGGGCTCCGGCGATTCAGCCGGTCCACAGGTCAATATCGCGTTTTGCCCCTTCGGGAACCGGTTTGTCAACGCAGATATCGGCGATCTGGATCCGCCCGCCAGGGCGAAGCACCCGGACGATCTCGCGGTAGGCAGAGACCTTGTCGGGTACCAGGTTGAGAACGCCGTTCGAGATCACCAGATCTGCCCACCCATCCGGGACGGGGAGGCTCTCGGCAAGACCATGCCGAAACTCCACGTTGGTGATCCCACGCTCGGCGGCCGCGTCACGAGCCCGATCAAGCATCTCGGGTGTCATGTCGATGCCGACGACCTCTCCGGCGTCGCCCACCGCCCGGGCGGCGATCATCGAGTCCATCCCGGCTCCAGACCCGATGTCGACAACTTTCTCGCCGGCGTCGGGAACGCCGAAGTGGAACGGATTTGCTACACCGGCGAAAGATTCGACAGCTCCCTCCGGTAGGCCCTCGAGAAGCCCATCGTCATATCCGACCTGCTTTGCGGCGCTCCTGCCGGTATGGAAATGGAAGTCCGCCTCGGGGGTGGTGGCCACCTCGGCGTAGTGGTGCTGAACCTCACGACGCAGCACGCCAACATCGACAGCCTGTTGATCAACCATGGCGTCTCCTTTCAGACCACGGTGAGAGTCGTCGTGATGGGAACGGCGTTGGCGAGACAATCGCGAACCGGTGATGTGTCCTGCACGTACTGGCAGAGCTCGACGAGCTGCTCTTCGGTTGCGTTGGGACTCGACACCGTACCCTTCGCTCGGATCTCGGTGAACCCTGCCCTTGGGCCGTCGAGACCGAGGAACGGACGCACGTCGAGGTCGCCCTCGATCTCGTAGTCCATCCGCGTGATCTCGATGCCACGAGCGGCAGCATTCGCGACGTATCCGACCCCGTAGCAGAATCCGAGAGCTTGCAGCAGCAACTCGACGGCGTTCGGGCCCTTATTGTTTCCCAGCAGGATCGGCGGCTCGTCGCCCTCAAGTGCGAACGGAGTCGCTCGAGTCTCGTCGTCGACACCGGCGTGGGTGAACGCCTGGATCGCGCCCATGTTGTAGGTTCCATCTTCCCAATGGCTCGACGCTCGGAAGGTGAAAATGCCCATGTTCGAGTCGTCCCTGATCGCCTCGATCGTGCCGACCAGCTGATCGACGTCGATCCCGTTGCGTACGGTGATTGTTGTACTCATGGAATGTCTCCTCGGCTGTGTAACGTCGCGTTCCCCTGTGATCCAGAGGCCCGCATCTCTTCGTTTCTCTGTGGTTGATCTTGAACGGTCGGTCGTCCGACCGATGCTTCGAGCGATTGATTTCACTGGTGCGTAAGAAACCTCCTAGACGAGCTCAGCGATGATCGACGCCGCCCGCGCCGCCCCGTCCGTCTCGACCCGGCGATACTGAACCTGGCTCCCGATCGTCGAGCTGATGGATTCAGCGATGTCATCTGGCGTGCTTGTGGCGTAGTCCATGTGGATGCCGGCACGGTGTCTTTCGAGACGGTGCCGGACGTGGAGATTCTGTTCGAAGTGGTGGCGAAGCGGGAAGTAGAGGAAAGGCCTGTTCGCTGCAGTCAGTTCCATTGTCGTGGTCAACCCGGCCTGGACGACGGCAAGATCACAGACGCTGAGGTGCCGGTAGAGCCGGTCGACGTATCCGTGAACCTCGAGACCCTCGTGCGACGGCAAAGAGTCGGGATCGATTCGCGGGCCGGCAACGACGACCATCCTGAGTGCCGGCAGCTTTCGCTTCGCCTCGGGATAGGCGGCGATCACGCGTTCGAGCAGATCGCGGCCCACCCCGGAGCCGCCGATCGTGACGACACACACCTGCTCCTCTTCTTCGTATCCGAGGTCGGAGCGAATCCCGGCAACTGCCTCTGGATCGGGCGGGATGAACCCGGTCACATATCCGGAGAACGTGAAGTTCTCCTCGGTCCAGTCGCGGATGAGGGGCTGATCCGGTCCGAAGGAGTCGGGGACAATGTCCTCGGGATTGCCGACGAAGATGGCCTGGTCGCGAACACCGGGGAATCGGGCAACGTGCTCGATCATCTCGGCGTTGTAGTCCGCAGTCAGGAACGCCTCGTGATCGGACCCATCCCCCATCGGGAGGTATCCAACGAAGTCGGTCATCCATACGTTGGCGCATCGCTTCAGTTCCGGGTTCTCGTGCCAGTAGTAGTCGACGTCCCAGGCCTCGTCGCCGATGACCAGGTCATAGACGCCCTCGTCGATGACCTCCTGGAACACCATGAAGTTCGCGAGAATGATCTCATCCATTCGCCGCAACGCCTGGAAGCAGTTCAGGTCGTGCTCGCCCTGCTCGGATTCGATATGTGATGATTCGCTGGCGAGGTGCTGACTCGCGGGGTGGATGCGCTCACCTGCGTCCTCGAGGACCCGGGTCACCGGGTGCTGGGCCAGCCAGTCGATTTCCAGGTCGGGACGCAGCTCACGGAGTTCCGCGGCGATCGCAACGTCTCGTCTGGCATGCCCAAGCCCGATCGGAGACGAGATGTACAGTGCGCGCGTGCGACGGGTCGAGCCCCGCGTCCACAAATGTGAAGGTGGCGGTGCTCCCGTCACCCGGTCTACAAATCCCTTGATGAGCAAGTTCGCCTTCACCGGTTCGCGGCCCTGAACGAAATGGCAGCCACCGTCGATGGTCACCAACTCGCCACCCGCGATCTCGGCGAGCATCACACTGGACGCCTGGGGGAGGATGTGATCGTCGGTCCCGTGGACCACCAGCAACGGGCATTCGATCTTGCGGTACGCAGCCAGGGCCTCATCACCGGAAGCCAGTTTGGCCAGATAGGTGGCGATCAGAACCTCGGGATCCGTCTCGAGAGCCCAACCCACAGCGTCTTCGATGGGCTTTGTGGAGTGAGGCTCGGTGAACATCTGCCCTACGAAGAACTCGACATAGTCCGGATAGTCCCGTAGCCAGTAGTACTTGTTGTCTTTGGCCCATCCCTCGGTAGTGTCGAGTTCTTTGCCCCAGCGATACTCGGCACGCGCCGGATGAACGAGGTTGGGATAGATCGAAGACAGCGCGGTGGTGGGAGCAAAGGCAATGACACCGATCGTGCGATCTGGAAAGCGGGACGCGAAATGTGCACTGAGGTAGCCACCGAAGGACACGCCGGCAACGACCGCCCTCTGCGTGTCGGTCTCATCCATGACGGCGATCGCGTCGGCGAGATACTGATCGAGATCGTGATCGCTCGGGTTCGTGGGACGGTCGGACTTACCGTTGCCGCGTCCGTCGAAGGTAATCACCCGATAGTGACGCGCAAGATACGGGAGCTGCATCTTCCAGTGCCGGGAGTGGAGCAACGACCATGTCGGCATCAGCAGAATCGTCGGACCGGCATTCTCATACACCTCGAAGAAGATCTTCACACCGTCGCGATCGACATAACCATCGGCGTCGGGATATCGAGCCCGCATTGTCAAACGTCGCCTTCCTCCATGGCCCGGATCACCAGTGACATCTTGCGCAGCGCCGAGCGGGCTGGCAATGCTTCCTCGGGGATTCCCAGGAGAATCACGATTTCAGCCCCGAGAAAGGGCAAGCCGCCAAGCGCGGCCACCTCCTGAGCAGTGAACGGTCCGAACCCACCGAACCGGTGTTGCACCCTTTCGGCTACCGATGCAAGAAGATCGAACCAGCCTCGAACCTGCCGACGTACCGCGACGGCGATTTCGTCATCGGACCAACCGACGGCGATCATCTCGTCCAACACCCGCACGTAACCAGAAGCTAGATCCTCCTCCAGGTAGTCACATGCCTGCTCCCACTGCTTCCACAGCGGCGCTTCGCCTTCGAACATCTCGGCTTGTCGTTCCAGAAGGCGCCGGTTCTCCGTCTCGAGCAGCTCAAGCATCATGTTTCGCTTCGACCCGAAGTGATAGTGGAGCTGACTGAGAGGCACATCCGCGGCGACCGCGACCTTCCTGGTCGACAGCCCGGCATAGCCGCATTCAAGCAGCGTCGCCTTCGCAGCGTCCAAAATGGACGACTTCGTCGCAGAGTTCAGTCGCTCCGACGACTTCAATGGAACCGCCTCTCCACTTATCGGTCGGTCGACCGAATTATACGGTCACTGATCCCGCTGTGTCAAGGTCGATCCGCAGTCACACCGCCCAGCCGGTGAGCAGGCTGTCGATGAGGTCGTCGGGCCATGATTCGGGGGAACTCGCGAGATCGCCCATGAGCCGCCTCGCGATAACCGGACCGATAATGAGATCGACCACGGTCATCACATCGATGTCCGAACGCAGGTCGCCGCGTTCTATGCCGTCGGATATGATCCCTGCCACAAGCGCCCGCTTGGGCACCATCACTGCGGCTGCGTAACGAAGACCGAGGGCGCTCTGGCTCGCGATCTCCCCGGCCAGCCAGGGGAAAACCTCCCCTGCCCTGGTGTCGCAGAAGAATCTCCGAAGATCGCTGACGAGCGCTACGAGGTCGGTGCGAACGTCACCGGTGGTCACGGCCCCGACCACACCTGAGAGGCTCGCGATCGCGTCGACGACGAGCTCATCCTTGGAGCTCCAGCGACGGTAGACCGTCGCCTTGCTCACAGCGGCCCGCGCTGCGATGCCGTCGATGCTCAGTCCGGCCATTCCCTCTTCGTTGATGGCGTCGAGGGCGGCTTCGATCACTCGTGCGTCGACCGAGGGATCCCTGGGACGACCCGCCGGCCTCGTCAAGACTCCACAGCCTTCGTCTCGGTGTCGCCATCGTCGCTCATCGCCGGATTGTCGGAGGGATCGAGTTCCCGTGCCGGAAGGAACAGGGCGGCGACGACCGCTCCGGCGAGCGCCACGCCTGCTGCGACCCACACGGAGGCGGACATACCACCTATGAAAGCTTCGTTCGCTGCAGCGATGAGCGGGGCGCCGGCGTCACCAATCCTGCTCGCAACGGCGAGCGCTCCACCGATGGAGTCACCTGCCACCGCGGCCGCCTCGGCTGGCAAGGTCGACAAAAGGGGTTCCATGGCGCTCCCGTACGATGACGCGAGGATGCTTCCGAGGATGGCGACCCCGAGGGCGCCTCCCACCTGACGGGTTGTGTCGTTCATGGCGGACCCAACTCCTGCCTTGCTCAGTGGAAGCGAGCCCATGATGGACTCTGTGGCCGGAGCCATGACAAGCCCCATTCCGATGCCGAGAACTGCCAGCGTCCACGCGACGTGGCTGTACCCGGAATCGATGTCGACCAGCGCAAGCCACCCCATCGCAAGTGCGACGATCCCGAGCCCCGATGCAACCACGATCTTCGATCCGATCTTCTCGACCAACCGGGCAGACAAAGGAGCAGCGATGACGATTGTGGCAAGAGGCAGGAGCCGGACGCCGGCTTCGAGGGGTGTGAAACCGAGTACGAACTGGAGGTACTGGGTCAGTAGGAACACGGTTCCGAACAGCGCGAAGAATACGAGGAAGATCGCACCGCTGGCCGCACTGAACCGGGGGTTCTTGAAGAACTCAAGGCGGAGCATCGGGTACTTCGTGCGACGCTCCCACCAGAAGAACGCGCCGAGAAGCACAACCGAGAGGCCGAACATTCCGAGCACGACGGCATCGGTCCAACCCCTCGAGGGAGCTTCGATGATGGCGTACACGAGCGCACCGAGTCCCCCGATCGACAGGACGGCACCGACCGGATCGAGCGGTGTCACATTCGGGTCCTTCGACTCGGGAACGAAGAAGAACCCGAGGAAAAGCGCCGCTGCGACAACGAAGACGTTGACGATGAAGATGGAACCCCACCAGAAATTCTGTAACAGCCAGCCACCGAGCGTAGGACCAATGACGATCCCGAGACCTGCGACTGCTGCCCAGATAGCGATCGCTCTGCCTCGCTCCCTCCCGGTGAAGATGTTGGTGATGATCGAGAGCGTCGCTGGCATGATCAATGCCCCGCCTACACCCATGAGCGCCCTCGCCGCGATCAGGGCAGTCGACGATCCAGCGAACGCAGCGAAGATAGATGCTGCCCCGAAGATGAGAAGTCCGGCATTGAGCGCGAGCTTCCGTCCGAATCGATCGCCGAGCGCCCCCATCGTGAGCAGCAGTCCGGCGAACACGAGCACGTACGCGTCGACCATCCATTGCAACTCACTCGCCGTAGCACCGAGTTCTCTGACGAGGGTCGGTAGTGCCACATTGAGGATGGTGTTGTCAAGACCAATAATGAGGAGACTCAACGACAGAACGCCCAGGCTCACCCACCGTCTCTCGTGTATTCGTTCTGCGTCCATGAGTTGTGTCCTCTATTTCGATACTCGACCGTATCGTATTGTAAGGGACCTGGAGAGTCAACGCGTTCCTCTCGCTGGCCGGCTACCGGTTATCGGCCTTCGGCATCGGACCGATCGTGACGGTCATCATGAGGACTCGAGTTGATCCATGGTTTCGGGCCACGTCATTTGCTCGAGTGCAGCCACGGCTGCTGACCGCAGATCGAGCTGCCCCGACAACACGTCATCGGCCAACCCTTCGAGTCGGTCGTTTCGTATCACACGCTGCGCGGCGAGCTCGCCGACTGCCACAGCGAGCTGGCGACGCGCACGAACATTGGCTGCCTTCTCTCGGTCCTGCGGATCGATCGTGGCCGAGTGCTCCCGGATCTTGTCGTATACGTCGACGACTCCGGCACCTTCCGTTGCGGTGGTCAGCACGATCGGCTGCTGCCAGCTGTCATCGCTGACCGGACCGAGAGCTTCGTGCAGGCTGTTACGGGTTCTCGACGCACCGGACGTATCGGCCTTGTTGACGACGAAGATATCTGCGATCTCGAGGATCCCCGCTTTGATGGCTTGCACCTCGTCGCCGAAACCAGGTGCCAGCACCACCACCACGGTTTGAGCAAGATGCATGATGTCGATCTCTGCCTGGCCGGTCCCAACCGTCTCGACGATCACGACATCGAAACCAAATCCGTCGAGCACATCAACCACACGGGCGGTTGAACGCGAGAGCCCACCGCTGTGGCCCCTGGAGGCGACCGATCTGACGAATACGTCCGGGTCGAGGGCATGTTCGGACATCCGGATCCTGTCGCCGAGGATCGCACCACCCCCGATCGGACTTGAAGGGTCAACCGCCACGACCGCAACCGACATGTCTGCCTTGCGGTATTGCCCGATGAGCGCATTCACAAGAGTCGACTTCCCGACACCGGGAGGTCCGGTAACACCCAGGACATGCGCCGTCCCTGTCCTCCCGTAAACGGTGGCAAGCACGGCGAGGGCGTCAGGCCGGTCGTTCTCCACCGCAGATATGGCCGCGCCGAGTACTCGCCGCCGTCGGCCATCGAACCCAGCCGCGTACCACTCGGCGTCCTTGTTCATAGAGCGACGTCGAGACTCTGGCGAAGGTTCAGAACGAAGCGAGACGCAAGTTCGGCCGGCTCCGGGCCGTCGGTCGGCCTCCACCACGTGAAGCTCCAGTTCATAGCTCCGAGCAGCATGAGGCGTAGCGTTTCGATGTCGGTGTTGTCCGGAAGATCCAGCGCAGCGATGAGGTCGGCGAATATGAGCTCGTAGTCGTCCCTCAGTTTGAAGATCAGGTCTCGACCCTCGACCTTGCTTGGAACCTGGGACATCACCGCCTTGAGGAACGTGCCACCGGTGAGAAGCGTTTCGAGGTGTGCAACGCAGGCGGCCTCGAGTCGATCCCATCCGCTCTCGTGTCCGTCAACCGCTGCGGTGGTTGCCGCCCGGATGCGGCTGAGCGCCTCTTCGTGCACAGCGACCAACAACGCGTCCTTGCTATTGAAGTGGTAGTAGATCGACGCGGTACGCATGTCGGCTTCATCGGCAATGGCTCGCATCGAGGCCGCATCGAAGCCCTCCCGGTAGAAGCAGGTCGCGGCTGCTTCGAGCAGCTGGTCTCGTCTGTTGGCTGCTGTTCGTTTCGCCACCGCTACTCCCCCGACCGTTCCGCGCCAGGACGATCCGAAGCGAGGAAGTCGTACCACCCGCCCTTGCTTCCCGGCTTGAGATCGGGCGACCCGAGATACCCCGCCTCGTACGCCTCAACCGCCAGGGGTGGGACCGCGTACCGTTCCCCGCATTTGTCGTGGAGGTACTCCTGGGCGTGGTAGAACGCTTCGAAGCTCGAGGCATCGAGCAGCTCGAAGACACCCATCGGCCAGCCAAGACCTGTCTTGACCATCTCGTCGACCTCCGCCGGTCCTGCGATTCCGAGTTCGACGAGCCGGATGGCCTCGGCGAGGTAGTTGTTGATGAAACGCGTCATGAAGAACCCGGGGGAATCGGCCACGACGACGGGCTTCTTCCCGAGGGATTGCAGATACCGAACGACAGACTCGAGAGCTTCTTCGTCTGCGACTGCCGAACGCGCCACTTCGACGAGGGGGAGCACGTTTGCCGGGTAGAACCAGTGTGTCCCGATGAGTCGTTCCCCATTGGTGAGTGCAGCGGCCAGCTCGGCAATCATGATCGACGATGTATTCGTAGCGATGATCGCTCCGTCTGGCGACAGGAGTTCTGCTTTTGTCAGGGCCTCGTGTTTCACGTCGACGAGTTCGGGCACGGATTCAAACACGAGGTCGGCACCGTCGAGTCCCTCCTCGTAGCTCGTCGTCCCCGTGAGCCGCGATCGCACATCGACAGCCTGCTCCTCGGTGAGTCTGCCTTTCGACACTGCGCGCGTGAGTCCGAACCTGCCGTCGGAGACGAGTGCGAGGCCGTGCTCGACGGTCTCATCTCTGCGTGAAACGATCGATACCTGCGCGTCTGACCCGACAAGGCACGCGAGCGCGATGCCGTGACCCATGACACCGCCTCCGCCAAGGACAGCGACCTTGCTCGGCCACGTCACGAGGTCGCCGTGGGGACGCTGTCTTTGATCATCTCGATCGCCTGATCGGCGTTCGTTCCGGGGCCGAAGATCGCTTTGACCCCCCACTCGAGAAGTGTCGCCTCGTCGTCGGGAGGGATGACCCCACCACCGATCACGAGCGCGCTCTCGAGACCTTCTGCTTCGAGACCGCTGAGCAGATCCTCGAAGATGGGGAGCTGGCCTCCGGACGAAACCGAGATACCCACAACGTCCACGTCCTCGTCAACGGCAGCCCTGACAACCTCGGAGGGCAGAAGGAAGTTGGTGAAAATGACCTCGAACCCGGCCTCGCGCATCTTCTTTGCGACCAGCCTGACCCCACGGTCGTGACAGTCGTGTGTCGGTTTCGCCAAAAGCACGCGGATCGGAACGATGGTCGGGCTCTCAGAACTCATGTGGCGCCTTCCATCCCAAAGCGTCTTTGAGCACAGACATCATCTCACCCGTCGTCGCGTCTGCCCTGGCAGCACCGATCGCCGCCTCGATCAAGCTTCCGTCGATCTCGTCGTATTCGCGCGACGCAAACCGGTCGGCTTCAGCGCCAAACACTGCCATCGCTTCCTCCCACCGCGCATTGTCCCTGTCGGCTCTCAGGGTCTGGATGCGTTCGATCGCGATGCCTTCGGCTTCCGGATCTACTTTGAAAAGGTTCGCGTGCGTAGGCTCATCGGTCTGGTAGACGTTGAGACCAACGATCGAGCGGCTGCCGTCGTCGACCTGTTCCCGCCAGCGCTCTGCGGACGCCTCAACCCTGGCACGGATCCATCCAGACTCCTGCGCGGCGATGTACCCACCCTGCTCCTCGATCTCGTCTACGAACGCCAGTGCAGCTTCGGCGATCTGGTTGGTGAGCGATTCCACGTAGTAGGAGCCGGCGAGGGGATCTGAAACAGCCGTGATGTTCGTCTCTTCCTGGATCACCTGTTGTACGCGCAGCGCAAGTGTTGCTGCTTCCTCAGATGGGATCGTCAGCGCCTCGTCGTATGCAGACACCTCCATTGCCTGAACGCCCGACAGGGCAGCACCGAATGCGTGGAGCGTCGTGCGGGCGAGGTTCACGAGGGGCTGCTGGGCTGTCAAAGATGCACCGGAGGTGTGCGTGTGGATGCGAACGTGCATCCCCCTTGGGTCCTGGGCACCGAAACGGTCCTTCATCGTTGTGGCCCAGATACGCCTCAGCGCCCTGACCTTGCAGATCTCCTCGAAGAAGTCGTTCGCCTGGGCGATCTGGAACCCGAACCGGACAAGCGCATCGTCCGCAGACAGGCCGGAAGCGATACAAGCACGGACGAGGTCGATGCCGTATGCGAGCATCAGTCCGATCTCCTCGACGGCGTTAGCGCCCGCCTCCTCAGCTCCATACCCGAAGAAGTTCGTGGTGTTCCATCGTGGCATGTTCTTCGTGCAGTACTGGATCAGCTCGACGGCGAGTTTGTGTCCCTGGCGCGGAGGGAACGCGCTCATGCCCACGTATGCGGATTGGTGGTACCAGTTCATCGAGTTGCCACGCAGCTGGTCAGCGTTGATGCCACGGTCCTGTGCGAGGGCGATGTACTGTGCAAGCGCCGGTACGACCTGGTAGTAGGTGATGTGGACGACGTTCATAGCGGTCAGATCCATGTCATCGAAGAGGGTGTCCATGTCCTGCTTGGAGTAGACACCCATCCCGCATTGGCCCATCCGACCCCTCGCTGCGGGGTGATCGGGGTCGAGACCTTCGTGCGAGACGAGGTCGTACACGAGGTTGTAGAACTTCTGACCGAAGTAGCCCGTCATGCCTTGCTCGGCCAGTACATCCATTCTGGTTCGCGTGTCTTCCGGCAACCCGAATCCGATCACGGGCTGGTTCGCCCAGTGCATGAGTTGGTACTGGGCAGGCAGGTTGCCCCGGGTAAACGGAAACGCACCGGGAGCCCCGATCACGTCGAGGTCGAGCTCCGCGACGTCATGTGGGAAGTAGGCGGACTTGAGAGGGAGCCCGGACTGAGTTGTCGGATTGGTCGCTCTCGGTGGTGCTGCGTCACCGAATTTCGCGACGAGTCGGTCGTATCCAGCTTCCCATTCCTCACCGACTTTCCTGGAGCGTGAAACTGTTTCATCATCGAACACGGCGGAGCCTCCTGCGGCGCAGCGGATTGCACCTTTAACGAGCGTTCGTTATTGTAAACCGGGACAGACATTCCCGCAACACACGGAGAAGACCATGAGCAGCGATGTGTTTCTCGTCGAAGGACTCAGGAGTCCGATCGGCAAATTCGGTGGATCGCTTCGACCGCTCAGAGCCACCGAGTTCGCTTCGACCGTCGCGGAAGCTCTCTTGGACCGCGTGAACCTCGACCCCGATGTTCTCGATCTTGTCGTTGCAGGAATGGTGCTCCAGGACATGACCGAGTCGAATCCCGCTCGGATCGTCAGTCAGCGCATCGGCATACCCGACCACGTTCCGGCCTTCACCGTGAACATGCAGTGTTGTTCTTCGATGGCTGCCCTCATTCAGGCTTCGTATCAGATCTCGCTTGGCGCGGCCGACGTGGTGATGGTGCTCGGGCTCGAGTCGATGAGCAACGCCCCGCACATGGTTCCGGGGTCACGATGGGGGCACAGGCTTGGAAGCGTTGAGTTCCTTGACACGGTCAAGGAATGCACACTCGCCGGTTCGCGTATGTGGGGCGATCCGCAGTACATGATCGACGTTGCAGAGAACCATGCCAGGGTCGACGGGTATTCACGAGAACAGATGGATGAGTACGCGATCGTCACCCACACACGGGCGCTCGATGCGATCGCTGCCGGCCGATTCAAGGACGAGATCGTTCCCATCGAGGTACCGTCGAGAAACGGGACGCTGACCTTCGACACCGATGAGAATCCACGTAGCGGTTCAACGATCGAGTCACTCGGCAAGCTCCCATCGGTACAGGACGGAGGGGTGATCACCGCCGGAAATGCAGCGAGCCTCAATGACGGTGCTGCCGCGGCGATCATCGCAAGCGCAGACGCCGTCAACAGGTACGATCTCGAGCCGCTCGCACGCATCGTGACCGAGGGAACTGCAATGGTCGGTTGCGACCCGAACCTCATGGGTTACTCATGTGTCGATGCGCTCAACACCGCGCTCGACGGTGCCGGAAAGACGGTTGCCGACCTTGACCTGATCGAGTGCAACGAGGGTTTCGCCGTCCAGCTGCTCGCCTGTGAAGAGATGGGCCACTGGGACAGGGAGAAGCTCAACGTCGACGGCGGCTCAGTTGGCCTCGGACACCCTGTGGGAATGTCAGGGCTGCGGATCTCACTCCACCTCGCCAAGGCTCTGCGCCACCGATCGCTATCGCTCGGTGCAGCAACCATCCCCGCCGGATCCGGCCTCGGAACCGCGGTCCTGCTCGAAGCCGTCTAGCGGCGACAACCGTGCACGCCGTCCCAGGCGGGATGGCGCGATCCGGTGAGTCCCCGTTTCGGCTGCGGAAACTGATCGGGAGGAATCCAACGGACCGGGGCCACGCGAGCGTACGTTGTCGTCGCTAGGCCCGTCGATACCTCAGCAACCCAACCCCGGCCGCAGCGATGAGGATCGGTCCGATGAAGTGGGGCAGTATCGGCCGTCCTGTCGCGAGTATCGCGACCGCGAGCAGGCTGGCAACGACTAGCAGGGCCGCTCCAATAATTCGCTTCGTCATTCAGTTCTCCCCTGTCGTGTCCAGATAGTCATGTGTGAACCGCCAACACCAGCAGAACGAAGCCAGCGACTGCGGCGGTGGCGAGAAGACCGGTAAGAATCCCGATACCGATCCTGAGACGTTTGGATTGACTGCTCATGTTGGTTTCCCTTCGGTCGAATCGGTCTACTCATAGGCCAGTACCTGGTTGACGGGTGTCTCGGTGGTTTCGAGCGCGGGGATGGCGCTGGCGACTACGGCGAGGAGTCCGACGATCGCCAGCCAAACAACGGCCGCGAGCGCCGAGAAGCTGACTTCCAGGGGTGCTTGCGTGAACATCTCTCCGGTTATCGTCTCGACCAGCACCGTTGCGGGCACGGACAGGACTACCGCGACCATCCAGCTGAGGGCGGCGATGAGAACGCCTTCGACGATCACGACCTGGAGCACGTTTCCGGTGGAGGCTCCCACGGCGCGCATGACGCCGAGTTCCCGGCGGCGTTCCAACACGTTGATGCTCATCGTTTCGATGAGGCCGAGTCCGCCGACGATCGAGATGAGGATCGCCATGATCATGAGGAGGCCGACGATGATCAGCAGGTGATCGTCGAGCGCTTCGCGACCGTCGTCGGCTGTCGCTATTCCGACAACACTCACGCCTCCGTCAACGAGACCTTTGTCGACGGCGCTCACGAGTGAGGGGTCGCCGTCGCCTGCGACTCGAATGTGGTTGCCGCTTCCTGCGATTCCTGACCCGGCCGGCAGGTCGCTGGCGTATGCGACACCTGTGCGTCCTCCGGAGAGCTGCTTCACGATCCCAACGACGGTCCATAGATCGCTGGTCCCGCGGACGTCGACCTCGACGGTCGAGCCGACGGCGGGGGCTGGATCGTCGAGGACCTGGGTGACGACAAGGGCATTGTCATCATCAGGAAGCAGCCAGCGACCCTCGAGCAGTGGATAGTCGATCATCTCGGTGTCTGCGGGTGGGATGAGGAGTCTGAACTGGTCGCCCGTGCCACCCTCGGGCAGCGCCATCGCGGCCGGGTACTGACTCCAGACTTCGGCTGTACTGACCTCAGGTATGTCACCCAAGATCCGGTCGAGCCGCTGGATTGGGTAGGGCCGGTCGAGCTGGACCTCGAGGTCGTACTGGCGCGCGTCGAACTCGGCGTCGACCGTGCGATTCCACGCGACGCCGGTATTGAGAGCAACCATGAACGCGGCACCGCCGAGGGAGATGGCGAGCACCGTGAGGACGGTGCGAGATCGGGTGCGGAAAGCGTTACGAATGCCGAAGGTGGCGGTGCGACCCAGCCAGGTGATCCGACTGGTCAGGCGTCCACCGGCATCGGACCCACCGGCGTTCGTGGCGATGCCGTGATCGGTCATGACCTCACGGACAGGGATCCTGCTGTTCCTGACCACGGGATATGCCACTGCCAGGAGGGGGATACCGAGCGCCGCAACTATCTGGACCGGGATAACCCAGGCATCGAGGCGGTAGCTCTCGACCTCGAAGTTGAGGAGCCCGAACGTGAAGTCGACAAACGCCCTGCCGCCGAGAATCCCCAGCGGGATACCGATGGCGAGCGCCACGATACTGAGCACCGCGACCGTGACGAGGTAGATGCCAGCGATCTGGCCCGTCT
>BTQP01000009.1:0-22839 GCA_036985935.1 Acidimicrobiia bacterium | reverse complement strand
CGCATCATGACGGTCCACGACCTCGAGGCAGGATTCGCTGTCATGTCACCCGACAGGGCACTGGAGCGTCGAGAGTAGCTGGCGTTAAGTAGACGGTAGACAGTCGAAGTAGGCGGTCGACAGTAGGCGGTCGACGGTAGACAGTCAGCAAAGAGGCCCAATGAACGCCAGACCCATTTTCCATCGGCAGACTTCTTTGTACCGTCTACCGTCTACCGTCTACCGTCTACTCCTAACTCACACCCCGAAGATCAATTCACGAAGGCGCACGCGACTGGTCGCAAATGTTTCGAGATCGATACGGATCGAACCGAGGCGCAGACCGCGCATCGCCTCGCCATGACGGGTTGCGACACGGACTGCACCCTCACTGTGTTCGAGCACACCGAGACCGAGGCAACGTCCACGCTCATCCTGCACCCCGACGAGCATCCCATCGAGCCTCGAGACGTCGAACCCGACGGGGAGAGTCGGTGCGAACACCGTCGTTTGCACACGCCATCGCGGAGGGTCCTCGCCAAGGTCCTGGTGGAATGCGGCGGCGCGAGCGAGCTGACGCTCAACAGGCGACATCGGAATCAATCCGGCAGGGGGATCGACTTCTGCGATGCGAAGAGACAGGAATCGGCGGAGCATGCCGACAACGGGCTCGAGGTCACTGCCTCGCTCAATCGCGACAACCATCGTCGGGTTCGTGAGTTCGGCGATGTGATATTTCAACGTCTGGCCAACAACACCTGCGATGACACCCGTGGTGTCGAGGATCACGAGATCCGCCATCTCTTTCGCTACATCCACAAGCGCAGCGACGGCGACAACATGAGGCAGCACCACACCGCCTGGGTCCACAGCTCCGACAAAGCGCAGTTCGTCTGGTTGGGACATCGACTCGAAATCTGCTTGAGATGTGATCACGCGCAGCCCGACGCACGCTGCAGGGCCAACCGTAGATGCCGCTATGTCAGCATCGACGAACGCAATCGTCCTGCCTGCCTTGACTGCATCGCCGATCAGCGAATGTGCAAGTGTCGTCTTCCCGGTGTCGGTGTCGCCGATGATCATGATGACGCCACTCAGACCTGCAATTCGCTCGCGAAGCTGGCTGTAGGGCGTGTCGGCTACCACGGGAAATCTCCATTCGTTGCGGGGATTCTACGGGCGCTCCCTCCGGAACGGTTCCAGTGACGATCTGTCGGATGTCCACGGTGCGTATGGCACGCGAAGCATCTCGGCAAGACCCAGGAGAGCGGCTTCATAGTTGATACGCCATCCGGCGAAGTCCGCCCATGCCTGATCCCGGTCGGCCACGACGGGGATGCCGGCGTCGCGCATTTCGTCGACGGCCGCATCGAATTCGGACCGCAGGATCGCGATCGGGTCGCCTGGGTGCGGGTCGGGGTCGTACCCGATATTCAGGCTGTCCGCGATTCGGCGAAGGGACACATAGCCGGATCGGATCATCAAACCAGCGGCCGCCCGATGGGGAGCGTGCTCAAGGGTTACGGCCGAAAGCCACAAAGCGGCGGCATCCAGTACGGCACCAGAGGCGGTGACCCACGACCGCCTGTGATCAGTGGACCGAAACCAGGGAAGCGCCGCGTAGGTCGTGTGCGTTTCCTCGAGTTGCATGAACCATGGTTCCCAGGCGAGCCACTCGGATGAGAGTTCGTCGGTCCAGCCGATCCGATGGAACCTGATCAACATCTCGTGTGCGTCCGCCGGAGATCCAGCGCGAACCTCGAGTAGTGCCACACGGTTTTCGCGGGTTTGGAATGCCGCGTAGATCGACGGCAGATACGTGATGAAGAGTGTGAGGATCAAGAGACCAAGAAGGGCCGCCGTAAACGCTAGCGCACGCTGACCTGAACCCGACGCCGGGGCGAAACCAAGCGTCGTGATAGACGAACCTGCAAGGTTGAAAGCGCCGCCGACACCTAAATCAGATTCCGTCGACCAGAACATGAAACCGAAACCGACCAGCAGCAGAATCATCCAGGATGCGGTGACGGCGAGCAGGCCGACGGGTCCGATCACCGCAAGAACGCCGTCCTGGGCTTCGTACGTCTTCCTCCGTGCGGCCACCCAGCGAAAAACATGGGCCACTGAATGAAACACGCCCGCGGACAGGGTCATGTTGGCGGCGCGCGGGAGGATGACCGTACGAACGGCGGCCTGCATGACGTACAGGACGATCAGCAGACCTACGAGAAATGACAGAACCTCAATCATCATCGCGTTCCGTCAGATGGCTGGTAGTCGGAACGCAATGTTCGCCTCATGACTTTGTGTGACGCCGTGCGAGGTAGCGCGTCGATCAACACAACGTCGTGCACCTTGAACAGCGGATTGATCCTGGCCCGGATCCTGGACTGCATTTCAGAGAGAAGGTCATCGGCGTTTCGACTCGTCTCCTTGTCGGCGACGACGAACACTACGAGCTGGTCCGGCCCTCCTCCAGTGCGGGGAACGGCAACAGCAGCACACTCCGCGACCCCGTCCGTGTCGCTTACCGCTCCCTCTAGCTCGGCGGACGACACCTTGATACCTCCGAGGTTCATCGTGTCGTCAACCCTGCCCAGCGCTCGAAAATACCCATCGGAATCGCGTGACATCTGGTCGCCGTGGCGTCGCAGAGGTTTCCCGATGTCTGGCACACCCGCGTAGTAGACCTCCGCGTGGTCGCGGTTGAGGAGTTCCGTCGACAAACCTATCGACGGTGGAACCAGAAAGACCTCACCGATATCCGCCTCACGGCCGTTGTCGTCGATCAGGACCATATCGAGACCCAGCGCAGGAGTTGAGAAGAAGCCTGGCACGGACGGGTGCAACACTGTCGACGTGACGTAACCACCGCCGATCTCGGTTCCTCCGCAGTACTCGATCAGGGGAACATCTCCAGCAATTCCCATGAGCCATCGGGAATCGTTGGCGATCGATGTCTCCCCCGTCGAAGACAGAACCCGCACGGATGTCCAATCGCCAGGACGAAGCGTCCCAGAGGTACGCCATGCCGTGACGATCGAAGGAACAAGGCCGAGCATGGTGACACCGGCATCCTCGACGAATTCGACGAAGCCGCGGGTCGTGGGGGCGTCGTCATAGAGCGCCATCGCTGCTCCGTTGAGAAGAGACGCATAGATCAGCCAGGGGCCCATCACCCAACCGAGGTTGGTCGGCCAAGCAACGACATCACCGCCATGGATATCCTGGTGAAACCTACCGTCCATCGCCGCCTTGATCGGTGTCGTGTGTGTCCATGGAATCGCCTTGGGGTCTCCCGTAGTGCCCGACGAGAAGAGAATGTTCGAATACGCCCGCGCAGACATCGTCACCGGCTCGAAAACGGCACCGGCAACGGCGAAGTCGTTCCACGATGTGTCTCCGCCTCGCAGGTCGTCACCGTCGACGACGATGCACTTCGGCGCATCGGCGTCGATGCACTTCTGATACATCGCAAGGGTCTTGCCCATGCGAACCGCCTCTGACTGGGTCACCACCGCAACGGCCTCAGAGATGTGCAATCGTTTCGCGATCTCGGGCGGTGCGAACGAATCGGCGATGGAAACCACCACCCCACCCGCCGAGATGACGCCGAGATAGGCAACGACGGCTTCAAGGTTCATCGGCATGACGATCGCAACCGCGTCGCCGCGCACAAAACCAGCGCGTGCGAATCCTGCGGCGAAACCCGCGACAAGAGAAGACAGTTCGCCGACCGTCACGGTCTCGAATCGTCCCGGACCGCCCGAGATGACGGCGACGGCGTCAGCGTCGTGATCGAGGCACGACGCAACGATGTTCATCTCGGCGTCCGGCAACCAGTCCGGGTCCATCGGATCGAGGCGTCCCCTGATACTCGTCGGTGGAACTGCGAACGCTATGTCGAGCGATTCGATCACATCACCCCAGAACCCATCGGCGTCAGACACGCTCCATCGATACAGCTCGGAATACGTAGAGAACCCATGTTTTTCCATGAGGCCGACGACATTGGCGTGTGTGGTCGTGCGTTCGTTGGGATGCCACGCAGCGCCCTCCACATCACCGGTTTTGTACATGAGCGCAGCGTAGCGGGGTCACATTGTCGACAAGCGAGAGCGCTTTCGCGTACAGTAGTGGCGGAGGAGGACGATATACATGGCGCGTAAACGAAGATTTGGTGCGCTCATCGTGCTTGGCACGATGACGGTGTTCACCGTCGCCGCACTCGCGACACCGGCCTATGGAATCGTGAGTGGGCCCTGCACAGGAAGCGCATCCTTTTCGAACGGCGCAGTCATTACCGCCGAACAGCCCCTGGACCCTGCAACGGTCATCCCTGAAATGGACAACGTGTCGTACCAGGGAAGCATCGATATCGCCCCGCCCCCGCCCGACGACCCGATTCCCTTCTCCGGAGGGTTGAACGCTGAAGTCGCCGGAATCGGGAGTATCCCGGTCGTTCAGTGGGGCGGCACAACAGTGGAGGTCAGCGACAGCGGCTCATACCTCTACGACGTGCCCTCATGGGTACCGCGAGGCACTGGCGAGATTCTGCTCACGGCCAACCATCAGCAGGGTGGGGCAGAATGCACCGGTCAGGTGAAAGTCACACTCGAGGGTGATCCAGGCGCAGCTGCCATCATCGTGGGGGTAGGAACCCTCGTCTTCGGTGCAGGTGTCATCGGTGCAGGTGTCAAGAAGAAGGGGGTGGCGTGATGAAGGGGCGTCCATTTCTCGGGGTCATCAGCGGCTTCTTTTTCGGACTCTTTGGCGCCGCGACGCTGTTCCTGTTCGGTGTCATTCCACTCGATTCCCACCTCATCTGGATCCTTCCGATCCTGGGAATCGTGCTCGGGTTGTTCATGGCGACACTTGCTCCGTTCGGAAGCGGCGCAGCACCAGAGACAGCAACGACCGAGGGAGTGACCTACGCAAGCGCCGGTGATGCGGAAGAAGCTGCTCCGTCGGCAGAAGACACTCCGCAGGCGACCGCATCGGCCGAGGAGCCGACCGAGCCAACCGACTCCTAGACAACGGCTGCAAGACCGTGCAATCTGGCCACGTGTCTGAACCGCGAGCACATTGGAGGGGTGGCAAGGTCCACGTCGTGTACACGATCGTCGTGTTCATCGTGCTTGCGTCGCTCGACAACGCAGCGATCGCCCTCATCCCCTCGATGGTGCCTCAGTTGCGTGAATCCTTTGGTGTTGGCACCGCTGCACTCGGAATATTGACCGGAGCTCAGGTTCTCATGACGGCGGTTACCGCCGTTGGTTGGGGCTACCTTGCAGACCAGAGAGATCGCAAACGACTGCTGTTGTGGGGCACACTCATCTGGTCCGCGGCGATGGCACTCAGCGCGTTCACCGATTCGTTCGCCGCGTTGTTTGCACTCCAGGTCGTCGCTGGAATCGGTCTGGGATCGATCGCCTCAGTCGGGTTCTCCGTGATCTCGGACTTTGTCGCACCGAAACACAGGGGTCTCGCCATGTCGTTCTGGGGTCTTTCCCAGGGCATCGGGACACTGGTCGGAAGCCTGCTTGCGTCCCAGGCGGGTGCGGTGGACTCGAGCGCCCCGTTCTTGATTGTCGCCGGATCAGGTCTCGTTTTCTCGCTGCTGTTCCTCTTCGCCTTCGATCCGCCCAGGGGCTTCCGTGAGCCGGAACTCGCAGACATGTATGCAGGAGGAGAGACGTATGACTACGACATCGACCGTTCGCAACTCCACGAACTCGCGGACGTCAAGACGAACCGTTGGCTCGTGCTGCAAGGACTCACCGCGCAGATCGCATACGGATCACTCATCTGGGTCCCGTTGTTGTATCAGGAGAAAGTGATCGCCGAGGGATACTCAATTCAAACAGGTCAACAGGTGGGTGGCTTGTTCGCGGCGATGTTCTCGATCGGCGCACTGTTCTCGATCCTGGCCGGCCACATAGGAGATCGCTGGCAGCGACGTAATCTGTCGGGGCGTGCGTACGTGTCGGCCATCGGCATCCTGGGTGCAATTCCGTTCTTCCTCATCTTCTTCTGGGTTCCACTTCGGGGTCTTGAGGTGACCGAGGGTGCCGGCACGCTGACCTTCGTCGGTGAGATTTTCTCGGAGATCCTGACGAATCCCTGGGTTGCGACGGCATTCGTCTCCGCGATCATCGCCCTCGCCCTGACCTCAGCGGACTCGCCCAACTGGTTTGCGCTCATCTCAGATGTCAATGTGCCTGAGCATCGTGGCACCATTTTCGGTGTCGGCAACTTCGTCAACGGCGTGGGACGTGCTGCGGGTATCGGACTCACATCGGTTACGGCCCAGGCCCTGAATCGATCGATCCCGGCTCCCTACAATCTCGCCGTAGGTCTCTCGCTGTACCAGGTCTTCTTCCTCCCCACCGGCTGGTGTTACTGGAAGGCATCGAAGACGTGTCCGGCCGATATCAGGCAGGTGCGGGCAACCTTGAGCGAACGAGGAGAGAAGAGTAGACGGTAGACAGTCGACCGTAGACAGTCGAAGCACAGGCCCGGGACGGTGCTTCTACCCTAAGCGAGGCGAGGCCGAGCGTTACGCTCCGTTACCTCTTACGAAGCCGCGCCGTCACTGCACGTCCGGGGTATCCACCGGGCGGGATGTTGCGGTGGATGATCACGAGTCGGTCCGACCGCGGGCTGATGTCGATCGTCCAGAGCCATGGATCGGACCCATCGGTGTACGCATAGAACGCTGCATCGTCGCCCATGCCTAACAGCTCGCTGGTGTGACCACCGGTATGCCACGAGTCGGTCCACGTGATACGACTCGAAGACTCGTCGAACCGGTAGTACATCGATCCCGTTGCGTGATTCCGGGCGAGGCCCCCCTCGTAGGTGAGTAGCCAACCGTCATCCTTGTCGGCCACCGTCAACTCGAGCACCGACACGTCATACAGAACGTCGGGTTCCATCCACGTCGACCACGTTCCGACCCACTCCCCGACATGATGCCGCAACGACTCTCTCATCCCCCGAGCGTAGCTCGAACCGCGCACACGAAGAATCGAGGTCCAGCCCGCGAAAACATCATGGGTTCGCGAAAAGGGACAAGCGGCTCGTCTGGCGATGTGTCATACCAGACGACTAAACATGGGCTACTTCCCCTGAAACGGGCGTTCTGCGCCACTTGGAAACGGTGTTTGACGAATGACGCGTTTGTAATTACACTCATGCAACCACCCAGCATGCCACACAACATGTAGGGGCCAGAGGGTTGATCGAACACAAGATGTTGTGATTGTGGGCAAGTTTGTGGATATCTTGCCGCTGTGGGGCGGCACAAAACGCCGGGGAGGCGCCATATGACACAAGGGCTCCAGATTGAGCGACGGTTTACGACTGAGGGCCTCAGCCCCTACGACACCGTTGAATGGTCGAGGCGAGACTCTCGCATCAGCAATCCGGATGGATCGATCGTGTTCGAGATGCTCGATGCGGAGATCCCGACCGACTGGAGTCAGGTAGCCGCGGACATCATGGTGTCGAAGTACTTCCGCAAGGCCGGTGTCCCCCAGATCGACCATGCCGGCAATGCGATTCTCGACGAGGAAGGCGAACCCGTACTCGGACCGGAGCAATCAGCCCGTCAGGTCATCGATCGACTCGCCGCAACATGGCGTATGTGGGGCGAGGAGAACAGCTACTTCGACACTGCACAAGATGCACAGATCTTCGAAGACGAACTCGTCTACATGCTGCTCCATCAGATGGCGGCGCCGAACTCCCCTCAATGGTTCAACACGGGACTGCACCACCGCTACGGCATCTCGGGTCCCGAGCAGGGATTCTGGTTCGTCGATCCCGAGACGGATGAGATGACTGCCTCACCAGACTCCTACAGCCGCCCGTCCCCTCACGCATGTTTCATTCAGTCCGTAGATGACGACCTCGTCAATGCCGGCGGGATCATGGACCTCTGGATACGAGAGGCCCGATTGTTCAAGTTCGGCTCAGGAACGGGTTCAAACTTCTCGAATATCCGAGCCGAGGGCGAGCCGTTGTCTGGCGGTGGGAAGTCGTCGGGTCTCATGTCGTTCCTCAAGGTCGGGGACCGGGCGGCCGGTGCCATCAAGTCGGGTGGTACAACACGTCGCGCCGCAAAGATGGTCATCCTCGATGTGGACCATCCAGACATCGAGACCTTCATCGCGTGGAAGGCCGAAGAAGAGAGGAAGGTGCGTGCCCTCGTTGCGGCCGGCTACTCATCGGACTTCAACGGTGAGGCGTATGCGACGGTGTCCGGTCAGAACTCCAACAACTCGATCCGGATGACGAACGAATTCGTCGATGCAGTGATGAAGGATGAGGACTGGAACCTCACCCGTCGAACAGACGGTGTCACGATGAGGACGGTTCGGGCCCGCGACCTGTGGGAACAGATCGCACAGGCTGCATGGGAGTCAGCGGATCCTGGTGTGCAATTCCACACGACGATCAACGAGTGGCACACGACCCCCGCCGGTGGCGAGATCCGTGCGTCGAACCCGTGTTCCGAGTACATGTTTCTCGACAACACTGCATGCAACCTGGCATCGCTCAACCTCGGCAAGTTCTACGACGACGTCACGGGCGAGATGGACCTCGATGGGTACAGATACGCCATCCGCATCTGGACGATGGTGCTTGAGATCTCCGTCACGATGGCCCAGTTCCCGTCCAAAGAAATCGCGAGAGGCTCCTTCGACTATCGGACGCTCGGTCTGGGGTATGCGAACCTTGGTTCGGTTCTCATGAGAATGGGTGTTGCATACGACTCGGACAAGGGTCGTGCGATCGCAGGTGCGTTGACGGCCATATTGACGGGGCACTCGTACGCAACGTCTGCAGAAATGGCATCTGTCGTTGGACCGTTCCCGAAGTATCACGAGAACACGAAGTCCATGCTCCGCGTTATCAAGAACCATCGACGAGCTGCCTACGACGCCAACCAGTTCGAATACGACAACATTGGACACACCGTTGTCGGGATCGATCAGAAGATCTGCGCACCCGACATGCTCGGCGAAGCACACGATGCGTGGGACGCCGCACTGAAGCTCGGAGAAATGCACGGCTTCCGAAACGCACAGGTCTCCGTACTGGCCCCCACGGGCACTATCGGTCTTCTCATGGACTGTGACACAACCGGTGTCGAGCCTGACTTTGCGTTGGTGAAGTTCAAGAAACTCGCAGGTGGCGGATACTTCAAGATCGCCAACCAGTCCGTGGCTCCCGCCCTTGGGAATCTCGGATATGACGGACAAACGATCGATGCGATCATCGACTATGTGGTTGGCACGATGAGCCTCGAGAACTCACCACACATCAATACCAGAACCTTGCTCGCAAAGGGCTTCGGCAAAGCCGACACCGCAAAGATCGAAGCGACTCTTGCAGGCGTTTTCGAGATCGGATTCGCGTTCAATCAGTGGACGCTCGGCGAAGAGACGATGCAACGGCTCGGTTTCACCCCCGACGAGTACAACGGCCTCGGTTTCAACATGCTCGAATCTCTTGGGTTCTCACCAACAGAGATCGAGGAAGCGAACAACGTGATCTGTGGCAAACAAACCATCGAAGGTGCTCCTGGTCTCAAGGAAGAGCATCTTGCGGTGTTCGACACAGCCAACAAGAACGGCAAGTACGGGCAACGCTATATCCATCACTCCGGTCACATCAGGATGATGGCAGCAGCCCAGCCGTTCATCACAGGTGCGATATCCAAGACGATCAACATGCCGAACGAAGCAACTATCGCCGACATCGAGGAGTCCTACCAGATGTCGTGGGAGCTCGGTCTCAAGGCTATGGCTCTGTACCGCGACGGTTCCAAGGTCTCCCAGCCGCTCTCTTCGACATCGGACGAAGGAAGCTCTGACGAAGAGCCCGATGAGGTAGCCGCGGCAATGGAACGAGAGATCGACATCTACGCAGGTCTCTTCGAGCCGGGACTCTCACCTACCGAGGCGTACAAGAATGTTCCACGGCCCCGATATCTGTTGCCTGCCCGTCGCACGGGCTACACGCAGGAAGCCCGAATCGGTGGCCACAAGGTGTTCCTGCGCACCGGTGAGTACCCGGATGGGACGCTTGGTGAGGTCTTCCTCGACCTCGCAAAGGAAGGTGCGACGCTGCGTGGCATCCTCGGGTGTTTCGCAATCGCGGTCAGCAAGGGGCTCCAATATGGAGTGCCTCTGGAGGAGTATGTCGATACGTTCACATTCCAGACCTTCGAACCACGAGGCATGGTCGAGGGGCATCCCAACATCAAGATGTCCAACTCGATCATTGATTACGTGTTCCGTGCGCTCGGCGTGGAGTACCTGCACAGAGACGAACTGGCGCAGGTACCACCGGATCGTTCAGGTGTACTTCCTGAGCCACCTTCCGGTCTCGCGGTTGACGCCGGCCTCCAGCTCGACCTGACGGAAGCGGCAATGGAGCGGGACATAGAAGCGCAGGTAAGCGCAGCAGCCTTCGCTGACGCTTCTGGCGTCCCGGCAGGTAGCCCGTCGACGAACGGATCGGCACCAGCTGGTACAACGGTTGCGACAGACGCTGTCAGGACGACCGTGGCGACACGAGTTTCAGCAGCCGCGGCCACCGCTCAGGCACCTGCTGTTCAGGCACCTGCAGCCCAGGCGCCAACTGCCCAAATGCCGCGTGTTCAGGTACATTCAGCGCAGGACGCACAGACCGCCTCAGTTCAGGCCTTGCTTGCAGACAAGATGGGAGATGCCCCGCTCTGCGATACGTGCGGGCACATCACGGTGCGCAACGGCTCGTGTTACCGCTGTCTCAACTGCGGTGACTCCAAGGGCTGCAGCTAAACCGAGCGGGAACTCGCGTACCCAGGCCTCGATCCCTTTTTCGGTCCTCCCTTTAGGGGGGACAAGCGAGTCCTCGAGCTAGGGGGAACGCCGAAGGCGTTCCTTGGGAGTTGCTCCGCAACTCCAGGGTCCTGGTTGCGAGCCCGGTGCGGCCCGTTATGGGAGTGGCGTTGACAGTTCGACGATGGCGACCCCGTGAAGACCGGTGGTGAGTCGGGAACGGCCGACAACCTGGCCGTCTCTGACAAACACTGCCTCGCCACTGCCGCTCACGGCGACAACGATCGTGTCTCCCAGGAACGCCAGGTGGTGGGGAGAGTCCCCGACGGGCACGATCTGTGGCTCCTCCGATGTGAAACCGACGATCGCACCGGCAGCGATGTCCGATATCCACACGGCACCATCGGGACCGATCGCAAAGTGTTGGGGTTCACCGACGCCCGCCGGTGCCTCCGGAGTAATCCCGGTTACGGGGTCGAATATGTTCAAGCGTTTCGACCCCCAGTTCGAGTACCAGATCGAACCGGTTCCATCCATGATGAGGTCATGGGGAGAACCACCAGCAGCCATGATTTCGACCTGATCGCCTACAACCCGTATGAGTTCGCTGCGCCCGATGAGCGTGACCCAGATAACATCGCCCGCAACAATGAAATCGTGCGGCTCACCGGGAAGATCGACGGTACCGAGCACCTCAAGCGATTCTGGGTCGATCTTCAAGAGCTTGCGCCCCGCTTCGTCCGCGACGACGATCTCACCGGAGGCCGCATCGTATTTCACATCGTGTGGTTCACGACCGACCTTTTCTGTCAGAAGGTCACCCGTGGCGACGTCGACTCTCGACAGGGAACCGCTCGAGGGATGCGTTGCGTACACGGCGGATCCGAAACTCGCAATGTTGTGCGGCCGAGCGGGCAGATCGACCGTCATGACGGGAGTGACGTCACAAACACTCTCGCCGGACGAACAGCTCGGAGCAAGGTCGACTATCGCCAGCCGGCCTGCGACCTTCTCGGCAACGACCGCGTATTCGAAGACCTGTGCCGGCTCGGGGACGGTCTCCTTGGAAGCTTCGGCGCTCGTCGTGGAGACCTGCGTCGTCGAGGTCGTTTCGGGTAGATCAGCGGGCGGTGCCTGGCCCGGTGTTGTGGAGTCAACCGACTCTCCACTCGTGGTGGTTGACGTCCCCACCGGAGAGCAGGCAGCAGCCACGAGAGCCAGCGCCGCTACCGTCACAACAATCCGCATGTCACCAAGTATGGCGTACGAGTGCGTTTGTGCGCTGTGCCGAGATCCGACACTACCGCGGTGGATACGCCTCGAAACCCTCAACACGCTGGTTCTCGCGGATGAAGGCCATGATCCTGTTGAAGTCAGCCTCGGTGATACCGGCCACGGGAGGCATATCACCGAAATTCCAATGGTGCGCGGGAACGCCGGTGATAACGGCTGCGGCAAAGGAACTGTCGCCGTGATGATCGGGGTTGTAGATAACAGACAAGTGAGAGGGACCAATCGACGTCCCACGCAGGTCAGAGCCGTGGCAGACCGAGCAACTTGCCTGATACAGCACGTCACCTTGAGCCACAAGAACCGGGTCCTGAACGGGAATGTCGAACTCGGTCTTGCCAGTCATCGGGTCGCGGGGAGCAGAGGAGGATGACCCCCCACCGGCGAGGGCGACGAATAGCAGGATGATGATTACGACGGCAGCCGAGACGAGCGGGACGGCGTACTTCTTCATACAGGTTGGCCCATGGACATGACCACCGAGCCTAGTGGCGTGCGCCTGGAACAACAGGCTGAATCCCCAGATGTTTGGATCGTCGATCGCGCCACGCGACGGCGACCACAAATGATTCCAGCCACTGTCGCACAGGAACGCGTCCCGGCTCGTCGACTATCGTATGGCAGTCGATCGGAGGCGAACAGTGACGATGGCAACACACCACCACGGCGGAGGTACTACCGCCACAATCGGATGCTCGTGCTGCCGGCTCTGTCACCTCGAGGATGACACCGCCACCGACCACGGCGACCACGATGGGCATCGTCGCGGGACCCTTGTAGAGCCGGGCGTCGCACCCGAAGAAGTCGAAGCTGTCCGCGGCGACCATGCCGAGCATGGGGTTGACAAGCATGCCGGCCATGGCCCGGATCACACGGGCCACGAGGACATGTTCCGGAAGCGCTTCTGGATCTCGTTGGCATTGAGTGTCCCCGTCCTCATCTGGAGCGAGGCCGTCCAGCGTTGGCTGAACTACGAGGCGCCGACGTTCCCTGGTTCGTTCCTCATAGTCCCTGTTATCGCCACCGTCGTTTTCGTATACGGCGGATTCCCTTTCCTGTACATGGCGACGTTCGAGATCAAGAAACGCCTGCCGGCCATGATGACTCTCATCGCGCTCGCGATCTCCGTGGCATACGGCTTCTCGATGCTCACCCTCTTCGTGGACATCGGAGAGGATTTCTTCTGGGAACTCGTCACCCTGATCGACATCATGCTGCTCGGTCATTGGATGGAGATGCGGGCTGTGCGTCAGGCTTCGGGTGCGCTCGGAGCACTGGCGAAGCTCATGCCGGATACCGCAGATGTCGAAGGACCAGACGGCACCGTGACGGTCGTGCCGGCCGACGATCTCTCCCAAGGGCAGATCGTCCTCATTCGCCCGGGTGCCAGCGTGCCGGCAGACGGTGTAATCGTCGACGGTGAATCAGATTTCGATGAGGCGCTCATCACCGGCGAGTCGCGTCCAGTGAAGAAGGGAGTTGATGCTCCTGTCATCGCCGGGACGATCAACAGCGGATCAGGGTCTGTTCGCGCCACCGTGACTGCGACCGGCGACGACACCGCGCTATCCGGGATCATGAAACTCGTCGCGGAAGCCGAGGCCAGCAAGTCGCCAACGCAGCTTCTCGCGGATCGGGCAGCTTCGTTTCTCTTCTATGCGGCAATAACGGCAGCGGCAGCGACCGCCGTCATCTGGACCTTGATTGATGGTGAGGTGAACGGAAGGACTGTCGCTCGTGTCGTGACGGTGCTTGTGATCGCATGCCCGCACGCGCTTGGTCTTGCGATCCCACTCGTTGTCGCCAACACCACATCGATCGCTGCGACCAACGGCATCCTCATCCGCAAACGCGAGGCGATCGACGACGCAAAAGATCTGAACGTGATCATCTTCGACAAGACGGGGACACTCACTACCGGGCAAATGGGAGTTGCCGAGATGGCGACGGTCGACGGGGCGGCACCCGAAAGAGCGCTTGCCCTCGCTGCGGCCGTAGAGGGCGATTCCGAGCACCCGATGGCACGAGCCATCCGGGAGTCAGCGGAAACACGCGGCCTCACCGTTCCCACGCCGTCGTCGTTCGAAGCTTTGAAAGGGCGCGGCGTTCGAGCCACCATCGACGGTTCGGATGTCTTCGTCGGCGGCCCAAGACTCCTCGAGAGCATGGAGCTGGTCGTGCCACCTGCCCTCGCCACCTTCGCCACCACCGCAGGTGAACGGGGTGAATCCGTGGTATACGTGATCGAAGGTGAGGCGCCGGTTGGAGCGATCGCTATATCGGACATCGTCCGGCCGGAGAGCTCCACAGCTATCAAGGCATTGAAAAAGCGTGGCGTAGGCGTCGGGATGATCACCGGCGACAGTGATGATGTCGCACAAGCCGTCGCGGACATCCTGGACCTCGACATCGTCTTTTCCCAGGTGCTCCCCGCGGACAAGGACGCGTATGTGTCTCAACTCCAGGAGAAGGGTGATCGGGTCGGCATGGTCGGCGACGGAGTGAACGATGCACCTGCATTGGTGAGATCGGACATCGGTATTGCTATCGGTAGCGGAACCGACGTCGCCGTGCAAGCAGCCGACCTCGTCCTGGTGAGAAGCGACCCTCGAGAGGTCGTGAAGATCCTGAGGTTGTCGAGCGCAAGCTACCGAAAGCAGCTCCAGAACATCTGGTGGGGCGCGGGGTACAACATCGTGGCGATTCCGCTCGCCGCCGGGGTACTCGTGCCGTGGGGATTCGACATGCCGCCTGCACTCGCAGCGGTTTTCATGTCGGTGAGCACGATCGTCGTTGCGGTCAATGCACAGATGTTGCGACGCGTCAACATCGACGTCGACTGACGTATCGACTCACGAGCGTGTGTCTCCATGACGCGTT
The DNA here is from genome assembly GCA_036985935.1 of Acidimicrobiia bacterium. Lineage (GTDB taxonomy): Bacteria > Actinomycetota > Acidimicrobiia > Spongiisociales > UBA5794 > JAMBLL01. The sequence goes on along the minus strand of BTQP01000009.1, from coordinate 7,855 downwards.
CCGTTCTCGGGACCGGTGGTGCCGTACGATAAGGCCGGCACAGAGGAGGATTCCCGTATGACCGATGAGTACGACGAGTATCTCGAACAATCGAGCAGTTCGAACCGACGAGTCGCCGTATTGATTCTTGCGATCGTGATCGTGGTCGTGGCAGCGGTCTTCATGCTTCAGAACACCGAGGAGACCAGCGTAGATTTCCTGTTCCTGAGCGGACAGGCGCCCCTGTATGTGGTGATCGTCATCTCGATGGTGCTCGGGGCGTTGCTCACAGTCATTTTCGGTGGCATACGCCGGAGACGTCGACGACGGCGCGCCCAATAGGTGACACGAAAATCGTTTCCGAACCGCTGTTCGGGCACTATTGTCCAATCACGAAGCGCTCATCCAGAGCGGTGGAGGGACAGGCCCTATGAAGCCGCGGCAACCGACTCGTTCGGTGCCAATGCCTGATCGATGAGAGTCACCGAGCGGTCTCCGCTCGAGGCGCGTGAGCGTTTCGAGAGAACGGAGTAGATACGGTGGAATCAGCAGAATCTTCCTGTAGGCACATCGATACGGTTCGGCAATGAGCGACTACCTCGACGCTGCATCGAGCCGCGTCATCGTGTTCGACGGGGCAACAGGTACCTGGTTGCAGGGCCAGAGCCTCACCGCAGACGATTTCGGCGGGCCGGACCTCGAGGGCTGCAACGAGATTCTCAACGTGACCCGCCCCGATGTCATCGAGGGGCTCCACCGTGTATACCTCGAGGTCGGCGCCGACATCGTTGAAACGAACACGTTTGGCGCCTTCGGCACCCCTCTGGCCGAATACGGTCTCGAAGACCGCGCGTACGAGATCGCGGCCTCTGGAGCAACTATCGCACGCAGTGTTGCCGACGAGTACGAGGGACGATTCGTTGCGGGTTCGATCGGTCCCGGAACGAAGTTCCCAACGCTGGGCCAGATCAGATACGCCGATCTGCGGGACCAATTCGAGATCGAGGCATCGGGTCTCATCGATGGCGGAGTCGATCTCATCCTCATCGAAACGCAGTTCGACTTGCTCTCCGTCAAAGCAGCCGTCAACGGGGCGAGACGGGCGATGCGATCGAGTGGACGACAGGTTCCCATCCAGGCGCAGGTCACCATCGAGCTCACCGGTCGCATGCTGCCGGGGACCGAGATCGGCGCGGCAGTCACGGTGATGGAGTCGCTTGGTGTCGATGTGATGGGACTCAACTGTGCAACAGGCCCCGAAGAGATGTACGAGGCGGTGCGGTACCTCACCGGGAGCGCATCGACACCGATCAGCATCATCCCCAATGCCGGGTTGCCGTCAGTGGTCGACGGTGAAATGCACTACGACCTCGAACCCGATGACATGACACAGCACCTCAAGGCATTCGTGGAGGAGTTCGGTGTGAGCGTTGTCGGGGGATGCTGTGGCACGACACCCGAATACATCACGAAGATCATCGAAACGGTGCGGCCCGCACAACCGGCCCCGAGACAGTCATCTCTTGTCGCAGGCGTCACGTCGACATACGCAACGGTCCCGTTCGAACAGGACACCTCGTTCCTCATCATCGGTGAACGCACCAACGCGAACGGATCGAAAGCCTTCCGGGACGCGATGCTCGCCGGGGACATCGATGCAAGCGTCGCTATCGGTGAGGACCAGGTGGCGGAGGGGGCGCACCTGGTGGACCTCTGCGTCGACTACGTCGGAAGAGACGGCGTGTCTGACATCGACGTGCTCGCACAGCGCTTCGCAACAGATGTGACGGCTCCTGTGGTGATCGACTCGACAGAGCCCGAGGTGATGCAGGCAGCGTTGGAGCGCATCGGTGGCAGATCTGTGTTGAACTCCGCAAACCTCGAGGACGGTGAAGAGGCGGGCTCACGGCTCGACCGGGTCTTTTCCCTTGCAAGCGAGCATGGCTCTGCCGTTATCTGTCTCCTCATCGACGAGCGTGGTCAAGCACGCGATGTGGAATGGAAGATGGAGGTTGCGCACCGCCTGTACGACATCGCAACAACCCGATATGGACTCGCACCGAGTGATCTGCTATTCGACGCACTGACGTTCCCTCTTTCCACGGGAGATGACGATCTGCGACGAGATGCGATGGAAACGATGGAGGCGATACGGAGGATCAAGGCGGAGCTACCGGGGGTGCATACCGTTCTGGGGGTGTCCAACGTGTCGTTCGGTCTTCGGCCTCCTGCACGTCGCGTCCTCAACTCCGTGTTCCTGCACGAATGCCTCGAAGCGGGACTCGATGCAGCCATCATCCACGCGGGCAAGATCACACCACTCTCACAGATCGACGATGAGGATAGAAAAGTCTGCCTCGACCTCATCTACGATCGTAGATCCGAAGGATACGACCCGCTCGAAACGCTGCTCGAAACCTTTGCGACGGCCACCGAGGTTTCAAGTCGCAAAGACCCCCTCGATGGGCTGGAGCTCGACGAACGGCTGGAGAAGCGCATCATCACAGGCAACGCCGTCGGTCTCGAAGACGACCTCGACGAAGCATTGACCACGCGGCCGGCGATAGAGATCATCAACGACTCGCTACTGGCAGGCATGAAGACCGTTGGCGAACTCTTCGGCGCCGGGGAGATGCAACTGCCTTTCGTCCTGCGTTCGGCGCAAACGATGAAAGCTGCCGTCAAGTATCTCGAACCGCACCTCGAAAAGGCCGATGCAGCAGACCGGGGATCGATCGTCCTCGCGACCGTCTCAGGAGATGTTCACGATATCGGCAAGAATCTCGTGGACATCATCCTGTCCAACAACGGCTACCGCGTCCACAACCTCGGAATCAAGGTATCGATCTCGCAGATGATCGAAGCGTTCGAGGAACACGATGCCGACGCCATAGGCATGAGTGGACTGCTCGTGAAAAGTACGTTGATCATGAGAGACAACCTCGACGAACTTTCCCGCAGAGGACTCGGGGAGGTCCCCGTACTGCTCGGCGGGGCCGCGCTCACACGCAAGTACGTCGAATCGGATCTCGCCGCCCGCTACGAAGGTCCGCTCGTCTACGGAAAGGACGCTTTCGCCGGCCTCGCCGCCATGCAGTGGATCACCGGCGACGGTGATCCACCTACGACCCCAAAGCGGTTCATACCACACGTGACACCGAGAGAGCAGCCCTCCACCCAGCCGCCTCTCCGCGCGCCGAGCGTCTCGAACGCAGAAACGATTCCGGAACCGCCGTTCTTCGGTTCACGCGTCGTGAAGGGAATCGAACTCGATGACGTCGCCAGGTATCTCAACACAACCGCGTTGCTGAGAAACCAGTGGCAGTATCGACCGCAGGATGGAGAGGACGATGCCTCGTTCAAAGAACGCCTGACTCCCCAGATCAGGCGGGAACTCGCATCGGCCAGGGCAAACGACCTGCTCCAACCTCACGTGGTGTACGGCTACTTCCCCGCTAACTCCGACGGGGACGACGTCGTGGTGTGGACCGACACGGATCGTACCGAGGAACGTGCGAGGTTCAGCTTCCCACGCCAGAACGCGGATCCGTGGTTATGCATCGCCGACTACTTCAGACCGCTAGACAGCGATGAGGTCGACGTCGTGGGATTCCACATCGTCAGCATGGGTCCTGCCATTTCGGAGAGGACCGCCGAACTGTTTGCGGAGGACCGCTACGAGGAGTATCTGATGCTCCACGGTATCGGCGTAGAGATGACGGAAGCGCTCGCCGAGTACTGGCACGCACGCATGCGAGGTGAGCTTGGCATCGGATCAGCGGACGACCCCACGATACGTGGCCTCTTTCGCCAGAGGTACCAGGGCGGACGGTATTCGTGGGGATACCCTGCGTGCCCCAACCTCGAAGACAACCTAACGGTCGCGGACCTGCTCGAGGCCGAACGGATCGGCGTCGTCGTCGGGCCAGACACGGGTTACCAATATCAACCGGAGCAGACAACGTCTGCGATCATCTGTCATCACGCCCAGGCAAAGTACTTCATCGCGAGAACGCCTCGAGAGCTCCGGAACGTCGACTGACGAGAGATCGCGGTACGTAGCACCTACTGCGTATTGCGTGGTAGGCATCCTCGCACAGGACTACGTCCGGTACGCATCCTCTGTGGGTTTAATCGGTCGGTCGAACCAAAGCGGACGACGGAGACCGCCGGGGCCGGGTCCAGGTTTCGTGAGGTCCAACCATTTCTTGTAGACCTCGAAACTCTTGTTGGTGTCAACGACAACGTCGCCGTAGTGGTCGCCTGGCTTGGCTGGGACGACCTGGACCCGCTGGTGCCAGGCGTGCATGCCGGATATCGGATCCGGGTGCACCGGGAACGCAAGGTTCTGGTTGACACCGGGGTCACGCCACCAGATACGTTCGGAATCGGGGTCCTCGGAGGTGAAGGGTTCGATGCCTTTCAACTGGCGCAGGCGCCACTTGCCTTCCTCCAACTGTTCGACGTTGACGAGCGCTGAGGACCAGCGTTCATTTCCTTTGTCGTCATTGAGTCGCCAACGACCCAGGTGATGCGATGCGGCAACCACACCAGGGCGGATGCCTTCGGTGAGCCAGGCACGCATCACGAAGTGACCGGATTCGGTTTCGATACGAACAAGGTCTGCCGTCTCGAGACCCAACGCACCGCCATCGTCGACATTTATCCACAATGGATGGCCGTGGCTGATCTCGTACAGGTATTTCGCGTTCCCCGAACGTGTGTGGATCAGGGTCGGAAGTCGGAAGATCGGCACGAGGATTCGCTCGGCACCCGCCATGTCCATGTCGCGCCAGTAGACGTGCGTCTTCTGATATCCCGGGATGGCCTCATCGGCCCAGCCCCATTCATGCATGGTCTCTGAATACCATTCCAGCTTTCGACTCGGGGTCTTGAAACCCTGGACAACATCACCACCGATAGCGACACCTACCGGTGCGCCATCCTTGTGCGCAATACCTCTGTCATCGATAAGCGCATCCTCTACAGGTGTCTCGTTCACCTGATACACATCCCGAGCAACTTCAACAGCACCGAATCGCCGCATATACCCCAGAGGCGTGAGTCCCTTCTCCGCTGCCTTCTCCGGAAGTCCGGGGACCGAGTTCTCGAACATCCACCCGTAGTACTCGTCGACGCTCACAGGGCGGTCAGGGTCGTTCGGCGATTCGAACCACTTGCGGATGCCGAGGGATCCGTCGGGGTCCACCTGCCACGAGAGATCGATCCAGAACTCCGTCTCCTCCCACACCTCTCCAGGGTTCGTCTCGTAGGTTCGGTTCACGACTTTGCCATCACGCTCGGCCGCGACCCTGAGCACCGGCTGTCGGAACCCGAGCCATTTCGCAGCATGCGTTTCGTAACTATGAGTGTCGTGTCGCTCGGCAGCCACACCCATGGGAAGGATATAGTCGGCGAACCAGGCGGTCTCGGACCACGTTGGGGTGAGGGCAACGTGGAGACCAACCAACGACTCGTCCTTGAGGACCTCCAGCCACGTGAAGCCGTCGGGGTTCGTCCACACCGGGTTGTACACGCGGGTGAAGTACACATCGAGCTTTCCCCGACCTTCCTTTAGAAAGTGCGGCAGCAGAAAGCTCATCTCGTGATAGCTCAACGGATATTCCTTCGGCCATAGAAGCTCGTTCCACCGGCTGTGTGGAGGAGGCATGTTCCAGTGTTGTGGTTTGAACTTGACCCAGCCAGACGGTGAGAGACCACCCTTCGTCCCGACCGAACCGGTGAGAACGTGGAGGAACTGAAGCGTGCGCGCTCCCTGCCAGCCATGGAGATTGCCGGATCCGACCGATCGCCACGTGTGTGACGAGAACGCATGGCCGGCCCCGGCGATACCCTTCGCTACCGACTCGATCTGGCCTGCCTGCAACCCGCATTCCTCGGTTGCCCACTCCGGTGTGTACGACGAATACTCCTCTTTGAGAACCTCGATGAACTCTCGGTAGGTCTGCGGTCGCCCGGGATGACGCTGCGCGAGGGATTCTTTCCAGTTGACCCACCTCTCCATGAAATCATGATCGACGGCGTCCCATTCGAGCAGGAGGTGAGCGATCGCCAGAAGCAGGGCAGGTTCCGTCCCCGGCCAGCACGAGAGCCAGTGATCCGACATCGACGCCGTGTTCGAGAGTCTCGGATCTACCGTCGCGATTTTCGCACCGTCCTGTTTCGCCTCCATGATGCGCTGGGCATGTGGGTTGAAGTAGTGGCCCGTCTCGAGGTGGGCGGAGAGCAGAAGGATGAACCTCGCGTTTGCGAAGTCGGCAGATGGTCTGTCGTATCCGGACCATGTTGCGTACCCGATCCTCGCCCCCGAGGAGCAGATGTTCGTATGACTGTTGTGTCCGTCAACCCCCCAAGCCTTGAGGGTGCGGTCCATGAAGCCGTCCTCGCCCGGACGCCCGACGTGGTACATGATCTCCTCGTTGCGGCCCTCTCGAATGGCGGTCCCCATACGACCACCAATATCCGCGAGTGCTTCCTCCCACGTGACGCGCTCCCACTCGCCTCCGCCGCGCTCACCGACTCGTTTGAGCGGGTAGAGGATTCTTTCGGGATCGTCCACCTGATTGATGGTGGCGGGCCCTTTTGCGCAGTTTCGACCGCGTGATCCCGGATGCTCCGGATTGCCTTCGAACCGACGAATCTTTCCCGTGTCCTTGTCGACGTAGGCCAACAGCCCACACGCCGACTCACAGTTGAAACACGTCGTAGGTATCAGTCTGTACGTGCTCTTGACACGGTCCGGCCATGCTTTGGCGTCGTACTCCTCCCAATCGTCCCAGCGTTCAACGGGGGGATAGTTCGTGAGTTCGCCCTCTGGCATGAGCCTCGGAATGTCGTTGTCGGTCGTCATACGCACCTCATGTCAGTGGAACACTTTGTCCGGCCTTCACAAAGGCATCGTCGACCATGAAGACACCGAGCATGGCAACGAGACCCCCAGCCGCTCCGATGACAGGAGGCGTGCCAAGCAGGATCGCGATGGCTGTAGCGCCTGCGGTGAGAACACTGAAGATCAAGCCGACCCAATAGTCGAATGCGAATTCGCCCCTGGTCATGTGGTGGTAGGCGGCAGAGGCGTCCGGGCTATGGCTCGCCCTGCGCTCCAAAACAGCGATGATCCCAAGTCCTATCGCACCGATGAGCATCGTCCAGGTGAATGCGACGGTACCGACAGGAAGCGGCTCGGAGCCAAGTGAAGCCGACGATCCAGAGAACTCACGGGTCACGGATACCGTCGAGGCGACCAGGGACACGCCCCCACCGACAACGAAGGCTGCGGCGATCATGTGCCACAGCAGCAGTGGACTGTTCCACAACGTGCGACCCTTCGCCTGACCGAACAGGAACGCCGTGTATCCGGCAGTTGCCAGCCCGTTGATCGCAGCCAACCAGATCGCCACGGTTGCAAGACCTTCGAGTTGTGCGGCTCCCGCCACGAACCACGCGGCGAGTGTGATCGCCTGGGCGGTCAGGACCCAGGCTCCTCGCACCAGCCACGATGACGGGTTCCCCTTCGTGAGCAGGTAGTAGAAACGATCGGGACGTTTGAGGTCCAACACGAGCAGCACTCCCGTGATCAGCAGGAGAACCCCTGCCGTAGCCGGAGCCGTCACGCGCATCCACAGCGATTCGATCGCAGCACCGAACAACACGGCCATCGCCGCGGCGATCGCTATCCCTGCCGACATCGCCTTGGTCAAGAAATACGCGGAGACCCTCCATCCCCATGGCATCGGGAAGTCGTTTGCGTACACCACGCGCGGATGTCCGGCATCATCCGTCACCCTGCGAGACGGAGCTGTCGTTTCCTGCGTCCCACGACCAGATGAGCCACCAGAGAGATCGACATCGAGCC
>BTQP01000008.1:0-23834 GCA_036985935.1 Acidimicrobiia bacterium | reverse complement strand
CCCTGGCCGAGCGGTCCCGTTGTAGTCTCGATGCCGATGTCCGGTTCGTACTCAGGATGCCCCGCTGTCTTGGAGCCCCACTGCCGGAATTGCCGTATGTCATCCATCGACAGTGGAAACCCGGATAGGTGCAGCAAGCTGTACAGCAGCATCGAACCGTGGCCGTTCGAGACGATGAAGCGGTCGCGGTCGCGCCAGGTCGGGTCCGATGGGTCTACATTCAGGAATTTCGTCCAGATCACGAAGCCGATGTCTGCCATGCCCAACGGCATTCCCGGATGCCCGGAGCTCGCTTTTTCGACCGCGTCCATTGACAGAACCCGGATCGTGTCCACCGCCCGCTGTTCGATAGTCATCGTGCCTCCTAGAGCTCGCAGAGTACTGCTTGAGAGAACCTTGGTTCCGTCGGCTACACGGACAGCGTGACGCTCGTGAAGTTCTCGATGTTCACAAAATCGATGCCGTCCTGGGCGAGTGCGGCTTCAGCCAATCCGTATATGAAGGACTTGCCACCCTCTGAGAGGAACCAGTCATGAATCGGTATGACGACCTTCGGTTTCACGAGTCGTGATCTATCTACGCCGTTGGTCACCGAACCCCACGGCGCCACGAACGGCATGGCGAGTATGGGCATCGTCTCCACGAAGCTGTGGCTGTCACCAGGGTGTGACAACACGCCCTCCACATGGAAACCCACGTTCTGTGGTCCAGGTCGACTGGGAAGGCGTTCGTGTGGTGCAGCGAATTGGACCGTTCCCGTCGTAACGGCTTCGATGCCCTCGGTCACCAGGAGAGCAGCCAGAGACGCAGTGGTCTCAACGGATGCGTCATTCGAGCGCTCCAGGACGCCCCGGACGAAGTCATAGGAGACGTGATCTCCATGTTCATGAGTGATCAGGATCCTGTCGACGCCCTCGACCATCGATAGATCGAGACGTTCGTCGTTCCATGAAAACGATCCCGGATCGATCAGTATCCGTTTCCCCCCGTTCTCAACGAGTAGGCACGCGTGGACGAGTTTGGTGATTGTGACTTCCATGACAGGGATAATAATCCCCTGTGGGTTTCGCTATGCCACGACTCGGTAGTCACGATCGGATTGGTTGAGTCGCTCGACTCCGTCATCAGTGACTGTGACGATGTCTTCGATACGCATACCCCACTGCCCCTGGACATAGATGCCAGGCTCGATAGAAAACGCCATACCGGATTCGATGATCTGGGCGTTGCCTTCGATGAGATAGGGATGTTCATGAGCATCCATACCGATCCCGTGACCGAGGCGGTGGATGAACAGCTCACCGTATCCAGCTTCCGCGATGATCTCGCGTGCGACGGTATCGAGCGACCCGGCTGAGACACCAGGCTGCACAGCATCAACCGCTGCAGCCTGCGCCGACCGAAGGACATCGAACGCTTCGTCGAATCCATGCGGCGGCTCACCAACCACGAACATGCGGGTCGTGTCGGAGCAATATCCACCCTGGTGTCCACCGAAGTCGACAACCACAGCGTCGCCATGTTGGACAATCCGCTCGCGCGGTTCGTGGTGGGGCGATGCACCATTGGGTCCGGAGGCAACGATCCAGAAATCCATGGAGTCGTGCCCGCCCGCGATGGTCCGGTCGATGATCTCGCGCGAAATATCACGTTCGCTGCGGCCTGAGAACCGTACAGAGGACATTTCGTCGACAACGGCATCAACAGTGCCCGCCGCTTCTCGAAGTGCGTCGATCTCGACTCGGGACTTGCGGATGCGCAACGTCGCCATCAGGTCACTAGCCGGAACGAACGAGCGACGCGGATCCGCCTCTTGTAGTTGCAGTAAGAAACGAGACCACGTTTCGTCTCCGATGGCAACGGCCCCGGCTTCGCCAAGGAGGCGGTCGATTATGGCGATGGGACGGTCTGACTCAGCCCATTCGCGCACGTCAAATAGGTTGTCGGGGACATCGACTCTCGACGCTTCGAGGCCGGGCACCACAAGGGTGGCTCGCCCATCGGCGGGGACCACGAACATCGTGATGCGTTCGAGCGGCATTGCGCGATAGCCGGTGAGGTACGGAAGATCGGAACCGATAGACACGCAAAGAGCATCGAGACCCTGGCTCCGAATCGCCGTCTGGGCTCTAGCGATGCGATCACGAAACTCGTTCATACCGCCGCTTCGAGGGCTTCGCGAGCATGATACGAGCTACGAACGAGCGGACCAGCTTCCACGTGAGAAATACCGAACGACTCACCGGCGGTCTTGTACTCGTCGAATACATCCGGGGCCACGTACCGATCGACCTTTCGATGATGCGAGGTCGGGCGGAGGTACTGCCCAACGGTCACGACGTTGACTCCGACAGCGTTGAGATCGGCAAGCGCTCCGATGATCTCGGCATCCGTTTCACCCATACCCACGATCAAACCCGACTTGACGATCGCCGAGGGGTTCGCCCATTTGGCACGGGCGAGCAGAGTGAGTGATCTGGCATAGTTCGCGGCAGTGCGTATGTCTCGCTGAAGACGCAAAACGGTCTCGGTGTTGTGGTTGAGGACCGCGGGTTTCGCACCGAGAACGATGTCAAGAGCATCCGCATCTCCCTTGAAGTCCGGTATCAACACTTCAACGTCGCAATCGGGCAACCTCTCATGGATCTCGTTGATCGTCCTTGCGAAGATCGTCGCTCCACCGTCTGGAAGGTCGTCGCGGTTCACGGATGTCAACACCGCATGTTTGAGACCCATGGCGACGATCGCGTCCGCAGCCCGCGATGGTTCATCCTCGTCAACGACACCGGGCTTGCCGGTCTTGACGTCACAGAACGAGCATGCTCTCGTACAGATCTCGCCGAGCAACATCAGAGTCGAAGTCCCTGACGACCAGCATTCATAGATGTTTGGACATCCTGCTTCTTCACAAACCGTGTTGAGCTCGAGTTCGCGATTCAGCTTTTTCAGTTCCTTGAACCTCGGGTCGCGCATGTCAACCCGAACCTTCATCCACTCAGGCTTCTCCGGTTCACCTGCGAGCAGCCCGCGGACCATCAGGGGAACCTCATTACCAGAAGCCACACCGAACACTCCAGCGTCGACCATTCGATCGACCTCGAAGGTCGCCCGACCGGTGCCGCGAGCGAAAGCACCGAGCTGCACCTCACTGGTGCCGCTCGGGGAGAGTTCGATCAGATAGGGCACCACGAGTTCGACAACCTCTTCGATCGAAACCTTGCGACCGAGAATCTCTGCGACCGATGTCACGGGCCTATCGGGGATGCCGCACGGAATCATGTTGTCGAAGTACGCCATCGAGGGATCGACGTTGAGTGCAAAACCGTGGCTTGACACTCCCCGAGACACGCGAACGCCGATCGCTGCAATCTTGCCCTCCGCGGTCCACACACCCGTGAACCCATCTTCGGCCCACGCATCGATCCCGAGGTCGCCAAGGGTGGCGATCAACACCTCCTCGATTCGGCGCACATGCCCGACCGCGTCGAATCCGCCGTCGAGTTTCGGAATGCTGACTATCGGATATCCGACTAGCTGGCCCGGACCGTGATAAGTGATGTCTCCTCCGCGGTCGACATTGTGCAACGTCGCTCCGATATCCGCCAGGTCAGAAGCAGGAATCGTGAGGTTCGATCCATCGCCATTGCGACCGATCGTGTACGTGTGTGGGTGTTCGAGGAGAAGGACGTAGTCGTCACTCGTCCTGCCGGTCACTCGACCTTCCCACAGCGCCCTCTGGAGATCCCAGGCCTCCTCGTAGCTCACGCGCCCGAGCCAACGCGTCCGAAGAGTCGGCGTGGCGGGCGCAAGTGTCACGAGAGCTCTTGCTCCCAGTCCCACGACTGGAGGTTCTCCTTGATCCTGGCAAGAAAGAGCACCGCAGTCGAACCATCGAACACCCGATGGTCCCAGCTCAAGCCGAGGTACCCCACGTGGTGAATCGCCAGGCTGTCAGAACCGTCCGGAAGCTCGACCACGACAGGTTTCTTCGTCACCGTATCTGTGCTCAGAATCGCTGCCGTGGGCGATGGGATGATCGGGACACTCATGAAAGAGCCGAAGGGTCCAGGGTTCGTTATCGAGAAAGAGAAGCCTGACAGGTCGTCAGGACCGAGCTTGCCACCGCGGGCCGCTGTGGCGACGGAGCGGATAGATCGGGCGATTCCCTTGAGTGTCATCGAGTCGGCTCCGCGTATGTTCGCGACGATGAGGCCTGACTGGTCGAGATCGACAGCTATACCGAGGTCGACGCCCTTCGCGAACGTCTGCGTGCCTGCCTCGAGGTCGAAAACCGAGTGAACCGTCGGGTACGCGGCGAGTGCATCCATGGCCGCCCGTGCAATGAACGGAAGATACGTGAGCGAAAAACCTTCGGATGCTTTGAACGCCTTGCCGTGTTTCGCTCTGACCGATGCAACACGCTCATAGTCGACCTCGACGGATGTCCACACATGCGCCGTTGTTCGTTTGGCGTGAACCAGATTCTCCGCGATCCGTTTCCGTAGTCGCGGAATCTCTCGTACCTCGCCGAGCTGGCCGGATGTCACCGGAACACGAGCAGCAGCCGGCGCAACTTCCCGCTGCGCCGGAGGCGCCACAACCTGCGTCGGTGATGGCGCCGCTCCGCGCATCGCGATGAAGGCTTCAATGTCCTTGCGAGTGATTCGGCCACCGTCACCCGTTCCAGGCACCATGGCAACGTCGACGTCGTTCTCGGCAGCGAGTTTTCTCACCACAGGCGACAGCACCCCCCGACGCTCGGTGCTCGCGGCGCTCTCCTGCCGGACGCTTCTCGTTGTCGCAGGACCCTCGCTGGTTGTTGGTTGCTGGCTGTCAGCTGTCGACTGTTCCGGCGCTGTCGGCTGCTCTTCATCTGTTGGCTGATCGGAGTCCTGGGACAGCACAGCGAGCGGTGTGCCCACCTCGACTGTCGTCCCGGCAGCTATCAGAATCTCCGTCAGAACACCAGCAGCCGGCGACGGGATCTCAGTATCTACCTTGTCGGTCGAAATCTCGACCAAAATGTCATCCTCGGCGACGTACTCGCCGATCTGCTTTACCCAGGCAAGGATGGTGCCCTCGGTGACGGTTTCGCCAAGCTGAGGCATCGTGATCGTAACCGCCATCTCTTTGCTCCTTGTGATGTTCGCCTATGCGAACGATTTGTACTTGTGATCTCAGTGCAGTGGCCTGCCTGCGGAAGCGAGCAGCGTCTCGCCGATCGCTTCAGCGACGGTTGGATGTGCGTGTATGAATGACGCAGCCTCGGCGGGTAGTGCCTCCCAGCCCACTGCATACATCAATTCGTGGATGAGCTCGCCCGCGCCCGGTCCCACAACGGTCGCACCGAGGATCGGGCCATCGCTCTCGGAAACGATCTTTACCGTTCCTGCTACCTCATTCTGGATGATAGCCCTTCCAATACCACGCATTCCGTGCTCGGCAGTTTCGACCGCGATTCCGTCTGCATTTGCCGCCGCCTCCGTCCGTCCAACCCATCCGATCTCCGGGTTCGTGTACACAACCATCGGTATCGCGTTGTAATCGACGGGTGCGGTGTCGCCCGTCGCTATGTGGGTCACGGCGGCAATGCCCTCCGCGAACCCAACATGAGCAAGTTGCGGTGTCCCTGCAACGATGTCACCGACGGCATAGACGTTGGGAACACCGGTCAGCATCGTCGCGCTGTCGACGGAGATGAATCCTCGATCGGTTTCGATTCCTGCGTTCTCGAGGCCGACATCCGACGTGACGGGTCGGCGCCCAACCGCCATCAGGACGACGTCAACCTCCACGGCGTCGTCCGCGTAGGGAACAGTGACCGAGGCCTCGGTCACGCGAGCGGGGCCAACGCCGATACCCGTGTGGGCGCTGATCGATCGACGCCGGAACGCACGAGCAAGGATCTTCGCAGCCTCAGGCTCCATACCAGGAACGAGTTGATCCTCCATCTCGAAGATGTGGACCTCACTCCCAAGCTCTCCGAGGAAGGAGGCGAACTCCACCCCGATGACACCACCACCGATGATCGCCACGCGTTTCGGCTGGTGTGCCCAATCGAGAGCATGGTCCGAGGTGACGATCTGCTCGCCGTCGATCTCATAACCAGGGATGCTCGCAGGAGCCGAGCCGGTGGCAATGATGATATTGCGAGCCTCGATCTCGGTGCGTGATCCATCCGAAGTCTCAACACTCACGAGTCCGGGTCCGGAGATTCTGCCATGGCCGTCGATCACCTCAACGCCTCGAGCCTTGAGGGTTGCCGAAAGGCCCTTCACGAGCAGGTCTACGACCTTCAACTTGCGTGCGAGAGCGGTCGGCCATACGAATTCAGGTGCGGACGATTCGACTCCGAACTCCGCGGCTCCCGCAACCGTCGAGAACACATGTGCAGACTCGATCCATGCCTTTGCGGGGATGCAACCTCGCAACAAACAGGTACCACCGACGCGATCCTTCTCTATCAGAGCAACGGAAAGCCCGAAGTTGTGGGCATACAGCGCAGACGCATAACCGCCGGGCCCTCCGCCGATGATGACTATGTCGTACATACGAATTCTGGCTCCGGGATCGGTAGATTCGGGAAGGATAGCTGAGCACAGGTCACACACTCCACGGTCCGATACGATTGCGGGGTGCAGACCCGGTACCTCATCCTCGCATCTCTCGCCGCCGGCATGATCATCCTTGCCTCCACAGCGATCTGGTTCACAACATTGTGAACGCAGAAATGATCGAAACGAACGACGGAGTCCGGCTCGAAGCGATACTCGAGGTGCCGAACGATCCGATCGGCACGCTGGTCTTGTGCCATCCCCATCCGCAACAGGGGGGCACGATGCGAACACCGATCCTCCATGAGATCAAGAAACACGCCCTTGTCTCCGGGCTTGCGGTGCTGCGATTCAATTTCCGCGGCGTCGGAGCGTCCACCGGGTCCTTCGACAACGGGGAAGGCGAGGTGCAGGACGTAGCGGCGGCAATGAGCCGGGCCGATTCGCTTGACCACTCCCCCATCGCCTTGAGCGGGTGGTCCTTCGGAGCGGCCATCGCCCTGCGGTGGCAAGCATCCTCGGGATCCCGCGCCACCTATGTCGGAATCGCCCCGCCGGTTGGCAACACCTTGATACCCGACCTTCCCACTGCCGACGAATTCGAGCCAGCGCGACGAAAGTTCATCGTTGGCGCTCGGGACCAGCTCGTTGATGTTGGCGCTCTCACAGCCTACGCCGGCAGCATCGGGGCAACGATTGACGTCTACCCCTCGTCCGACCACTTCTTCCTGTCACGGCGCGAGCGCCTTGCACAAGATGTGGTCGCATATGTCAACGGCGATGACTAGGACGCCACGGAGAGCGTTCACCACTAGTACGGACGGAAACCGCGGTTTCGCGCGTCTGCGATCGAGTCCGGGGCGAAGGTCTGAAGGAGCTTGGTGTCGAGAAGCTTCTCTTCAGAAACACGCTCGGACAGTTCGTCGAACTGGTCGTCATCGTCGCAGTCGTACACCCGCATGTCGTCTCGTGTCCCTACGAAACGATGCTCTTCGAATCTCGATAGCCGTGCCATCAACTGCCTCGTGTCGACATCGATAGTAGCGCGTCAACCGTGGGTGAACAGCAGAGTCCCCGTCGTCAAACTGGAGGCAACCGTTTCGAACCGGATCTCACCGCTGAGACCCTCCCCACTGAACGTCAGCGACCAGGTGCCCGCTGTACCCGATGAGTCGCCGACCTCATATCCGACCACCGGAAGGTTGTTGGTGTAATAGGCAACCACGGCTGCGAGATCTGCTGGAAAGGTAAGGACGACCTCGGTCACGTTCCTTGTGCCGGCCATCATGGTCGCACCGACAACGGCCTGCTCAGGCGTAGGGAACGATGCCGGAATCGAGGGAGGCATCGAGCCTCTGCCGAACTCGAGCTCGGGGAGTACAAACGACGTCGTGGAGCTCGTTGATGTTACCGGCGCCTGCTCCGTCGCACCGGACGTGCACGCGGCGCCGACAACAGCGATCACAGCGATGATCGCAATCAGGAATCGTCGTGTCACCATGTGAATCCTCGTGGTCGAGATGTGCGTTGCGAGTGTATGACCAAAGGCTACATAGCGGTCTCAGTTCGCTCTACGTAACTGTGTCCCCGGGATCGGCGGGTTCGCCGACGGCGCCTATGGCGTCGAGATAGACGGCCTGGAGATCGAGAACGGCATAGATCTGGTCTGGCTCGTACGAATACCCGTGCTCGAGAGACTTTTCCTGTGCATACGTCGCGGCTGCCTTCCCACCGACCACGGGGGGACCGTCGGGTTGCCAGAGCTCGGGCTTCTGCAAGTAGTGCATCTCCCACTCGAGGATCCGCCGAATGTCGTCCCTTGTCAGTCCGTGTCGGTCCTCGCCGAGGCTCAGCCAGACGAACTCGATGGAGTCTTCAACCCCATAGATCGCCTCTCGAGATTGCATACGTTTTGATTCTTGCCAGAACATCGCAACGCCGAACGCCAGGACGACAGCCATCATGACCGCAAAGAATAGAGGCCCATTCATTCAGTAGAGGCTAGCGTCGCGAAGCGGGCGCCCAGCGCTGGTACATTCCGATCCCGATGCAATAGGAGCGCACAGTGGAACTAGGACTATTCGTCGAACCGCAAATGGGGGGCTCCTACCGACGCCTTGTTGAACTCGCCCAGTGGGCCGAACGGTTTGGCCTCGATGCGTTCGCTCGATCGGATCACTATCTCCATCTCGACACCTCGGCCGAGGCCACCGACGCCCTCGTCTCTCTCGGGGGACTCGCGATCGAAACCGAGCGAATCCGGCTGGTCACGCTCGTATCGCCGATCACGTTCCGCCACCCTGCCGTGATGGCGAAGGCTGCAACCACGATCGACGGCATGTCGAACGGTCGCTTCACGCTCGGTGTCGGCACTGGCTGGATGGAATCCGAGCATGATGCGTTCGGCTTCGATCTGCCGCCGCTCAGCGAGCGATTCGCGATGCTCGATGAAGCACTCGCGTACATCCGGACAATATTCGCGGGAGGCGGCGAGTTCTCGGGCGACTACTACACATTCAGCCACGCGACGATCTCACCAGAGGCCTCAAAGGGACTACAGACCCTCGTCGGGGGTACCGGACCAAAGAAAACCCCTCGACTCGCCGGGACCTATGCGGACGAGTACAACATGTTCGTTTCAGAGCGCAAGAGCCTCGAGCAGAGACTCGACGTGATGCGGGATGCTGCCAGAGGGGCGAACAGAGATCCCGATGACATCCTCATCTCATTTGCCGGACCAGCTTTCGTGTATCAGTCGGAGTCCGAGCACGCCGCAGCTCTTGCAGAACGAGGAGCCAAAAGAGACATGACGGCCGAGGAATATGCCGCATTCCTCGATGCCCGATCGGTGCCACATGGAACGGCCGAGCAAGCCGCAGGGGCGATCGAGCAGATGGCATCGTGGGGAGTCGATCGCTTCTACGTGCAGGAGATGTCGCCCTTGCACGATATCAAAACGGTCGATCTCGAGGCGACCTTCAACGCGTTGCGCGGAGTCTGAGCCGTTCGCGGGATACGACGCTCGTTTCTATTACACTCATGGCCATGTTGCAAACCCCCTCCCCCGATCCATTGTTAGTCATCGACGACCTCCACGCATCCGTGGAGGGCACCGAGATTCTCAAGGGCGTGACACTCACGGTCGACCACGGCGAAACACACGCGATCATGGGTCCGAACGGGTCTGGTAAGTCCACGCTTGCAAACGTTCTCCTTGGCCATCCGAGTTATGTCGTTACGCAAGGTTCGATCACGTACAAGGGCGAAGACATCACCAAGATGGCCCCCGAGTTGCGAGGACAGGCCGGCATGTTCCTTGGATTCCAGTATCCCGAGGAGATTCCCGGAGTCTCCATAGTGAACTTCTTACGAGCTGCCCTGTCGAATCGGACCGGTACCGACTACACCGTTCTCGAGCTGCGTCTCAAGGTCATGGAAGCGATGAAAGACCTCGAGATGGACTCTTCGTTCGCCGATCGTTACCTCAATGAGGGGTTCTCCGGGGGTGAGCGCAAACGCAACGAGGTTCTCCAGATGGCGATCCTTGAACCCGAGTTCGCAGTGCTTGATGAAACGGATTCTGGTCTCGATATCGATGCACTCAAGATCGTTGCCCACGGTATTGAGCGGTTGCGGAATGATGAGCGAGGCTTCTTGATCATCACGCACTACCAGCGCATGCTCGACTTCATCACTCCAGACGTCATCCATGTGTTCCTGGACGGCGCGATCGTCGAATCCGGAGACGCCTCACTCGGAGATCGAATCGAAGAAGCCGGATACGACGCATACAGGGACAAGGTGGCCGCCGGGTGACCGATCTGCGAAGCTTGCGAGCGGATTTCCCGATCTTGTCACGCGAGGTAAACGGCCACCCTCTCGTATACCTCGACTCCGCGGCAACCACCCAGAAACCCGTCGCCGTTCTCGATGCGATGGATGCGTACTACCGAACATCAAATGCCAACGTCCACCGCGGTGCGCACAGCCTTGCGAACGAGGCAACCGAGATGTATGAGGGCGCACGCAACAAGGTGGCGCACTTCATCGGTGCCGATCCTGGCCAGACAGTCTTCACCCGCGGAACGACCACCGCGATCAACTACATCGCCTATGGATGGGCGCTGGAACGCCTCTCCGAGGGAGATCGCATCCTGCTTACCATCGCCGAACATCACGCGAACATCGTGCCATGGCAGATCATCGCCAGACACACAGGCGCCGAACTCGTGTACCTCGAGCTCACAGACGACTACACGGTCGACGTAGAAGATCTCGAGGCCGTCCTCGACGAACGTGTGAAGATCGTGACGTTCTCGGGTATGTCGAATGTGACGGGCGCCCTCGGACCGATCGATCTCCTGGCAAGCGCAGCTCGCTCCGTCGGAGCCCTCGTTGTCGTCGACGCAGCGCAGCTCGTCCCGCACCAGCCTGTGGATGTTCGAAATCTCGATATCGACTTCCTCGCTTTCTCCGCTCACAAAATGCTTGGTCCGACCGGTATCGGAACGCTGTGGGGAAAAGCCGAACGCCTCGAGGAGATGGAACCGACAGAAGGTGGAGGCGAGATGATCAACCTCGTTGATCGTCATTCGTCGACCTGGGCGCCTGTGCCTCACAAGTTCGAGGCGGGGACGCCACCGATCGCCGAGGCGATCGGATTCGGAGCGGCCGTCGACTACCTCGAAGCGATCGGCATGGAAAGCGTCGCCGCACACGAACGAGAGCTCACGTCATACGCACTCGGCCGACTATCCGAGATCCCGGACCTTCGTGTCTACGGCCCGAAGGACGTGACGAAACGAGGCGGCGCCGTGAGTTTCGAGCTCGCCGACATCCATGCGCACGACATAGCCACCATTCTCGACCAGGACGGCATCGCAGTCAGGGCCGGGCACCACTGCGCCCGACCGCTCATGAAGTATTTCCAGGTACCGGCAACAGCTCGCGCATCCTTCTATCTCTACAACGTTCCCGAAGACGTGGACGCGTTGGTTACGTCCCTTCACAAAGCCCGAAAGTTGTTCGGTCTCGCGTAACCGGGGTACACCATGACACGTAAACTGCCTACGGACACCTGCAACTGGATTGGGCCACGATGTCACAGCTAGACGAGCTCTATAGAGAGGTCATCCTCGACCACTACAGGAACCCAAGACGACGAGGTTCCTTGAACGGTTCACATCTTCACGCGGACGGAAACAACCCCTCCTGCGGAGACGAGTTCTCGATCGATGTAGCCGTCGAGAATGGAGTGATCGTGGACGCCGCAATGCAGGGGCAAGGCTGTTCGATTTCACAGGCCTCAGGGTCGATGATGATGGATACGATCGTCGGCAAGTCCATCGAGGACGTTCGGGACCTCACTCACAAGTTCAAGATCATGATGACGATCGAAGAGGGCGACAACCCCGTCGACCCCGACCGGCCCGGATCGATTCTTGGCGACCTCGAGGCCCTACAGGGAGTCCGGAAGTTCCCGGTACGCATCAAGTGTGCAGATCTCGCGTGGACGACGCTCACGCAAGCGCTTGACGAGGCTCCAGCCACGACGTGACCTCGTACTCACCCTCGACCGCTCTGATAGTTGTCGATGTCCAGAACGACTTCGTTGATCCCGCCGGGTCGCTGTTCGTCGACGGTGCACTCAGAGTGATCCCCTTCATCAACACACAGATCGACGCCGCGACCGAAGCGGGTGCCCTCGTGGTGGCGTCAAAGGACTGGCATCCCCCATCGACGCCCCATTTCGCCAAGGACGGAGGCATCTGGCCGGATCACTGCATCGCTGGCACATGGGGTGCTGCGTTCCACCCCGATCTCAAGTCACCAGATACCGTGATCAAGAAGGGAACATCCGGCGAGGATGGCTACTCAGCCTTCACGGTGAGGGATCCAGAAACGGGAGTCGAATCACCAACAGGCCTCGACAGAACGCTCTCTGAGGCCGGGGTCGTAGAAGTGTTCATCGTCGGATTCGCGACCGACTACTGCGTGAAGGAAACAGCGATAGACGCAAGCCGCTATGGATTCAAGGCAGTTGTGCTCGCCGACGGAGTCAGTGCAGTAGACATGGAGCCGGGCGATGGTGCGAGAGCATGCGGAGCGATGGTCGATGCAGGCGTAGAGATTCAGTGATATCAGGCGCATGCCGCGCTCTCAAGGTTCGAGCTGAGAGCTGAGAGCTATGAGCTCTCCTGAGCGATCAGTTCCTGCTGAAGCCGCTTGACCGACTCGGTCACTGATACGTGGTATCGGTGTGGGTTGATCAGTCGTCGCACACCAACATCCAGCCTGTCGAGATCCCTCTGACGTCGATTTCTCAGCTCGGCGAGGTCTGGCGACCCATCGACCCGTGTGCCACCGACGTACATCGTTTCGAGCAATCCCTCGACCTCAGCTGCATCCGCGGTTTGGACCATGCGATCGACACCGGCACGGTGCGGATGGAACACGCGTATCGACTGGCCAGGTGAGATAGCCTCCGATTCGCCTGCCACGACATCCACGGTCGCAAGTCCACGGTGGTCGTACACCCTCCACACCCTCTTTCCGCCGGGAAGCGGCATCTTTTCGGGTGTATCAGAGATCTTCATCGCTGGTTTCCAAGAGCCGTTGTCTTCGATCGCAACCAGTTTGTACACGCCACCGAGTGCCGGGTACCCATGCGAAGAGATGAGCCTGGTTCCGACGCCGAAAACAAGCCGAGCCGTGACGTCGCTGGGAGCAAGTCCGTACGACGGAGCTTCATCTGTGATCTGCTCACGAATCTGCCACATTGCCATCTCGTCGAGGTCGGACGACAGGACGATCGCGACATCTTCGAATCCGGCGTCATTGAGCAAACGGGCCGAGCGGACAGCGAGATGCGCGAGATCCCCAGAGTCAAGCCGAATCCCGATCGGTTTGTGTCCGGACTTTCGCAGTTCCTCGAACACGACGATCGCGTTGGGGAGACCGCTCTCCAGCGTGTGGATCGTGTCAACCAGCAACACGCATTCATCGGGGTACATCTCGGCATAGGCACGGAACGCCGCAAGCTCACCCCCACCCAGAGCCATGAACAGCTGCACCATCGAATGGCCGTGAGTACCAGCCGGGTTCACACCGAGCGACCGGGAAACGCCAACATTCGAACTCGCATCCGCTCCCCCGATCAAGGCGGCTCGCGTGCCGGCATTCGTCCCGGTAGCAGGCCCTCGTCGCATCCCGAACTCGAGGACCGCGCCTCCTCTCGCTTGTTCGGCAACCCGCGAGGCTTTCGTTGCGATCAGCGTTTGGTAGTTCATGTGGTTGAGGAATGATGTCTCGAGCATTTGGGCGAGGGCGAGCGGTCCCTCGACGATGCCGATGGGTTCGTGGGCGAATACCACCCTCGCCTCGGGTATCGCTCTAACCGTCAACCCCCCAAAACCTTCTGCACCTTCGAGCCATGAAAGGAACCCCTCGTCGAAACGTCGGTTCCCGTTGACGTCACGCTGGTCACGCAGCGCGTCGAGGTCTTGGGAACGAACACGTGTCGATTCGATCCAATCGAGCAACCATCCAAGACCCGCTGTGATGACGTAGCCGGCTTTGTGTTCGCCGTAGTCGGGATACCTCCGAAAGAAGTAGTCGAACTGTGCCTTGCGATCAGCAAGGCCCTGCTTCCAGTACAGCTGGGCCATCGTCAGCTGATACTGATCCGTGAAGAGGAACCCTTCGATCAGATCTCGTCGCTCAGAAGTCATGGACTAAGGGTAGACGGTAGACAGTCGACGGTAGACAGTCGAAGAAGGCTGGGGAGCGTAGAGCGTAGAAGCACACGCACAGACAGTGCCGTACCCTGAGCGAGGCAAAGCCGAGCGTTACGCTCTACGGTAAGGGAGCCGCAGGCGACCGTACGGTCTACCCCGCTACCCCGCCTTCTGTCATTGGCCGCAGATCGAGTGCGGCGTTCAGTTCATCCTCTGGAAGAACCTTCATCTCCAGAGCGACTTCGCGGACGCCTCTGCCTTCTTTGAACGCTCTCTTGGCGACCTCAGCGGACTTGTCGTATCCGATCACGGGAACCAGAGCGGTAATGATGATGACGTTCTGCTCCAGGAGCCACTGCGCACGCTCCGGATCGGCCTCTATGCCGTCAACCATCTTGTCGCGCATGACGTTGGCCGCGCTCGAGAGCAGGTCGATCGACTCGAGCAGATTGTGTGCGATGAGGGGCATCATGACGTTCAGTTCGAAGTTGCCGTTCGCGCCTCCCCATGTGATAGCTGTGTCGTTGCCGATCACCTGGCTTGCGACCTGCATCATCATTTCGGCGATGACAGGATTGACCTTTCCCGGCATGATCGAACTGCCAGGCTGAAGAGACGGCAGCGTTATCTCAGCAATGCCGGTCCGGGGTCCGCTCGACATCCACCGAAGATCGTTTGCGATCTTGAACAATGACACCGCAACCGTCTTGAGCACGCCGGAGGCGTTAACGGCAGCGTCTTTTGCTGCCTGGGCCTCAAAGTGGTTCGGGGCCTCATTGAACTCGTAGCCGGACCGGCGAGCCATCTCTGCGATCGTCCCTGCCGGGAATCCGTCCGGTGCGTTGATACCGGTGCCGACCGCGGTTCCGCCGAGCGCGAGCTCGAGAAGTTCCGGCAGGATCTTGCGTACCCGTTTGGCACCGTTTGCGACCTGAGCGGCATATCCGCCAAACTCCTGGCCGAGCCGTACGGGAGTGGCATCCATGAGGTGCGTGCGTCCGGACTTGAGGATGTCATCGAACTCGGTGGCCTTTGCCTCGAGTGAGGCCGCCAAAGCATCGAGTGCTGGCAGCAGGTTCCGCTCGATTCCCGCAACCGCGGCGACATGGATGGCAGTCGGAATCGTGTCGTTCGAGGACTGGCTGGCGTTCACGTGGTCGTTCGGGTGGACGAGTTTCGAGCCGAGCGGCGAACCAAGGATCTCGGAAGCCCGGTTCGCGATCACCTCGTTCGCATTCATGTTCGTAGACGTACCCGAACCGGTCTGGAAGATATCGAGCACGAAGTGCTCGTCGAGCGAACCGTCCATGACCTCTTGCGCAGCTTCGATGATCGCATCGGCCTTTTCCGCGTCGATCAGCCCCATCGAGCTGTTGGTGACGGCGGCGGACGCCTTGATCAGACCAAGCGCCCAGATGAACGTGCGACCGAATCGCAGGTCCGAAATCGGGAAGTTTTCGATAGCCCTCTGGGTCGAAGCGCCGTAATACGCCCCATCGGGAACAGGAACGTCGCCCATCGAGTCACGTTCGATACGCATGTGCCGTCTCCTCGGATCGATTCATCAGACATCCGAAGAATAGGGAGCCTGTGGCTCAGGGATTCACCCAGCGACCTTTCTGTTGGTCAGGTTGTACGCATACGTGCAATGCGACCTGGGGACGCGTGCTCAGGGGGTGATCGCCCTGGTCACCGCGCCTGAGAAGACCGCGCCAACGTCGGCGTGGATGCGGAGCGTCACGAGAGGTGATCTGTCGTGGTCGGTGCCGCCCTGGTTGATGATCACATACGGAACTCCCCTGCGGGCAGCATGCAACGGAATGTCAGCTGCTGGATATACCGACAGGGTCGTGCCCATCGCGATAACGAGGTCGCACGCCTCAGCAGCGAGCTGCGCCCGATACATCGTCTCTGGCTCGAGGGTCTGACCAAAGCTGATCGTCGCAGGCTTGAGTAGGCCGCCGCAGTGACATCGTGGCGGGATACGCGTTGCGACGAATTCTTCGACGTGCGGTGTGACAGCGCTGCGCTCACGGCAGTCGAGGCAGGCAACTTCGCGAGCGGTGCCGTGTACTTCGACCACCTTATCGGGTGAGGATCCAGCCAACGTGTGGAGGCCGTCGATGTTCTGGGTCACGATCGCTTCGAGTTTTCCCACGCGTTCGAGCTCGACACAGGCCCTGTGCACCCTGCCCGGTTTCGCAGCACCGATCGTTTGTGCGGAAACAACCTTCTGATCCCAGTACTCGACTCTTGCCTCCTCCGATGCAACGAAGTCCTGAAACTCAACAGGACGCTGTGTCTTCCAAATACCCTGGGGGCCACGAAAATCTGGGATGCCGGTCTCGGTAGAGATGCCTGCGCCGGTCACAAGCAATACCCCGTCGGCATCACGAATAATCGCACTGAGCCTCTCGGCGTCTACGTTCATGCCTACGACTGTATCCGACGGATCCTCAGCACACACCGTCGATATCGCACACGAGACCTTCGGCCGCCTCGGGATGGTTCTTCTCAATGAAACCGTTGATCCGCTCGGCTACTCGTTCGAATGGCGCATATCCGAGGCTGATAGGAACCGTGGTTGTGCCGTCGCGAAGAAGTAGCGTTGGGAAACCAGACACACCAAGCCATCGCGATTCGAGAAAGTCCTGTTCGGTCGCGGCCAACATCTCGGGCGAGCGCAGCGCTTCGGAGAAGGCGTCGGGATCAACAGGGAAGCCGGCGACGAGATCCGGATACACATCGAGATCAGTAACGTCGATGCGCTCCGCGTAGAAGGCTCGCTGCACGGTTGCGAGAAATCGCAGCGTCTCTGCTGGTGCCGCGGATCGCATCGTCACCACAGCGGTATCGGCCACGAGAGTGTCGTACATCCAGTCTGTCCTATCGATCCCAGCCAAATCGAACGGCTGGCCGGAGACAGCGGCCACCTGCTTCCAATGGTGCTCGAGGGTTGGCCGGATGCGGTCAATTGGCTCCGCGCTGTCGCCGGGTCTGAGTCCGCCGATTATCGTCCGCACCGGAATCTCGAAGGAGTCGTCGATCTTTTCCACCACAGGGGCAAAACCCCAACACCATGAACACATAGGGTCACCGACGTAGGTGATTTCGAGCGGGAGATCCTGCTGGCCGACCATTGGCGAATCAACCAGCGGCGGCAACTTGGTATTCCGCGTAACCGGCGCTTTCGAGCTCTTCAGCGATTTCCGGACCGCCCGAGCGCACGATCTGACCACGGACCATCACGTGTACCCCGTCCACGGACATGTATCGAAGTATCCGGCTGTAGTGGGTAATGATGACAACGCCAAGGTCGTCGCTGCGTAGCGCCTCGACCATTGCCGCCACCTCACGTACCGCGTCGATGTCGAGACCAGAGTCGATTTCGTCGAGGATCGCCATCTTGGGGTTCGCAACACCGAGCAGGTACATCTCCGAGCGTTTCTTCTCGCCGCCCGAAAGCCCGACATTCACCGCGCGACCCCTGAAGGGTTCCATCGACAGGCGATCCGAAGTCGCTTCGATTCGCGAGGCGAATCCTGGATCACCAGGGTTGCTTTGGGCCATAGCCGCAGTTAGAAGGTCGAGGGACACTCCCGGAACCTCAGTTGGATACTGGAATGCTCCATACAGGCCCGCTCGTGCGCGTTCGTCAACGGACATGCCCATGAGGTCGGCGCCGTCGATGCGTGCATCACCCTCAACGGTGTAGTCGCTCTTTCCCATGAGAACGTGGCTCAAGGTCGACTTTCCTGATCCGTTTGGACCCATGATCGCGTGTACCTCACCGAATGGGACCACAAGATCGACCCCTCTGAGAATCTCGAGGTCGCCGATGCTCGCTTTCAGGTTGTGAACCTCAAGTGCATACTTCATTGGACATCCTCGCCTGGGTTCGTTGATACAAAGACCTCACCGTCACGCACCGCTGCGCGATACGTCGCTACCGGCTTCGTCGCGGGCAGAGTCAGCGCCGCCCCGGAAGCGATGTCGAAGATCGCTCCGTGGCGAGGGCATTCGACTTCACGGTCAAGCACTTCACCCTCGCTGAGAGACGCCTCGGCGTGTGAACATCTATCGGCGATCGCGTACACCCCTTCGTCGACCCTGAACACAGCCACTGCAGTGCCCGCAACGTCGACGAGAGTTCCCGACGCGGTCGGAATATCCTCAAGGGCTCCGACTCGAACCTCGCTCATACTCTGCCCTCTTCTTGGGCCATGATGTATTTGCCGTTTATGCGTTCGCGGGCCCACGCAGCAACGTGTGAATCCGGTATCTGTTCGACGACTTCCTCAAAGAATCCGTGAACTTGAAGGCGATCGGCGAGATCTGGTGTGAGGCCGCGCGACATCAGGTAGTAGCGCTGGTCATCGTCGAGCGGACCGATACTCGAACCGTGACCACACTTGACATCATTATTGAGGATCTCGAGGTTCGGGACTGACTGCGCCGAGGCCCCTTCGGACAGAATGAGGTTGCGGTTCGTCTCGAAAGACTCCGTACGTTGGCCCGTCTCCTCAATTCGTATCATTCCTGTGAACACCGATAGGGCTCTGTCGGCCACTGCACCTTTGAGAAACATGTCCGCGCGAGTGTTCGTTCCTATGTGGTTCATGAAGTAGCGGTAGTCGAGGGTCTGGTCTCCCTCTCCGAAATACGCGCCGTAGATCTTGGCGTGAGATCCGTCACCGACAAAATCGACGTCAAGATGGAGCCGACCGAGCTTGCCACCCAGCCCGATCTCGCTGAAGGCCAACCCGGAGTCTCGTCCTAGCCGAAGGACGCACCGGCCCATAGCCCTGGTTTCGTAGTTCCAGTCCTGGATGATGCTGAGCGTCAACCGTGCATTGTCACCGACGTCCGCCGTCACCGTTGGCACTACCGTGGCAGGCGCTTGCGTCGTCGAACGCATCAGCACTACCACTGTGGCGTCGCTGCCTCCAGGAACATCCACGTGAACGCCAGGGAACGTCGTCGCATCCGTTGTCGACTGCATGTCTACGAGCACCGGCTCGGACAGCAGGTCTTCGCCCACGTAGGCGGCCCCGGGAGCGTACGCGACGGACGCTGTGGTGAAAAGGTCGTTTCCTCTCACGGACCCGATCTCGACCTGGCGGTCCGTGATCGTCTGGACGTCGCGCGTCACCGAGAATCCGTCGACAACGGATACGACAGCGCCGTGCCAGCCCTCAACGATCGGATCCGTTGATCCGACACCTGGACCGGATGGCGCAGACGACAACTGCGGATCGAATTCGAGGTCCAAATATCGCCAGATCTCTTCGCTCTCGGTTGGCATCTCGAGCGACGGGAGGTCATGAAGTGCAGCGGCACGCTTTTCAGCCATCCAGACGGCGTCGTTTGAAACAGGGGGGATGTCGGGCACAGAAGATTCCTTGGTGAGTTGACGTGAGGATACCTTGCGCCGAAATCAACAACGCCGTTTCCACCATGGCGGTGTGTGTATTTCAACCACAGGTAAACGAGAGGCGGTCCTACCGTTCTGCCTGACATCACACGTGAGGTGACCTGGTAGGTCCGGTCACCCGAGGAGGTCGAATTCCATGCGCACCACCATGCTGCGCCTTGCCGCGTTCACAGCGGTCGCAATCATCGTTTTCTCAGGCATCCAGACAACCGTTTTGGCACCACGATCCATGGCGGCGACTCAGGATTCCACGTACGTATTCGCCTCGTTCCCCATCGAAACATTCGCAGTCACCTTTCGCGATTCATGGGGAGATCGCCGTCCTGGAGGTCGAAGACATCAGGGCACCGACATATTGAGTCGGCGTGGAACAGAAGTTCTCGCCATCGCTGACGGCGTCGTAACAAAGATGGCGCTCAGCGATTCGTCCGGCTACTACATACGCATCGACCACGGCGACGGGTGGGTGTCGTCCTATCTACATCTCAACAACGACATCGTCGGCACAGACAACGGCGAAGGCGGCACGTGGACAGCCTTCTACGCGACACTGATGGAGGGCCAGAAAGTATCTGCCGGTGACGTAATCGGATACGTAGGAGACTCTGGAAACGCGGAGCACACCACGCCACACCTGCACTTCGAGATCAAGCAGGGGGACGAGAAAGAGAACCCGTTCCCGTATCTGGAAGATTCCTGGAACCGTAGCCACCTTCCCTGGGTCTCTCCTCAGCACCCTCGTTAGCTGCCCTGGCAGTCTGAACGGCAGACGCGAACACGTCGTCGAGCATTCTTTCGGTCAACCGTCCGGTGAATGTGTTCTGCTGGGATACGTGATAGCTCATCAGGATCGTGCGATTGCCGAGAGATACTCTCTGACCGTGTCCGAACTTTGGTCGCGGCCGCGGCAGGTCCTCACCCGTTCTCCCAAGGTGCGCCCATAGCGCGTGGTATCCGATCTGCCCGAGAACCACGAACACAGAAACACCACTCAGCAGCCTCATCTCAGCATCAAGCCACGGGGCGCAATTTGCAGACTCGTCAGGATTCGGTTTGTTCTGTGGTGGCGCACATCGCACCGGGGCTGTGACCCATGCTCCGCGGAGTTCTAGACCATCGTCGATCGACGTCGACGTCGGCTGACTTGCGAGACCGGCGCGATACATTGCTCGGTAGAGCCAGTCTCCCGATCGGTCACCGGTGAACATGCGACCCGTTCTGTTGGCGCCGTGAGCCGCCGGAGCAAGGCCAACCACAGCGATCGACGCATCAGGATCCCCGAAACCGGGGACGGGGCGTCCCCAATACTCTTCGTTCGCATAGGCGGCACGTTTGACCGTTGCAACTTCTTCGCGCCATGCAACGAGCCTCGGGCATTCTCTGCAAGCCACGATCAGCTTGCTCAGGTCATCTAACGAGGCGGAAGAGCGTCCGCCGAATAATTCGCTTCGTTGCTCCATAACAGCCAACCCATACCATCGTCGGTGACTGCTGACTGTACGGCTCGCTGTGCGCCAGTGTCGATAGCCCAGGTCTGAAGCCATGGGCGAAGATATCCATATCCATCCAGCTTGCCGCGTCCACCATCCAGAGCGGTTGAGACGATCTCGACTGCATTGTCGTCGGGATCTTCGAAACCTTTCCATCCTGCGCCATAGTTGGTCGTATACAACGTCGGGGATAGAACATCGACGATGCGCGACATGGTGCTCGCCCTCTGACCAACACCCTCGTCAGAGCTTGATTCGAGGACTATGCCAAGAATCGTCGACGAGACCGTGCACCCCGTTGGGCTGAGGACCGCGTATGCGCGTGTGAGGAACGCGGCGATCGACGCCACCCGAACTTCCTGGTTGTACGCTCCGTCGAACTTTGCCTTTGAAACGTCGCCGCCGAGGGGAAACGATACGTAGTCAAACTGGATCTCATCGAACCCGAAGACCTTGCACGCCTCCTCTGCAAGGGCGATGGAATACTCATACGAGACCGGATCCGTAGGATCAAGCCACGCGAAGCCGTTGCGAGAACGCCAGAGCGAGCCGTCCTCTGCGTTCACAACTGCGTGGTCTGGTTCTGCTTCGGCGAGGAAGCTGTCTTGAAACACGCCAATGCGGCCGATCAGGTACAGGTCCCGCTCGCGTACGTCAGCAACCACCTGGCGCACATCGAAATAGCTGCTCACTGCGCCGATCGCGTTCGCGGTGGGGACCTCGGTGGCATACACGACGGTGCCATCTTCGGTCTTGAGATCTACGACAACCCCGTTGATTCCTGATACATCAGCTAGCGACAGGATCGTATTCCATCGTCCGCTGTCCAGGATGTCATCGGGAGAGACCCGAAGGGCCTTCACGATGGTCGGAGCCATCGACATGTCGAACTCTGTGATCTCTCCGTTCCAGGGATACTCGATGTCGTCCCATGCCGGCCGGGAAAGAGCAATCGTCCCAGGGATGGCGCGCTCGAGCACGTATCGGCCCTCGTTGTCTGTCGTGTCGCGGGAATCACCGAGCGACACCTTCGCTCCTGGCAGAGGTAGACCGGAATTGGTCGTGATCCGTCCTGAGAGCACGATTGGCTCGAGCCTGAACTCGATTCGCCCGGCATCCGGGTAGTTCTCGATGAGGAACTTCCACGGATAGAAACCCTCAGCGGTGACCGTCATGTCGATCGGAGCGCCCTCCCAGGCGACCCACAGAGCGCCGGAAGCGGCCGATGTCAGAGAACGACCGTCGGCAGTAATGGAGGCATTGACAGCACCAAGATCGTCGGCGGCAACGGTGACGATTTCGATCGTTGGTGCCCGTAAGGCGGGAGGCGTGACAGCATCTCCGGGAGTCACCCCCAACGCGCCAGAGCAGGCGCCGAGAAACACGGCACCCAGGGCGATGGAGAAGACCCAAATCCGAACCAAAATCTCGGTTCCCGTCTGTTGGACATACAAAGGGTACAACTCTCTTGCTGAATCGGTCTCGTGGTGATAACTTCCGATGGCGCTGAACACATGGTTGCGTGGTGCCACGATCGGGGGGTTGTATGGCGAACGCTGCAAGGGAAACATCGGTTACCGATGCGATCGGCATGTACCTAGAGGCTGTGGCGAATCACGATCTCCTCACGGCCGGAGATGAGGTGCGCCTCTCTCGGTCGATAGAGCAAGGGCAGGACGCAGAAATCGAGCTCACGTCATCGGCATCACTGTCGGTCGAGCGGAGAGTTGAACTGGTCAGGTTCGTGAGACTGGCCGATCGCGCCAAGCAGCAGTTCATCCGTGCGAACCTCCGTCTCGTGATTTCGATCGCGAAGCGTTATACGGGCCGCGGGCTCGATCTATTGGATCTGATCCAGGAAGGGAACCTCGGCCTCATCCGCGCCGTAGAGAAGTTCGACTGGCGCAAGGGGTTCAAGTTTTCGACCTATGCGACCTGGTGGATCAGGCAAGCCATAACCCGAGGTCTAGGAAATCACGGACGCACCATCCGGCTTCCCGTTCACATGGTTGACGTTGTGAGAACCGTGCAGGAGACGGAGCTGACGCTTCAGGAAAAGCTACACCGCATCCCGACGATTCGCGAGATCGCTGAAGTCAGCGGTCTGGACGAGGACAAGATCCTGGTTGCTCTCAGCGCACCCAATGACACGGTTTCGCTGGATCGACCGGTCGGAGATGATGGTGACGCTCAACTCGGCGACTTCGTGAAGGACTACGGGTCTGAGGACCCGTTCGCCCGAATCGGAGAAGTGGCGAGGGTCGAAGAACTCGGGCGTGCACTCGCGACCCTCGACGACCGAGAGCAGACCGTGCTCGTGCTTCGCTACGGCCTCGACACGCGCCCGCCAAGAACACTCTCGGATGTGGGAAGCCGCCTTGGCATCACCAGGGAACGAGTGAGGCAAATCGAGACAAGAGCACTCGGCAAACTCCGTCATCCCTCGACGCTATACGACCTGGATGGGCTGTTATAGAAGAGGGTAGACAGTAGACAGTAGACGGTAGACGGCCAGAAGGCGGTAGTCAGTCGACTGTATACCGAAAGTGAGCGCAGCGAGCGTACTGCTTTTCTCGCACAGCTAGAAAAGCCTCATTACGTCTGACTCGGCGCCACTGAG
>BTQP01000007.1:0-24023 GCA_036985935.1 Acidimicrobiia bacterium | reverse complement strand
GAAATGACCACAAGCGGTGCGAACCAGTGAGAGGCGAGAACCCTAGGGGCACAAGGGATTCCGCCGTATCGCCAACAGAGTCCGGACCCCATGATTCTGACTACGGATCAGAAGGTTGGGGACCGAACTCGGAGAGTTCGCCGAGTCGCCTCCGGGCGTGCCGCTGAACCCTCGTCGTCGAGTTCCTCGAAGACGACTTAACAAGTTCGGCCGAACTGCATCGTTCGCGGCGGGGCGCGTCGACACTCCATGAGGTGACCGGCGGGAAGCTGGAGCTGAGCAAGCGACACCAGATCGTCGACGAACCCGCAGGCTTCGGCCCCGAAGCTGCGCGCGACAATCTCGATCGACGGTTCCTGCTGGGGGGAGGGGGGTGATGAACCTTCTCCGGGGAGAGAAGCAATCGATCAACCATCCATCGCCCGGACGCGATCAGTTCGTGCCGGATTCGGCCTCGGCGATGCGCTTGATGTCCTCTCTAAGCGTTGCCAGCTCGCCAGTCATCTTTCGGATGACGAACAGCTTCTCGATCAGGACCCCCAAGGGGCGAAAACTCGGCATCATCGTCACGTCGACAACTTGGGTGGCTCGCGTGTTCTCAGCATCGATTTCGGTCAGGGTCCAGGTGAGCTCCAGATGCATCGAACTCTCCACCCCGAAGTGCACCTGCTTGGAAATGGGTTCGAAACGAGTAACGGTCCACTCGGATTCGTACTTCATCCCAGCGACCTTGCCGGACTCCGAGTACACGGACCCTTCGCCGAACTCCCCTTCCGATATCATGTGGGTCTCGTCACTGAGGTTCCCAAATTCTGGATACCTCGGCACGTCACACATCAGATCCCAAACCGCCTGCCGGGGCGCAGCAATATCGATGGAACCCTCAATTGCAGGCATTCTTCTCCCACTCGCAGAGTCTTTGAACCCTACTACATGGGGATAGCCCGTTGCTTGGGACGAGCGAACGTCGCCGACCGTTAGTTCGACAGACCAGCTCCATCTTGATGTTGGGACGGTGCCGAATTCTCAGTTCTGGTCGGTGGTTCCCATCGTCGATATCGATCCCGCGGGCTTTCAGCACTGCACCTCTTTCGGTTGGATCGTGACCCCTTCTTCAAGCTACGTCGAACCCTGGTCCGATCCCGAATCGGGCGGGTAGTACAGGTACGGGTCGATCTCCATCTCAGGCGACGATGCGTCCTGCTGATCAGCTCACGGGATCTTGGGTGTCGGCATCTGCATCTCATCCGGCGGCTCAGCACCGGGCGCACCAGCCATAGCGGAGTGATCGATGCAATCCCGTCACCCTCTGTCAGAACAGGTATCCCAGGAGCGTCTCGAGCCACAGGTCGGGGTGGGATCGGTAGGGAACATGGCCCGACCCTTCGATGGTCTCGACATGGGCCGAGGGGATCTGTCGTGTGAGCTCACGGGTCGAACAGCTCCCGGGCGTGACCCGCCCCACTGCCCACCAGGCCATCGATGCCCTCGTCGAACGAGGAGATCTGGTCGAGGTGACCGGCCGCCAACGAGGGCGCATCTACGAGCCACGGCTTCGATGGTGGGACTCGGTCCGGGAGCCAAGTTGGGAGCCATTCGCTGCGGACGGCGGTGGACGTGTGTGGACGCCTGTGGAAACGAGAGCCTCTGTTTCAGGCCTGTATGGACGGCTGTGGACACCCATGGACACCGCTTGGAGATCTACGGATCAGAAGGTTGGGGGTCGAACTCTGCGAGTTCGCCGAGTCATCTCCGGGCGTGCCAGATTCCATTTGAGTTTCTCTGACGGTGTCGTTGTCCGTCTTCCTTTCATCAGCCATAGGCCCACCTAGGCCGCACACGCATCCCGATAAGGACGGTCGTTACTAACCAATTCACGCCACTCCGCCTCCGTGAGAGATCGTCCTGCGAGCTCGCATGCCAGCTCGAACCACCGCTCCGGATCGAGCGGAATCTTCGTCCATGTCCCGTCGAGAACGATCCATACATGCGACTCGTCGGGATGGACCGCCGGAGCGGAGGACGGCCGAGGCCCCACATCCGCCAGCACTCCGATGGCCGCCCCAGCCTCGATGTCCCACAGCTCATACTGTCCTGAGCGCGTCTGGATCATGAACCGACCGTCGGACAGCATATCGGGCGTCTGTGGCTCGGCAAACACCGGGAGGATGATCGACTCACCGGTCTCGACATCCCAACGCCGCACCTCGTCGTTGAGTGCGTTGGCCGTGAGAAGGTAGCGCCGATCGGGCGTCAGTACCCACCACCCGTTGTCGAACGGCATGAAGAACTCGAGGAATCGTTCTCCTTCAGCAGTGAAGTACTGCTGGCGGATGCTGCCGTCGTCCAGCTCCTGACCAACCAGGAGAACCCCGCCTGGGAGCAACGTAGCTTGGTTCACCTTTGGCGACTC
The DNA here is from genome assembly GCA_036985935.1 of Acidimicrobiia bacterium. GTDB lineage: Bacteria > Actinomycetota > Acidimicrobiia > Spongiisociales > UBA5794 > JAMBLL01. The sequence continues at coordinate 21,610 of BTQP01000007.1, read as the reverse complement.
GTCCCGAAGGTCGACGAGATTCGGCACGACGACCACCTCCATGGTGTCGATGTTGATGATGCCGATCTGGAGTTCCTCAAGCACAACCTCGCGGCCGTCGGGGCTGACCGAGCCCTCGGTCAGCTTGAGGAACATGTACTCGTCGCCACCGAGGAAATCGACTGTGTGGTGGCCGGGGGTGTCGTCCTGGACGACGAATCTGTCACCGAATGGGTACCGGGGCGCTTCGTTGGAGCCGTCGAGTTGAACGCGGAAGATCTCGAACGGGGCGCGCGTCAGCACGGTGGTCTTGTCTCGGGTCACGTGCATGTCCGTGGAGATTTGACCTCTGATGACCCATTGCGACAAGTCCACTTCGAGCGTCTCACCTGTCACGACATCGAGGTAGGTCTGCACGCCGGTGGGGAGGTTCCCGTAGACGGCAAAGGGGTTGGGGATGCCATCCGGCACCATGAATCCGAACTCGTTGCGGTCACAGCAGGGCGGGCCAGTCTCGAAGAGACCTCCGCCCTCAGTCGCGATGAGGTCGATCACCCCGGTCGTCCGCAGCACAACGATCTGATTCTCCTGAGGCCAATCGATCGTCATCACAGGCTCGCGACCGATGTCAATCGTCCGGTTGATCTGTCCGTCGGTACCTGACCGGATCTGAAGGGTTCCGCCCTCGATCAATAAGGCGACGATCGAGCCGTTCGGAGAGATTGCGATGGCCTGAGCCGTGTCGGTGACGGGGACGTCGACGAGCAGCAGACCGGATTCCGTATCCCACACGAGGAGCCGTTCATCCCTGCTCACGTAGCCGAATCGCGAGTCGTCTGGCGACGTTCGACCGCTGATGGCGCGTCCCGTCTCGGTGGAGAGGTCGACGACCACATCGTACGTAGTGGGGTCCAGGAGGGCCGACGGGTCGGGTACGGCGCCGTCCATACGCTCGAACACGACCGAGATGAACCTGCCGCCGTTGGTGAGCGTCGCCTCCTCCGCATCGAAGAGGGAGTCCGAGAGCACTTCGCCTGTCAGCGGGTCGAGTTCCACGTACTCGCCTACGGTGTCACGGTCGCCGTCTTTCGCCAAGAGCCGTCCCCGGGCATCGAAGAACGGCAGAACGAACCCGGCGTAAGCGCCGAGTTCGGTGCCATCGGAGCTCACGACGATCGCGGTCGACGTGTTGTCAGACCCCACGTACAGCCAGCTGTCGGAGCCGTTGCGGGGGGACCGGTGGACGTCACATTCCAGTCGCGAGGACTCGATCCGATGCACGGAGCGGTCGATCATGTTGATGTCCACGATCCCTCCGCCCGGATCGGGTGAGTCGTTGGTGAACATGTTCGGCTGGGCCACGAACTGCCCGGGACCTGTGATGCTGACGCAATCGCCGAACGACGTGAAGGGGAAACGGGGAGCCTCCCACACTTCTACGACGCCGTCCACGTTCTGCAACGCACCGAGCAACGCGCGCTGTGACTCGATCCCTGTGTTCTGGGCGTATGCCTCCGCGGCGAGCAGCAGTGCTAAGTCGGTCTGGGTGGCCTGAAGGTCGGTGGAACGGCTGATGAGCTTGCTGAAGTCGGCTGCGCTTGCCTCGTCAGCAGCTCGACGTTGGGCGACAGCGGCGAATACGACCGCTACGGCGCCGATGACCGCCGCGACGGCCGTCAGGGCGCGCAGGACGCGTCTGCGGCGCCGTTGCCTCTCCTGATCCACCCTCGCCTGTATCGCCTCCTCATCGGCTTGCGCCTGTGCCAGGGATGCACCCTCGAGAAATTCCGCTTCCCGAGGGGCGAAGGCTACGGCCGGATCCGATGCGGCTTCCTGGGCGGCGACGAGACGGCTCCCACCGTACAAGAGATCCGCCGGTCGGCCTGCCGCATCCCACTCGGCTGCGTCGGTCCGGAGCCGCTGTGCCGTGACCAGCGCGGCCCTGCTGTCCTCGACCCAGCGCGCGAGCCGTGGCCAGGCCTTGATGAGCGCTTCGTGGGACAGCTCGATTGTCGGTTCTCGTGAAGTCTGATCCCTGTCGAGGGTCAGCAACCGAGCATCGGCGAAGGTCTCGATGAGGCTCGGTTCGATACCGGAGATACTCACCGCCGCCCCGAGCTCTTCGCGTCGGCGTGTCACTTCGTCGCCGATGTGGACCAGCCGGGGAAGCAGACGGCGGGCGGCGTCCTGTTCTGAAGGCCCGAGTTGCTTCCAGAGGGACTCGGCGGAACGAACCAACGTCCCGCTCAGTCCACCGAGCCGTTGGTAGTCCTCGAGCGTCACCGTATCGCCGGAGCGCTCATCCCATGCCCGGGTCAGCGCGTACTGCATCAGCGGGAGGGAGCCGGATTGGCCTGCCGCTTCGGCAGCCAACTGCGCGACGAGCGCTTCTTCGACCTCGACGCCGCTCAGCCGAGCGGGTTCTGAGATCGCTGCCGCCAGCTGTTCAGCCTGCATCGGGCCGATCGTTACGGTGGCTGGCCCGGCGAGTGCCCCGAAGCTCGGAGAAGCGAGCGGATGTCCGAAGAAGTCGGCGCGGATCGAGGCTATCACTCGGACGTCGGTCTTACGCTCAGTGACGGATGAGACGAGTACCGCCAAGAACATCTCGGCGTCCTCGGCGGTGGCGAGCGTGAACAACTCCTCCATCTGGTCGACAGCGATGACAACCCGTGAGCCGGGAGCAATCCGGTCAATGATCGCAGCCAACGGAGCCCCGGCGTCCAGATCGGCACGGATGGAGCCAGATGCAGTAGAAATCGACTCAAGTGCTGACGCCAGTGAGCCGATCGGGTCCGCCGATGGAGTCACCACGACGGGCAAACTCCCTTCGGACCGTAGCGCTGGAATGACCCCCGCTCGCAGCAGTGAAGACTTTCCGCTGCCGGAGGGACCGACCAAAAGCGCAAGCGGCTCTTTTCGTAGCTTGTTCACGACTGTCGTGACGAGGTCCTCCCGCCCAAAGAAGAACGGGGCATCCGGTTCCTCGAACGCTGCGAGACCGCGATATGGGTTTACGGCTTGAGCCGCATGGGCTCGAGGGTGGCTAGGCGAAATGGCGCCGGCGAGCTCATCCGCGAACTCCGCAGTTGTGGCGGGCCTGTCAGTCGGGTCCGTCGCCGTCGCTCTGGTAAGTATCGAGTTGACGGCGTGCTCCACGCGGCTGTCTGCGAGCTGAAGTGGCGGCAGCCCGCTGCGATGATGCTGCAACAGCGTTGCAGTAGTGGCCGACGCTGGCCAGGGGAGCGAGCCATTGAGGAGCTCGTAGACCATGACAGCCAAGGCGTAGGTGTCAACACCAGCACCGATCGAGGCAGCGCCGAGTTGCTCGGGCGCCGCATACGCTGGCGAGCCAGCCGACAGAGACGATGGGGCATCGTCGGTAACAGGGATGTCGGTGAGCGCGATTCCGAAATCGGAGATGTAGGCGTTGCCCTCGCTGTCGAGTAGGACGTTCGATGGCTTCACGTCTCGGTGGATCACACCCCGGTCATGAGAGAACTCGAGGCCGGCGGCGACGTGGCGCACGACGCGGATTGTCTCCCCGAGAGGCAATGGTCCCGCACGCAGTCTCTTGGCGAGCGAGCCGCCTTCGAGCCACGGCATCACGAGGTACGCGCTGTCGGCCTCCCGCCAGAAGTCGTAGAGGGGCACGATGCGGGGATGTTGCAGTCGCGCCACCACTTGCGCCTCTGCCTCGAAGCGCCGGATGAAGTCCTGTTCGTTCGCCAGCTCCTTGCGGATGACCTTGACCGCGACCTCGCGGCCAATGGACGGCTGGGTGGCCCGGTAGACGATCGAATACGCCCCCTCACCGATCCGGTTGCCCAAGCGGTAACCACGCAGCCTGCGGCCTCCAGCGTCGCTTGACGCAAGATCCCGGTCGTGGTTGAGGATCTTCAGTTCGAGCTCTTGGAGCTCGGGAGAGGGGTCGACGCCCAGATCGTTACGGAGCCTGGCTCGGTGCTGTTCAAGCTGCGCGAGTGCTTCGACCTGTCTGCCGGATCGATAGAGAGCCGTCGCCCGAATAGCGGTGAACTGCTCGCGGTAGGGATTCTCGAGAATCAAACGTCCGGCATCGGCTGCGACGTCCGCGTGGCGGTCGGCATCGAGACGGATAAGTAGCCTCGACTCCTTGGCGGACAGGCGAAGCTCGTCGAGCCGCACCGCTTCGGGCCGCACCCAGTCAAGGTGTGCCAGGTCACCGTACGCCGCCCCGGACCACAGGCCGAGTGCGTCGTCGTACAGCTCTAGAGCCACATACGGATCGAGCTCACGAGAGGCTTCCGCCATCTTGCTCTCAAAAACGGCGGAATCGACATCTTCTGGCACGGCGGCAAGCGAATAGCCACCGGGGTGGGTGGCTACGAGTTCGCCTCCGTCGTCACCCAGGGCGTTGCGGAGGCGATTGACGTAGGTGCGCAGGGCGCGGACCGCGTCCGGCGGCTCGTTCGCTTCGTCCCACACTCGGGTGACGAGCTGTTCAACACCGAGGCCAGAGCGACCGGCAATGACCAGGGCGGCGAGGATTCGTTGCTGGCGTTCGTTGCTGATGAGCACAGGACGGCCGCTGGTCCCTGCCCGAATGTCGCCGAGAACGCAAACACGCACTGAATCTCCTCCCGACCAGGCACTCGACGCTGACAACGCGAGCAGTCTCGGATCCCGCTGAGCGGCATCCGAGACCACCCTACTCGGCTGGTTCTGTCTGTTTCCCAAAGTCCACATCGAGGATGTCGATGGGAACCTCGCCGTGAGGCCTACTTGCGCTGAGCACTTGCGAACTCTCGGAGGCTATCGAAGCCTCAGTTGCCTCCCGTAGACGCTGGAGCAACCCTTCCCGCTCCAACAGCTTCACTCTGACAGGTCACGCTAACCAACACGAGAGCCCGGACCGTGGCGGTCCGGGCTCTCCCACTCCTTTTCGGCGCCGGCTTGATTCAGTGTCCGATCTCTTTCAACTTGAAGCTGAGCCAGTCCGGTGGGGTGCCAACGGGCGCCCCGTTTTCAAACGGGATGTTTGCTGCGGCACGAACCTTGTACCTAGTGCCGTCGGTTCCGGTGGCTCTTCCGTTCACCGAGTTGAAAAGGCGCTCGGGGGGCCCGCCGTCGAAGAGATAGCTGTCGCGAACCTTGAGCTTGGCTCTTCCACTGGCAAAGGGTTCCGGCGCAGGGTCTCCATCGTTGATGTCGATGCACACTTCCGTGATCCATGCCATAGCGTCGAGGGGGCCGGTTTTGTAGAGATGGATGGGTTGGCGCCTGTCATTGACCTTGACGTCGACCGAACCGTCCTGGCGCACAAACGTGCGTGAGGTTGTCATCCCTGGCGATCCATCAAACCCCTCAGGGCAGAAGTCCTCTGCAGTCCCCCCTGCGAGCAGAACAATGTTCGGGTTCTGGCCGAAAGTTCCATAGAAGTACCCGTACGACATTTCCTCCTCGACGAATCGGAGTGGCCTGTGCGCCACGGCCGGTGCTGCCAACATTCCTACGAACAGGCTGGCAACTACGGCCAGCATTGCAGTTCTACGCATCTGTTTCTTCTCCAGGGCCATGAGCCGAATTTGTTAGCCGGCTCTCCTTGTGCGATGCAACGTATGTGACAGAGATAACAGCGAGACAACAGCACGGTTGATAGCTGAGGGGCAGGCCATTCTTTCCCGCTGTTGTACGGAATCGTGCGGTCGCTCGAAAGGAGCGAAAGAAGTGGCCGTTGTCGGCGAGGAGTAGGCCATCGGTGGTGGGGTGACCTTGATGGTTGTGGGAATGTCGCCCAATCGGTCGACGCTCACCCATGGCAGCTCACTCGACTCGTGTGGGCTTAGTCCATGTCGCCGAACCCGGCCTGAGGAGCATGCAACGCTGAGTCGGCCAGATCGGAACGCGACGCCTTGGCGAGGGTACTGGGCGGCGACCCCGGTGACCTGTTCCGCCAACCAGAAATACTCGGCCAGTGTGACGTAGTGGATCACCGGGCGAGGCGTTCCAACAGCTCTCTGTCGCGTTCAAGGAGCCTTTTGGCGCGGCTAGTGAAGTCCTCGTCTTGGCGGACCCGTTCGATCTCGGCCTTGAGGGCGTCGATGATCAGGGCGTTGACACTGGTGCCCTTGACCCGGGCAACGGCTTCAGCGTTGTCGGCGAGGTCTTCAGGAAGGCGCACGGTGGTTTGCTTGGTCATGAATGCATGATATCACGATATCGAGACAACGCAACCCAATGAGTTAGTCGTGGGAGCCAAGTTGGGAGCCATTCCCTGTGGACGGCTGTGGACACGAGTGGACCCCTGTGGAATCGAAATCCTTTCGTTCAGGGCTGTGTGGACGGCTGTGGACGCCCGTGGACAGCGCTTGGAGATCTACGGATCAGAAGGTTGGGGGTTCGAGTCCCTCCGGGCGTGCTGCTGAAACCATTGCGCGGCAAGGGCTATCGCATGACAGAGCTTCCTCGACCTTCTGACGGTTGGGAGCCATTCGTAGACACGGCAGTGCGCTCCTCGGAACCGAGTCGATCACGACTCAGGCGACATCCAGGAATCGGCGAATGGCCTCGCGGATGATCTCACTAGTGGTGGCGTGGTCGGCCTCTGCCCTGGCCTCGATCGCCGCGAGCAATTCCGGGTCGATTCTCACCGGCACGACCTCGGCCGGCCCTGATCCCATCGGAGGTCGCCCCCGGCGCCGCTTCTTCAAAACACCCACGTCGTAGTCCTTCTCGGCGACTTCTGTGGCGAGCGTCTCGAGGTCCTCGTCCGTGAGAGCACGGCCGCTACTCGTTCGGCGCGTAGTCGAATCGGTCATGGCGCGTCCTCCCCGTGTCTGGTCGGAAGCAGATCGTAGAAAGCGGCTCGCAAGGCCATGGCATGGATCACAAGATTGGCGTCGTCAGCGAGTTCGAGCCAGATGACCTCCAGAAGATTCCCGGCACGGTCGGGCCCGATTGCGAGCACCTTGGGCGGATCAGAGTCGGGGTCGAGGTCGACGAGCACGAGGGTATGGTCGATGGCGTGGCGGATGGTGTCGTCGTTGATTCCATGCTTGTGGGCGGTGCGGTGTATCTCCACATCACAATATCGTAATACGGAATGCGTGAGAAGGGAAGCCCCGTGTCGCTTTTCATCGATGGGCCGCGCTTTCTCTGGGAGCCAAGTTGGGAGCCAACCGCTGTGGATTGCTGTGGACGCCTGTGGACGGCTGCGGACGGCGCTTGGAGATCTACGGATCAGAAGGTTGGGGGTTCGAACCCGGAGAGTTCGCCGAGTCCCCTCCGGGGTCCGGTGTCCCCAGTTTTCTCAGATCGAGAACTCTTGCGCGGCCTGACGTTCGCCGCAATGAATTCGCAAGACCCGAAATCGAGCCACGAGGTCAGAGGTTTACGACGTCTCTTGTGATTGTGCGAGTGAGTAGAAGCTGCTTCGGCCGCGTCGATCGACCTGGATGAGGCCTGCAGTTCTCAGGACGCGCAGGTGATGCGACAGTGTGGACTGGGGAACGTCGAGTGTTTTGGCGATGTCCTCGAGCCGCCGTTCATCGTCCTGGAGGAGCCGGATGACCTTGATGCGAGTCTCGTCACCAAGCGCTCCAAAAACCTCTGCTGGCAGCCCGGGGTCGAATGTGTCGACGGCTTCTGCGTGGTCGACGTGGGCCATCATCCGGCAACACATCCGCCATGGACCGATATCTCGCATTGGAAGTCTCGTTCCGTGCTCCCCCATGAATGGCGGTTCTGGCCTCCGTGTCTGTGGCGTCGGTTCGTCAATGACGGGGGTGGCGCTGGTTGAGGTGAGTTTGTCAAGGAGTTCGCGCACGAGCCGCTCCTGGCTTTCGGCTGGTAGGACACCGAATAGTCGCTCAAGGAGTCCCCCGTCGTCGCCCAGCGCGACGCTGTCGGCCGCAGCGCCTACGAGGCGTGTGATCAGGTCGGCTCCAGCGTCGTCATCCATGGTGGTCCTTTGGAGAGCGTTCGGGGTTCTCACGAGTCTATCGACCGCTGAGAACCCCGAACATCAGTGCGGTCATCAGCCGGCGCAGCACATGTGCAGCGTCTTGCTCTTCGTCGGGTGCCGATGCGCCTTCGAGTGCGGGCCACCGCAACACCCGGATGTGTCTTGCGCGTCGTCGGTTTCATTGTCGGTACTCTCGGCCGCAGTCGTGAGCTGCTCGAGTAGTTCGTCGCGCTCGTTCGCAGTCAGTGCGCCGACGAGGGTTTCGATATCCATGATGTGCATACCGCCTTTCTCGGTAGGATTCGAATATTCTAGTCGAATAGATTCGATATGTCTAGCAGAGTCGTTAGTTTGTACATCTCGATGCATCCTGATCGGAGCGAGACGCGGGTTGTCCCGCCACGTGTATTTCGTGGCGGGGCGGGCCGCTCACCGATAGACGATGTCAGCAACTACGACAGGTGCTCGGGCGTGGCCCATCGATGGTGGTGTTGACGGTTGATCGACTGGCGGCTGTGTCGGTTGGCCCGAACCCCCGTCCGATTCTTCCGTTTAGTTGTTTCGTCGTTTGGGCGACTCGACGGTGTCGCAGTAGGCATCGCGTGACTTTGGTGCGACACCATTCGCATCGTTCACCGTCTCAACGGGTGTTCATCGTGTCGCTGGCTCCATAGGAGGGCAGAATTGAACTGGATACTCGTGCTGTTGCTGCTTGCCTGGTCTGCGGTTCCGATCACGCTGCTCGTCCTGGATCGGGTATTCGATGTGGACTCGCACCGCGTAATTCGGTTCTCCGGCCCGGCATTCACCGCTGTATCCGTGATACTTCTCATCGTCGTGGCAAATATCGACTCGAAGTACGTGGAGCTTGTTGCGTGGGGTGCCGTGGTTGGGTTCATTGGTACCGTGACACTCGACATCGTTCGGCTCATCGGACTCAAGTTCGGCGCGTTCCCGCTCGATATGCCGATCGTATTCGGCGCCATGGCGACGGGGACTATCCGACGGTTCCAGTATCTCGTGATGGGTCAGGTGCTCCGCAACGAACTCGTCGAGGGTGGGCTGGATCAGTTCGTCGCAGCTCGTGTCACCACTGTGCCAAGGTTGAGCGAACGCCAACGCGTCAACGTCGGGGCCACGATGATGGGTGCAATCGCAACTCTCGAAGAGCAGGACGCTGAGCGCGTGAGAAAGTCGCAATTCGACGTCCTCAGCTCCCTCGAACCAGTCGAGAGGCAGAGCGTCATGGCAGCGATGGATGCGGCTTCATCGACTTCACATCCCGGGCAACCGCGTGGTCTCCCTCGCATTCCGATGGCGGAGTTTCAGCGTGCAGCGGATCGCGCGGTTGGGCTGTATCGAAACGAGAATCCCGACGGGTTTCGTGCATCCTTCTTGTCGGGTTACCTGTGGCATGCCATCAACGGCATTTCGTTCGGGATCATGTATGCACTCATCTTCGGTCAGGGATCATGGGGCTGGGCCCTGGCGTGGGGTGTTGTTGTGTGGTTGGCGATGATGATCTCGATGCCGTTCATGATGCCCTCGCTCAAGCTCCCTGCATGGTTCCCCATCGTTCCGTTCGTCGCTCACGTAGCGATGGTTCTTCCATTTCTCGCGCTTCAAGTGTGGGTTTCAGACACAGCCGAGGCAGTCAGCGTCGTGGGCTGGATCGCCGGTTGACGCTGCCGAGACCTGTATGTTTGACCTCCTCGCGAATGTTGCCTCCTATGGGGAGGCAACAACGCGTTATTGAACGGTTTTTCGTCATGTTCAGGACTTGAGTCTGCAGCCGTCAGAACAGTGGGCTACGCGAGGTACGCTGAATCGCTTCATGGGCCTCTCCTTTCCTGGTCATGGTTTCGTTTGGGAATGTCTCTTGTCTAGGCAGCACAGCACGAGAGGTTCTTCACATCCTTGTTGAATGTCTGGGCAGCGAGCTTGAGTGCCTCTGCCATCGTGAGATACGGATGGAACATCGCAGCAATCTCATCGACGGTTGCGTGGTAGTTCATGGCAACAACAGCCGCCTGGATAACGTCACCTGCTCCTTCGGCCAATACGTGGGCTCCGAGGAGCTCACCCGTCGATTCGTCGGCAACCAGCTTGACAGCTCCGACCGTGTCCCGGTTCACCAGCGCTCTCGGTACGGATTCAAGCGGAAGGATCGATGTCATCACCGGTAGCCCGGCTTCCCGTGCGGCTTCCTCGGTGAGACCGACGGATGCGATCGATGGGGTTGTAAAGGTGACCCGAGGCATTGTGCGGAAGTCGATCGTGCGACCCGCGTCGCGCAGAGCGTTCTCGGCAGCGATGTTTCCGGCGGCGGCGGCAACGTAGACGAACTGCGGCGTTGTGGTGACATCTCCAGCCGCCCACACAGACGGGTTCGACGTGGCGAGACCGGCATCGACTATCACCGCACCGCGCGGATCGGTCTCCACGCCTGCCAGGTCGAGGCCGAGGCTCGCCGTGTTGGCGCGCCGGCCAGTAGCCATCAAGAGCTGGTCGGCCTCTACACGCGTCGTGGTGTCGCCGCTTTCGATCTCCAGCCACACGCGGTTCCCGTCCTTGCCGGCCCTCTTCGCCAACGCACCTTCATAGATGCGAGATCCTTCATCGATCAAATGGCCACGCATCAGACCGGAGATCTCTGGTTCTTCAAACGGTGCGATGCGGTCCAGCGCTTCGACCCATGTCACTTTTGACCCGAGATGAGCGAACAGTTGCCCGAGTTCGAGTCCGATAGCGTTCGCGCCGACAACGATCAGTTCTTCCGGAAGTTCTGTCAGCTCAAGCGCCGTGGTAGACGTCAGATATCCGGTTTCATCAAGCCCCTCGATCGGAGGCACCCACGAGGATGCTCCCGTCGAAATGAGGTAACGGCCAGCGGTCACGGTTCGTCCGTCCACCTCGACACTCGTCGGGCCGGTGAACTTCGCGGTTCCCTGGATCAGGTCGATGCCGTAGACATCCAACAGATTCGCGTACTTCTCCTGGCGGAGGATTCCAACGAGTTCGTCCTTGGCTGCGATGAGGGCAGCAAGGTCAACGTCGCCTGCGGACGTTTCGACGCCGGCAAAGGGAGAGTGTCCAGCTTGGTGAAACAGCTCTGCAGGTCGCAGGAGGGCCTTGGACGGCACACAGCCGATGTTCACACATGTACCACCGATCGTGCCTTTCTCGACGATCGCGACGGTTGCACCGAGGTCCCTCGCCTTGATCGCTGCAGCGAATGCAGCTGATCCTGAGCCCAGAATCAGCAGATCATAATCACTGTCCCCGTCGTCCACGGAAGTCGTCGACACGTCTTGCGGCCTGGACACGGAAACGATCTCATAGTTGGATCCCTCCAACGCTTCTGTCGCCTTCGTGACGTCGAACGATCCGGCGTCGGTGCCGGCAGCGAATCCTCGACGCCAATCGACTTCGAGATCTGTCAGACCCGCAGCGGCGAGTGCGTCGCCGACATGGCCTTCACATCCGTCACACGTCATTCCTGTGACATCGAGGGTGATCTTCGTGCTCATCATCTACTCCGCTCTTGGGTCTTGCGTAGCGTAGTCAAGTATTGTGTAATCAAAATCATTCCACGTTTCTTCATTCTTCCTCGGTTACGATTCGGCATGATCCGATATCGCCTCTCGTTGTGTCAAGAAACCCGGTGCCCAGGTCGAGTAGCGCTGCGACGCGTCCGTTGGCAATCCTGTATTCGACTACTCTGCCCAACCGCTCGCTTTCGACGTATCCGCACCACACGAGGCAGGTCAGATGCTGTGAGACCCGTCCTTGAGAAAGGCCTACCTTGTCCACGATTTCCTTCTGGCTCCGAGGACCCTCAAGCAGAAAGCGGAGGATCCTGATCCTCGTCGCGTCCCCGAGTCCGCGGTAGATCCGAGCGACGAGTTCGTCGTCGGTCAGTGGCGTCGGTTCGAGTTCAATGATGGCGGGTCGGCCCATCGTGGCTCCAATCGTTGTAGCTGGCGAGATATTGACGATAGCGTATGTGTCCCCACGCAGGGCGCGTCTAGATGACCGTGCTTCCCTCAATGGCGTAGGTGCCCGGTCCGCATTTCGGGCAGGCAAGCTCTCGGTGCAGATCCGTTCGCAGCCTGTTGCGTGCGCGGCGGAGCCTTGCTTTTACGGCGTCTTCGGTGATTCCGAGTCGCAATGCCGTCTCAGCGGTTGAGAGGCCCTGTCCGAGACGAAGAACCACGACGGCGGCCTGACGCTCCGGCAGATCGCGGATGGCCAACGCCGTCCTACATCCCAGTATCGAAATCTCAAAGACGTCGTCGGGCTGGCACGTGTCTGGGATATTCTCAATGAAGGTGTCGGACGAGTAGACCGTCGGTTTTCTCCTGCGACGTATGTCGAGGCAGGTATTTCGCGCAACCGCGAAGATCCATGTGCCTATGGCTGAATCACCGCGGAAGCGGGGGAGTCCCTTGAGAATCCGCTCGTTGATCTCCTGCGTGGCATCCTCGACTTCAGACGGCCCAACCATGCGGTGTGCGCAGCCGCGCAACCTCCCCTCGTATCGAGCGAATAGCTCCGCGAGCCACACCGGATCGTCGTAGGCCGGAGTGGACAGAAGCTCGTCGTCCGTTGCGACGCTCCAGTGGTGCTTTGGTGATGTCACCGCTGACCCCTTGATATCTGTATGCCTGTGGTCGATCAATACCATTGTAGTAAGCAAATGTTATCCTACTGAACCGAGCAAGCATGGAGGTCATCCAGGTGGCGAACACCTCATCGACGCGGCAACGCTCAAAACAGGACGCCGCGATGCTGTCCGGCGGTGTGGCAGGGGCGATAGCGCTTGCACTTTGCTGTGGCGGAGCATTGCTGGCTATCGCGTTCGGATTCACAGCGCTCGCCGCCTTCCTCATCAATCCCTGGTTCCTCATCCCGGTTGTTCTGCTCGCGGCCGGGGTTGTCTACTGGCGCTCAACCCGCAAGAACGCGGCATGCGATGTCCCACCGATTGGAGACGAGGATCAACAATGAGCAAGAAGAAACACGCGCCGCAGCAAGTTCGAGGAGAGAAGAAGCCCGAATTGCAGCATGCCAGAACCCGAGCGTTCTGGATGATTGGCGGAGGTGTCGCTGGTTTGGCACTCGTCGCTTTGTTCGCTGTTGTCGGACTCTCTGGAGATCCGAATGCATCCAACGGACCAAGCCCGGCTGTGTCCACTGCGTCGACCACGTCAGCTGAACCGAGCGCGGCGGTTGACGTGGAGATGGAGGATTTCAATGGCGACGTGATGACTATCGCGGATCTCAAGGGGCAACCCGTCGTGGTCAATTTCTGGGCGACTTGGTGCCCTGCATGCTTCGCTGAGATGCCAGCCTTTGAGGAGGTCTATCAGGCAAAGGGCGACTCGGTCCAGTTTCTCGGCATCAATCTCAGCGAGGATGTCGGAGCATCCGTGAGCATCGTTGAGGAGACGGGCGTCACGTATCCCCTGGTTCGGGACCCACAGGGTGAAGTGTTCGCTGCGTTCGGGGGTTTCGGAATGCCGACAACCGTTTTTCTGGATGAGACCGGAAGCGTGATAGACATGTACACGGGTGAGCTCACCGCAGACGAGCTCAGTGCACGCATCGCGGAGTACTTCGAGAGCTGATGATTCTCACTTCTCCACTGTTCTTCGCTTTCGCGGCCGGGATGGTCGCCACCGTGAATCCGTGCGGTTTTGCGATGCTTCCGGCCTATGTGTCGATGTTCCTCGGTTCCGACGATGGTGACGACGCACCAGCGGGAGTAACAACAGGACTTCGCGTCGGCATCGCAGTCACGATCGGCGTGTTCGGCCTATTCAGCATCGTCGGCCTTCTCGTCTCATTTGGACTTCAGCAGCTGCTCAACTTCGTACCATGGATCGCTCTGGTCATCGGCGCACTGCTCTTCATTTTGGGCATCGCCGTACTGCGGGGATACCATCTCACTGCCCGTGTCATAAGTGTCAACAACAGAAAGGGTCGGTCCTTCTTTGCCATGACCGGTTTCGGCGTGGCGTTTGGCACAGCGTCGATTTCGTGCACTCTTCCGATCTTCCTCGCGATTGTCGGTCTCTCGTCGAGATCTACGAATCTGCTCTCAGGGTGGGCGGTGTTCCTTGCATATGCGGCAGGCATGGGTGTGGTGCTGACTGCGGTCGCCGTGGCGCTCGCGACATCGCGCGAGGTTCTCGTGAGACGAATGAGAAACGTCCTCCCCTACGTGGAACGAATCGGGGGAATCCTTCTGGTCGCCTCGGGCCTCTTCATCATGTACTACTGGGGTGTCCTGCTCTCCATCAGGCCTAGTCAGGGGTCAATCCTGTATCGACCAATCTCCTTCATGGGAAACCTCTCGGCCTGGTTCACCAACAGAATCGGAAGTTCAGCCGAGGCGTGGGCGATCGGCTTTGTCTCTGTCGTCGCTGTTATTGGCATCGCTGAGGTAGTCCGATCACGGCGGCGGCGCGCAAAAGAGTCTGTGTCGTGACAAAGGCCATGGATCCAGCCACGCTCGTCGACGTAGTGAACGCGGTCGCGGCAGCCGCTCGTCGGCCAGCCACCTCGTGAGGTGACTCGCCAGTATGCAGGATCACCTTTCGTGACTTGTCGTGCGGTCTCCAACGTGGCTCAATAGGTTTCATGCCAGCTCTGGATGTGAACTTGAGGACCCGGTCCAAGGTACCGCCTTGGAGGAACGCTGTGTTCCTCAAGTGGCTAGCACAGGTCGCTGTCCTCGCCGCCGTGGTTGGTCTGTTTAGCGTTCTGGGTTCACAGGCGGCAGAAAACTGGTCGAGGACGGGCATTACCTTCGGCTGGGATTGGCTGGCCGGACCTTTTGGCGTGGCCTTGAGCGAGGGTATCGACACACTCCCAGATAGCGGGGCCCGGGCCCTCGTGGTTGGCGCTATCAACACGATCCGCATAGCGATGTCTGCGATCGTTGCCTCGACGGTGTTGGGCACGATCGTCGGTATCGCTCGACTGTCGGGCAACTGGATTGTGAACAGGGCAGCGACGGCGTTTGTTGAGACCGTGCGCAACATTCCGCTATTGCTCCAGATCTTCTTCTGGCAGGCGTTGACATTCTCGCTCCCCGCATTGTCTGCATCAGACATCGGCACGTATTGGGTAAAGGTGTCCAATCGGGGATTCGGGTTTGCATGGATTCGGTGGGACGGGGGATTCTGGCCGTGGCTGGTCTTCGTCGCAGTCGGGCTTGTCGCGGGCCGCCTGGTCTGGCGCCGTCGACGTCGTATGCAACGCGACACGGGAAAATCGGCTCACGCCGAAGTGGCATTGATGACAACTGTCGCTGGCTTTGCGATCGTCGGGTGGTTCGCCTGGCCGGTGTTGTCGTTTGTTGCACCGATCCTGTACGAGGTGTCCGACTTCGTTTCGACTATGCCCGCATTCGTTTTCCCGTCGCTGATCGGAATCACGGCGACCTTGATAGCTGGCAGGTGGATACTGAGATTCCTGCGGTCACGTCGCACACCTGCAGGACTGTCCCGTCTCAGCGATGATGACTGGTTCCGGGTTGGGTTCGCCGGTCTCGCCGGAGTCGGCATCGCTGCGGGTGCCTTTGTCGTGGGGAGTTTCGAGGTTCTCACAACGTCCGGAGAAACGATGTCGATCGCCGAGCTCACACAGACAGGCATCGGCACCGTCATTCGATGGATGGGCGACAACTTCAACCCAGATGGCAACCAACCGTTCGTCGCACAGAAAGCATCCGTTGTCCAAACCGGCAATTTCGTCCAGTTCGGCGACACCGGACTCGTGATGACCATCCCATTTTTCTCCGTATTCATAGCGATCACTATGTACACGGCTGCGTTCATCGCAGAGATCGTCCGAGGTGGCCTCCAAGCAGTGCCGAGGGGTCAATGGGATGCCGCAAAGGCGGTCGGTCTCAGCCGCAGCCAGTACATGCGGACAATCATTCTCCCTCAGGCGTATCGCGTCATCCTGCCGCCGCTCGGCAACCAGTACATCAACGTATTGAAGAACTCGTCGCTCGGTGTTGCCACCGCGATACCGGATATCATGAACGTAGGAATCACGATCGTGAACCAAACCGGCGAGTTCCGCGCGGTAGTTCTGGTCTGGGTTGGGTTTTTCCTTGGCATCAGTCTCGCTATCTCCGGCGTTGTCAACTACTACAACCACCGCATGAACCTCGTCGGAAGCTGAGTGGAAGCCGATGACTTCGGCTCACCGATAGGTGGCGTGAACCAGTCGCGTCGCTAGTGACCGTTGTGCGGTGACTCTCCGATGCCGCGGCCGAGATCACTTTCACCAATGTCGAACGTGAATGATCGTGGTCGGCGACACCGATTCGGGCTGTGTGCGTCCAAACCTATGACACGTTCTGACGTCGCGAGAGAAAGGGTGTCATCGGGTGACTGTAGAGACCTTTGTCCGAGGACTACTGGGATCCGACCTTCCCGTCCGGATTCGGGCGTATGACGGTACCGATATCGGTCCAAGAGACGCGGCGACCACAGTGGTTCTGCGCTCACACGACGCGTTGATACGGATGGTGACCGCTCCGGGAGAGTTGGGCATCGCACGTGCGTACGTCGCGGGGGATATCGATATCGATGGGAACATCTACGACGTTCTCGAGTTGCGGCGTCTCCTGCCCGAGGTCAAGCTCACATCGCGTCAGATTCGAGAGCTCGTGCAATTGCTCGGCATCGGCAAGATCCGTCGGATCCTGCCACCACCCGAGGAGCATCGCAGGAATCGAAGGCGGCTGCACACTCGGGGCCGTGACTCTGAGGCCATTGCGCACCATTACGACGTATCCAACGAGTTCTATCAGATGGTGCTGGGACCATCGATGACCTATTCATGTGGCGTATTCTCAACGACACGCGACACGTTAGAACAGGCGCAAGCGAACAAGTATGAGCTGATCTGTCAGAAGCTGGGCCTTCGGCCGGGGCTGCGACTGCTCGACATCGGCTGTGGCTGGGGAGGCATGGCGCTCCACGCAGCAGAGCATCACGGTGTCGAGGTCGTGGGTGTCAACATTTCGCAGAACCAGGTCGACCTAGCGAGAAAACGAGTCGCAGAAGCGGGCCTGACGGACCGGATCGACATCAGGCTCCAGGACTATCGGGATGTCAACGATCGGCCGTTCGATGCGATCAGTTCGATCGGTATGTTCGAACATGTGGGACTGGCACGGCTCGGCACGTACTTCGATCAAGTAGCGCAGTTGCTGGCTCCGGGCGGTCGCATCGTCAACCATGCGATCAGCCGAACCAGCACAGCCCAACGAGAGCGGCTCCACAGAGCCGGATTCATCGATCGGTACGTGTTCCCTGACGGCGAACTCCATGAGGTTGGAACCGTCGTATCAGCACTCCAGGACCGCGGACTCGAGGTTCGGCACATGGAGAATCTTCGAGAACACTACGCGCTCACCCTGCGGCATTGGGTCGCGAACCTCGAGGCGAGCTGGGAGTCGGCCGTCGCCGAAACAAGCCAAGGGCGAGCGAAGATCTGGCGTCTTTACATGGCCGGTAGTGCGGTGATGTTCGAAGACAACCAAATCCACGTCGACCAGGTACTCGCCGTCAAGACACCTGACTCAGGACGAAACTCGATTCCCCTACGACCTGCGTGGAGTTAGCCGAGCGTTTGGCGACACCTTTTTCGAGCGCTGTCGACTCAACTTATGACACGCATCGGAGGTGAACCAATGGACGGGCTGGCGTCGCGGAGTTCTGCACTTGTTCTCACGGGTGGCGGGAATCGAGGTGCGATTCAGGCTGGCGCGGTACTTGCCCTCTTCGAACAAGGATTCAGACCGGATCTGATCATTGGAGTCTCCGTTGGAGCCATCAACGGCGCCCTGCTTTCCTTCTACCCGACCGTATACGGTGTACACCGAATGCTGCACACCTGGCGAGGTCTTGACGGGCACGAACTCTTTGGAACCGGATCGTTGGCGTGGCGGGGCCTGGCAGCTTTCGTCCTTGGACGCCCTGCCGCATACTCCAATCAGGGGCTCCGAGATCTCCTGCTCCGTCGCCTCCCGTCGCGCAGGTTCTCAGACACGACTGTTCCGTTTGTAGCTGTCGCCACGAACCTCGAAACCGGTGTGCCAGTGTATTTGAGTGACGGCGACTTGATTCAGGCCGTTCTCGCCTCTGCCGCCATCCCCGTGCATCTGCCTCCCGTACGAGTGCAAGGGCAACTCCTCGTTGACGGTGCCATCGCCGATCCTGCCCCGATCCAGATCGCTCTGGACGCAGGTGCGACACAGGTGGTCGTTGTCGAACCCGGACATGCATGTGACTGTCCCAAGGTGTACGACAACGCTGCATCCATCTTCTCCCAGTCGATAGCGATCATGGCTCGCGGGATTCTCGCCGCAGAGCTCGACGCGGCTGAGGGATCCGCCAACATCATCCACCTCGCACTGACGTGCCACGCCGACATTCCAATGACCGATCTGTCGAGGGCATCCGAGATGATCGATTCGGGCTATCAAGAAGCGTCGCGTTGGCTTGACAGCCACGCAGACGTCTGGACGAAGTCGAGGGTGTCTTGATCTCAGGTTTCCTCTTTATCGCCGGACTGATGGCCGTGACATATGCGGTAAACGCGTGGAAGATCCGCAAGGTGACCGAAGGTAGGGCTTTGCATGCCGCAGCGCTCGAGGGCCTGCAGGGACTTCTGTTCGTGTTCGCCATTGCGAAGATCATCGATCTTACGAACTCGACGATGGGCGCGTTCGCATATGTTGTTGGCGCTTTCGTCGGCACGGCGGCTGCTGTGTTGATCCAAGACAGATCACACGGATCCGAACCATGCCGGTGTGTAGGCGCGTCTCCAGTGACCTCAGCGGATCAGCCTGCCCCCCGGAACATCTCCCTTCGTCCCCAAGTGGACTGACGTGACGGGGGGCAGGCTGTCACCCGGTTCAAGATCTTTGCCCACGGCTTGTGTCGGCTATCCGACATAGTTCGGCTGCGTAAGGCGACACGTTCCGAGCGACAGTTCGACTCAATCTTTGGGACGAGGATCAGACGATCAAAGGAGATGGTCCCATGAGTTGGTTCAAGAAGACCACAAAGACCGGGCCGAAACCATCGACCACGGCACCTGCCGCCAAGGGCGGACAACCGAACATGGACCAGATGGTCCGCATGTTGGCTTCTGCACCCGAGGAAAAGCGGACATCGATGCTCAGCGATCGCCTCGCGGTGTTCGCCGGTCAGGACGAAGTAAGTCGCGAGCGCGGAATGAAGGGAATGCTTGTTGCGGCGTTGCAGCTGCCTGAGGACGACTATCAGAAGATCGCAGCATCGCGATTCAGAGCCGTGAATGAACTCGATCAGGAAACCCGCATGACGCTGATGATGTCACACGCGGCAACTGTGAAATCGCTGGCCCCCGAGCAGCAGCAAAAGGAGATGAAGGCGATGAAGCAGATCGTCTCCGGCCTGCCCGAGGACAAGCGCGATCAGACTATGAAAATGATGCGCGACCTCGGTCTCATGGGCGGGTAGCCGCGTGAGCACATCTGTACGTTTTGTGTTGACGTACGTCGCCGTTCTGACAACCATGCTGACCTGGTGGCTTGCGATGAAGCAAGCTGCGACCATCGGATCCCTCGCGCTAGTGGTTGTCGCCTACGCCGTGCCCGTAGCTGCCTGGTGGGCAGTGGTTGCTCGAACGCGCGACGGGCAAACGGTTCACGATGAACGTTGAATGGAGCGCGGTCCTCGGAATAGGCTTGATCAGCTTCGTCGTGACGTTGATGCTATTCCCGTTCGCCGGGAGAGCAAAGTATCAGCAATACCGACCGGCAACCTTCGTGGGTGGAGTGCTGTTCATGCCGCTGTTCATCTCTATTGCCGTCACTCTGCAGGCCGGTTGGTCGCTCACCGAAACAGCGTTGATATTGCCGGTGCTCTTCGTCGGTTTCTGGGGGTCGGCGGCCTGGCTCATTCGCACACCTACACAGGGGTCTTTCGTACGTGGACTCGAGGTGGGCTCGAGGCTCAATTTTCGACCCGATCTGATACTGCCCGGCGGCGTCATGCTCGTAAAGGGCATCATCCTCATCGGAGTGGGCATGCTGATCTCGTTCCAGGACGCGCTGCGTCTCCCACAATGGAACTGGTGGGGTTTTGTGCTGGCCTTCTTCGGAATCATCACCATCATCCCCATCCGCGGCGTAGCCAAGATGCTTGCGCGGCGATCGCGGTTCTTGGGGAACAGCCCGCCGTGGCAGGGGACGATTCGTTGGACGTTGCTCGTTGTGGGGCTAGCAGTTCTGTTGTACGGCTTTCTGAGTGCGTTCATGGGTGTTGTTCCCTTCGCTGCCGACGGACTCCGGCCGCGTGCCGAGCTCGCCTGGTTAGCGGTAGCGCTTGTTGGCGGGGGAGCCGCATCACTCGCCGTGCGAGAGATCTGGAAACGGTCACTGCTCGAGGGCGCCGAGACTCCGTTGCAGCGGTTCAGCTCGAATCTATGGATGCTCGTGTCTGTCTGGGCGTACATGTACGGTTTCGTCGTTCTGTTCATGGGTCGGATCATGTCCCCGCAGCTCGGGTCGAATCCCGGTGGTGTGCTGCTCGGCGGATCACTATTCGGTTTTGGTGTGGTTCTGATTCTCATAACACGACCGATCGCGTTGCGACGTGAGCTCGTTGGAACCATCAACATCATGGTTGGAATGCTCGCGGCACTCGAAAAGGAGGCGCGCTGGCAGATGATGGTGGGACGTATTCGAACTATCGCTTCATATCCAACCAATCAGTGCACCTGGCACGTCGGAGCAATGTTCTCCGCCCTCGGCAGTTTACCGACGATCGATCGGGAGCGTGTTGAAGCGACCCGCGATGAAGTGATGATGTCGCTCTCAAGTCAGGAGCGACAAGCTCTCATGGTCGCCATGGACCAACTCCAGGCAGCGTGAATCCGGCCGCACACCCCTTGGGCCCTTGCTGGGTCATGCCATGAGCGTGCCAAGCCATGCGAGGCCCGGCTATCCGGATCATCCATTGCCCGGACATCACGATCGCAGGCGAACGCGAGGAAAAACCATGCCTAGAGTTCGCGGCGATGAAGAGCACCATGCTGGAGACCTAGTCGCAAAGAAGGAGCATATGAGCGAGAACCACACCTTCGCGACATCGTTGACTGTCGGAACCCCGGACGCTGGGCTCCCAGAGTCCTACGTTCCCGGGACGGAGGACCTCAAGGATGGCGAGATCCGGGTCACCGTGCTCGGGAGCGGAGATCCGTGGCCTCGGATGTCACAGGCATCCGGTTCGCTTCTCGTTGAAGTCGGCAATGCGGAGCGGGACTTCTTCTTCTTCGACCTGGGTTCGGGATCCCTGATGAACTTCACTGGCCTGCATCTCCCGGTGACGGCAACGACCAAACTGTTCCTGTCCCACCTGCATGCAGACCACATCGGCGATGTCCCCGGACTTCTCGGCAGCCTGGGCAAAGCAGGCCGAGTCGATCCGGTTGAGATCTGGGGCGGACGATCTGACGATCCGAGACTTGGCCTGTCAGCGTTCGTCGAAAACATGGTCAAAGCGCTCGCGTGGGACACCGCTTCAGTTCGGGGTGCAAACGCAACGACCGGGATGGAGGCGATTGCACACGACCTACCGTACGACCGTCCCGACGTCGTGTACGACCGCA
>BTQP01000006.1:0-26084 GCA_036985935.1 Acidimicrobiia bacterium | reverse complement strand
CCATCAGCGTGGACGGCAACGCACCCGTCTGCTTTCACCATGATGAGACGCGTGGCGAGCGGAAGGTAGGCGTTGAGGCGTCCCTCGTACCGGACGGTGCACTCAGCGATCCGAATTCTCATTGTCTCGGAGAATACGTAGTACGCACTACGTAGTACGTACGAGGAGAGCAGCTTCGCTGCTTAGCCGATCGAGCCCTCCATCTGAAGTTCGATGAGCCTGTTGAGCTCGACGGCGTACTCCATCGGAAGCTCCCTGACGATCGGCTCGATAAAACCAGCGACGACCATCGCCGTCGCCTGAGCCTCGGTGAGGCCACGGCTCATGAGGTAGAACAGCTGATCCTCGCCGACCTTCGAGACGGTGGCCTCGTGCCCGATGTCGACGTTCGATTCTTCGATCTCCATGTACGGATAGGTATCGGATCGAGAGTCCTCGTCGAGCAGCAATGCATCGCACATCACGAAGGACTTCGCGTTCGTCGCACCCTCTTCCACGCGGACCAGTCCTCGATACATAGACCGCCCACCACCCTTGCTGATGGACTTGGACACGATGAGCGAGGTCGTATCCGATGCAACGTGCACCATCTTTGCCCCCGCGTCGAGTATCTGGCCCTTGTTGGCGAAGGCGATCGAGAGAACTTCCCCGTGGGCACCCTCCTCCATCAACCACACGGCCGGGTACTTCATCGTGAGCCCGGACCCGAGATTGCCATCGATCCACTCCATCGTGGCGTTCTTGTACGCGGTCGCACGCTTCGTGACGAGGTTCAGAACGTTGTTCGACCAGTTCTGAATCGTCGTGTATCGACACCGCCCACCTTCCTTGACGACGACCTCGACGACGGCTGCGTGAAGCGAGTCGCTGGTGTACGTCGGCGCGGAACACCCCTCGACATAGTGGCAGAACGCACCTTCATCGACGATGATCAGCGTACGTTCGAACTGGCCCATGCTCTCTGCGTTGATGCGGAAATACGCCTGGAGTGGTTCCTCAAGGTGTACACCAGGTGGTATGTAGATGAACGAGCCACCCGACCATACGGCCGAATTCAAGGCTGCGAACTTGTTGTCATTCGGTGGGATTATGGTTCCGAAATATTCCTGAACGAGCTCGGGATATTCCCGCACGGCGGTGTCCATGTCACAGAACAGCACTCCGAGTTTCTCGAGGTCATCCCGGTTCCGGTGGTACACAACCTCCGACTCGTACTGTGCAGTGACACCCGCGAGAAACTTGCGCTCGGCCTCAGGGATTCCGAGCTTCTCATAGGTTTCCTTGATGGAGTCAGGGACCATGTCCCAGTCCTTGACCTGACCTTCCGTCGGTTTGATGTAGTAGTAGATATCGTCGTAGTCGATCTCTGACAGACGACCTCCGCCGCCCCAGTCGGGGGTCGGCTTTGCAAGGAAACGTTTGTACGATTTGAGACGGAAGTCGAGCATCCATTCGGGCTCGCCCTTCATCGACGAGATCGTACGAATTAGCTCCTCTGTGAGTCCCTTTTCGGGTTTGAAGACATAGTCCTCTTCATCGGACCAGCCGAGCTGATAGCTGCCGAGATCGATGTCGACTGTGGTCACAATGGCTCCTCGTTGAAATTGCACTACGCGGCTAGGTGAATCAATTGTACCCGGATTCAGCGCATTGAACAGCGATCTTCGCTGGTGCGGGAGGTTTCGTACTTGGTGCGGCCCACTCGGATGGCTGCGAGTGGGAGTGGGGGAAGACCGGGCCACCCGGGTGAGCCACAACTCGTACCTGTACAACGCTCGTCACTCGCCAGATGTTCCCCACAATGTCCATTCGGAGACAGAATCAGACAGCCTCCTCCTCAGCTTCTTCTCTCAGGTCGATCACGGAAAGGTCCACCAGCTCTGCTTTGGGACGAACGACCCAGAACCTGTCCTGGGCCTGGTGCCAACCACCGAGCAGTGAGGCGGCGGCCTTGGATGATGTCCGCGCAAGGTGTTCCATGAGCAAGAGGCGAAGCTCGTCGCGGTCGTGACCGGACAATCGATGGGCCGCAGGGGCGGTGTCGGACATGTGCGCCTTCACCGTCATCGCTTCGTCGTACAGGTACAGGACTCCCCCACTCATTCCTGCGGCGATGTTTCGACCCGCAGGGCCGAGGATGACGACTTTGCCACCCGTCATGTACTCGCACGCGTGGTCCGAGACACCTTCCACGACGGCAGTCGCACCCGAGTTTCGAACGGCAAACCGCTGCCCGACACTGCCCGCAATGAACAGCTCACCGCCGGTAGCTCCATAGAGACACGCATTGCCGCCGCCGTGAGGGACCGACGTCGAGTCTGTATACGGCCGGACCACAATCGAACCACCCGCCATTCCTTTGCCGACATAGTCGTTGGCGACTCCGTCGAGATCGAGATGTACTCCCTCTACGAGGAAAGCACCGAATGACTGCCCTGCTGTTCCCGACAACCGCACGGTGAATCGCCGATCCCTCAAACCGGCATCTCCGTGGAGTGCGGCGATCTCACCCGAAAGCCTCGTACCCACGGCGCGATCGGTGTTACGAATCGGGTAGGCAACCGACAACGAGTCTCGACCATCGAGAACGGAACGACCAGCGAACGCCAACTGCTCTCCAAGCGGCGAGGGTGGCAACTTTCGAAAGCGGCGATCAACCTCGGAGGTTGCGCTCACAAGGAGCGCCGAGAAGTCTTTCCCGAGACCATCTTCTTTCGCTTCCAACAGATCGCCTCTTCCGATGATGGCATCGAGGGATCGTGCCCCGATGTCTGCAAGTATCGAGCGCACATCCGTTGCGAGTAACTCGAAGAGTCGCACGACCTGGTCCGCGGTGCCGGTGTATTTCGCACGCAAGTCCTCGTCCTGGGTTGCGATACCAACGGGGCACGTGTTTTCGTGGCATTGGCGAACCATCTTGCAACCGAGTGCTAACAACGGCAGGGTGCCGAAGCCGAATCTATCGGCACCCAGCATGGCTGCCACAACGATGTCTCTTCCTGTACGCAAGCCGCCGTCGACCTCCACGTTGACGGCCGATCTCAATCCATTTGCGACAAGAGACTGGTGAGCCTCGGCGAGCCCGAGCTCCCAGGGGGAGCCGGCGTGTTTCATCGAAACCATGGGGGACGCCCCGGTGCCACCAGCGTTTCCCGAGACGGTGATGCCATCGGCAGAGGCCTTCGCGACGCCCACGGCGATCGTACCGATACCCGGCCCAGAGACAAGTTTGACTGCGACTCTGGCCGTCGGTTTGAACGTCTTGAGGTCGTAGATCAGCTGGGCAAGGTCCTCGATCGAGTAGATGTCGTGATGCGGAGGGGGAGAAATGAGCGTGACGCCTGGTTCCGTATGTCGCAGCCTGGCGATCTCAACAGATACCTTGTGACCCGGTAGCTGGCCACCTTCGCCGGGCTTCGAGCCCTGGGCCATCTTGATCTGGATTTCGTCCGCTGAAGCTAGATAGCCGGGCGTGACACCGAATCGACCACTCGCAACCTGTTTGATCGCCGAATTCCGATCCGTCCCAAACCGTGAAGCGTCTTCTCCTCCTTCTCCGGAGTTCGACCTGCCTCCGATCCGGGACATCGCGACCGCGAGGGTTTCGTGGACCTCTTTTGACACAGCACCGACCGACATGGCAGCGGTCACAAATCGGCGCATGATCGACCCGATCGGTTCCACACTTTCCAGCGGAACAGGTGGCCCAATGGGGGTAACCGTCAGTAGATCTCTCAACTCGAGAATAGGACGGCCGTCCTGGACGAGCTCGAGATAGCGACCGAAATCCTCATGGTTGTCGCTTCGCACGGCTTTTTGCAGCGCAAGAACGACGCGCGGCGCAGCGATGTGAGGCATGCCCCCCCTGCGATGTTTGTAGTACCCCTCGACCTCGGTCTCGCCGCTCGCATATCGCTCATGACGGGCAACGGCATCTCGTTGAAGGCCCACGAGTCCGCGGCCGCCGACACGACTGTGCACGTTACGAAATGACAGCTCGCATACGTCAGAATCCAGACCAATCGCCTCGAAGAGCTCCGACGAGCGGTACGACTTAACGGTGCAGATCCCCATCTTCGACATGACCTTGAGCAGGCCCTTTTCGAGACTCGACCGGTAGTTCTCCTGTGCCTCAACGGCGTTGAGTGCGGTTGCGCCGTTCGCTGCAAGGGCGCGTACCTGTTCGATCGCCAGGTAGGGGTTGACCCCTGCGGCTCCGAATCCGATGCAACATGCGATGTCGTGTGCATCACGTGGTTCACCCGAAACGGCGATGATCGAGGCGTGCAACCTCAGCCCCGTGTCGATCAGACGATGGTGAACGGCGCCAACGGCCAGGGTTATAGGGATTGGAGCCCTTACAGCCGTCGTGCCTCTGTCGCTGAGCACGATGATCGATGTCCCACCGCGCACCGCCTCCTCAACATCCTGGCAGATCGCATCGAGTCGCGCGACCATGTCGCCGACCACCGGGTCAAAGAGGATGTCGAACCATTTCGAACGAAACGCTGGATCAGCCACGTTGCAAAGCTGCTCGACGTCGGCGTCCGACAGAATGGGCGACGACAATTCGACCATATGGGCCTGTTGCTCGCTCTCCTCGAGAAGCGATCCGTGCCTTCCGATGTACGTGCGCAAGGACATCACGAGGTTCTCTCGAATGGGGTCCATCGGAGGGTTCGTCACCTGCGCAAACGCCTGATGGAAAAAGCGCGAAAGCCTCTGCGGAAACTCAGACAGTGCAGCAAGCCCGGAGTCGTGACCCATCGACAGAATCGGATCCGTTCCCTGCGCCATCGGTTCCAGCAAGAGCCGACGCTCCTCGGCCGTGTATCCAAACACTCTCGACAACGCGTCGGCATCGAACCTGTCGTCCTGGAGATCGTCGAACGGGTCCCGCACATAGAGCGTATTCGTGGTGATCCAATCGGCGTACGGAGCCTTTGCGGCTAACCGCCGCTTTACCTCGTCTGAGAACCGAAGCGATCCGTCCGCCAGGTCGATCTCGATCACTTCACCAGGCCCGAGTTGGCCGGTATCAGTTGCAAGCACCTCGACTTCGGGAGCGATCCCTGCTTCCGATGCGACGAGGACCGTATCGGGCGTCACGGTCCAGCGCGCAGGACGCAGACCATTTCGATCGAGACCCGCGATCAGGGTCAAGCCGTCGCTGGCCGCGATGGCCGCAGGTCCGTCCCAGGGTTCCGTCAAGAACGCGTGATACTCGTAGAACGCACGCAACTTCGGATCGAGATCAGGTACGTTTTCCCATGCCTGTGGAATCAGCATCTCTCGGACATGGGACAGATCTCTCCCGGACCGAACGAGAACCTCGACCGCTTCGTCGAGGCTGGCCGAATCACTCCCGATGCCCGGCCTCACCAAAGGAGCAAGCTCGGAGATGCGATCGCCCCACACGCCCTCGACGAGGTCGTTCGATCTCGCCGCCATCGAAGATCGATTGCCCTGCACCGTATTGATCTCACCGTTGTGCGCAAGCACCCGGAACGGTTGCGCAAGGCTCCACGACGGTTGCGTGTTCGTGGAGTACCGCTGGTGGAAAATGACGAAGTCGGATTCGTACACCGGATCTCGAAGATCCCAATAGAACGCTTCGATCGTCTCGGCGGTGAACAACCCCTTGTACACAACCGTTCGCCCCGACGCGGACACGACGTCGCAGCCTTCGACCAATCCGTTTTCGAGCTCCTTGCGGGAGAGGAACAGAGCCCTCTCGAAATCCTGGGAGGCAGGAATCGCTTCGGGCGCTTCAACGATGGCTTGCTCGATCAGCGGCATCGAGGCTCTGGCAGTCGGCGACAGAATGTTGGGATCGATAGGAACGGACCGCCATGTGAGAACGGTCAGTCCGTTGCGGGCTACCGAAGATTCGACAGCTCGTCTCGCCAGATCAGCGGTGTCAATCGCCATGAAAGTTGTTATCACACCAATTCGACTCCGACCAGGCACCGCGATCGCCTTGGTTCGAAGGTCGCGCTCGATGAGGCGGTATGGGATTCGCGTCATCATCCCTGCGCCATCGCCGGTTCCATCCTGAGAACGCGCACCTCGGTGGTCGAGATTGTGAAGACACTCGACGCCCAGACGCACGATGCGGTGAGAGGCCAATGCGTTTCTATCGACAATGAATCCGACACCGCAGGCATCATGATGCTCGAGCTCGTCATAGAGCGGAAATACATCACGCATGGCGCCTCCTCGCTGTGTCCGCTGGTGGGCCGGCGACGTGAGGGGTCAGATCGTGTGTATGCCCGCCCAGGGAAGAAACGCTGACGGTATCACTTCGTCCAGAATCGCACGAATCGAGTCGTCCTTCGGGGCACATTACGCGGCTGACCGATCGGTGCCATCCGTAGTTCCAGAACTACCAGACGTGCGGTATGCTTGCGAGCACATGATGTACCTGAACGACTTCGTGATGTGTCCTTGCTGTTGCACGGCCGTGCGCGGAGGTTCATAGCGTTCATCGATTCATCGAAGACCCACACCACCCGCTCGGCTCACCGCCAGAGCGGGTTTTTTTTGTTCCAGAGCAAGGATCGACCATGACAACACATACACACACAACCCGACCCATTCGCAGCGATAACGCGTTGCGCCGATACGAGAGCATCACTGACCTGCTCCCGAGCGTTGAGAACCCAACACCACTTGTACGAGTCCGGAACACACTTCGGTCCACCAATGCCTATCTGAAACTCGAATGGCTCAACCCCTTCGGCTCGATAAAGGACCGGGCTGCGTCATACCTGATATCGGGCCTCGAAGCCACCGGGGCACTCGAAGGCCGCGAAATAGTTGAGGCCTCTTCTGGCAATACAGCGATCGCCCTCGCCGCGATCGGAGCAGCGCGAGGAACCAGGGTGACGATCACGATTCCTGACGGCGTACCCGAGGAGACGACGACGATCCTGCGTCTGCTCGGAGCCGAAGTCTGGGAGACACCGGACGACGTGTGCCCCGTTGACCACCCCAAGGACGGCGCCATCGCGCTCGCGCGGGCTCTCGCGGTTTCTGAGGGTGGATCCAGGTACGTGCTGCCGGACCAGTACGGGAACCCCGACAACGTTCTCGCTCACTACGAGACAACTGGTCCAGAGATCTGGAAACAAACGGAGGGCCGCATCAACGCATTTTTCGCCGGTTTCGGCACCTGCGGCACTCTCACGGGTGTCGGTCGCTACCTCAAAGAGCGCAATCCAGACATCCGAATCATCGCGATCGAACCGGACCCTGGTCACCGGATACCCGGGCTGAAGAACTTCTCGGAGGCGAATGAACCAGAGAACCTCGATTGGGACGTCATAGACGACGTCGTCCGTGTTCCCGACGAACAGGCGTACGACATGACGCTGCGTCTTCACAGGCAAGACGGGCTCATGGTCGGACCATCGACGGGAGCGATCGTCGATGCCATGGCGAAGTACGGTCTTGACTCCGCTGCGTTGATCGTCGGCGTTTCGCCGGACGGAGCAGCCAAATACGCATCGTACTTCAAAGACCTGCTCGGAACCGACGGGATTCCCGTGATGTAGCCGATAGTTACGTCACGCTGGCGAACGGGTCAAAAGACCGAGTTACACCACGGCTCACGGTCCGTGCGAAACAGCCGGTGCAATGATCGCACGGACGCATCCGAGCCGCGGATGCGTCCAGCGTCGGCGTATCCGTACGCGTCTCCGCCTCCGAGATACAGCGCACCAAGTGCATCGATATCGATCGATATCTCAGCCGGTGCATCCGTACGAGCGCATGCCGCGATACCACCATCGACGTCCATGCGGTACGTGCCAGCGGACTGAGCGCGAGACCCGTCGACAACAGTGAATATCAACGAGCCATCTCGCTCGTACCGGCGAGCATTGAGCGCCGCTTCGACATCGAGGATGCGGATCCACAGGGCGTCATATACCGACGAGTAGATCAACCGCCGCGGTTCACGGACCATCATGGGAACGGGGTCACTCAGTGGCGCGTTCCACACGCGGACCTTCGGACATCCGTCGATCCTCATCAGATACGACCACAGAGATGCTCGCGCTACCGGGTCGTCGGCGATGATCTCGATGACCGAGACTGAACCGTCGGGGTGGCCGTCGTCGGTCTCGCCGGCCTTCTGACGGTACGCTGCGTATCCATCGACGCCGTTCGCTCCGTCATGAACAACGTATCGCCTTGCAGTCATTCCACGGCGTACACGGTCTTCGTCGGGGAGAACGTGATCGCGCCAGAACGTGTCGCTCCGGGACAACATGCCGGGTGTCCGTAGCGCCACCTCTTCGTACAGCGCGCTGAACTCCTCCTGAGCGTTCTCCGACGATACGCGTCGCACACGTTCGATCGTTACGTCATCGCGAAACTCGATCCGCGGTCCGTCCAGACTCAGGGACCGGGACCTCGTGGCGATCCCATACCCGAATCGACCGTAGATGTCGGACTCGGACGCCCACAACCCGGCGATCACGTCTCCGCGCCCGGCCGCGATCTTGAGATGCTCATCCATCATCTTGCGCAAAAGACCCATCCGGCGATGCGTCGGGAACACGGTCACGATGGTCGTGCCTTCCATTGCAACGCGACCACCCGGCACGGTCAGCATCAGTTCGAGACCGCCAAAGGTGCCGACCACTGAGCTACCGTCGAACGCCGCAAGCGTTCGATCGAGCGGAAATATCCTTCGTTCGCGTTCCACGGATGACTCGCCTGGAATGTCGTCGGCGAATCCCTCGTGGAACGCCGCAACGAACGCTTCGAATTCCGATTCGGTCACCGGACGGATCTCAATGCCGCTCATCGAACCATCCTACGCACCGTCATCGTGGCAACGCGAACGGGGTAGGGTCGAATCTCATCACTCGAGGAGAACCGCATGGCCAGGGCACGCATCGCCGTCCAGATCCACCCACAACACGCCGACTACTCGGAGATTCGGCGCGCCGCCTCCCAAGCCGAGGAACTCGGAGTCGATGTGTTGTACAACTGGGATCACTTCTACCCGCTGTACGGTGGAGACCCCGATGCGAACGTCGGTAAACACTTTGAATGTTGGACGATGCTCGGAGCGTGGGCCGAAGCTACCGAGAGCATCCGATTCGGTGCACTTGTCACCTGCAATTCGTATCGCAACCCCCAGATGCTCGCCGATATGGCGCGCACCGTCGATGTGATCTCTGGAGGGCGACTCATCTTCGGGATCGGCTCGGGTTGGTTCGAGAAGGACTACGACGAGTACGGCTACGAGTTCGGCACGGCGATCGGGAGACTCAAGGCACTCGACGCGGCAATGCCGATCATCAAAGAACGCCTTGGCAAACTCGACCCGCAACCGACCGGCTCAATGCCGATCCTCATCGGTGGGGGCGGAGAAAAGGTCACGTTGCGCATCGTCGCCGAACACGCTGACGTGTGGCACGGCTTCGGTGGCGTCGACACGTTCACGCACAAATCGTCGGTCCTCGACGACTGGTGCAACAAGGTCGGACGCGACCCGAAAGAAGTCGAGCGCTCGATCGGTGTAGAACCAGACAAGATCGAACTCGCTGATGCGTACCGTGCGGCGGGTGCAGACGAGTTCACCATTGGACTCAACGGCCCCGACTACGACATGGCCATCGTGAAAGACTGGCTCGCCTGGCGGGATGAAACGAACGCGTAGAGAGCAACGGGACACGCGGGGTTCGTGTGTCCGTGACGCATAACTGCGAGCGTTGACGCGACGTTCAACTGAACATGCCGGCTCGCCGACCTTCACCTGGAGGGCCAGCGAAGGCCTGGGCGATGGACATCCACTCTTCGGCTACAGATCCGGTGACTTCGAGGCCAGTGTCGAGGATGTGCCGCCGCTGCGTGACAACAAGGCAGAAGTCCTCGGCGGGCCCGCTGACGATGTTGCGCGTCGAGTCCTCATTCCACAGCCATCTATCTCCCGACGGCGTGGTGAGGCTGATGCGCACCGCCTCGGCTGGCACATCGCGTCCGTTGACCGTGAAGCTCCAACCCATCGTCCTCACTCCCAGAAAGGCAATGTGTCTGAGCCGATCCGTGGGCGTCCGGTTGACCTTGAGACCATCGACGATGTCCTGCCCATGAGCCCAGGTCTCCATGAGCCTTGCCGTGGCAAAGCTTCGTGCGGACATGGGCGGTCCGTACCACGCGAGCCTCGTGGACGGATCGAGCTGAGCAAGTGCGTCGAGGACCGCGGAACGTCCCCGCCGCCAGTGGGACAGAACCTCAGCCGGTTCGGACTGCCGCGCGACATCAAGATGAGACACCATGTACCCATCGATGTCTGCCGACGCCGCCTGGATACCTGCCAGGAAAGCCTCCGGGTTCGCGACTGCCTCCGTGGCCCTTTCGTCGAAGAACGTAAGGTGACCAATCTGGTCCCGAACATCCCAACCCTCGGCCGGAGTGGGCGTGCTCCAGGCATCACGGTTGATCCTCGAAACGATGTCGTCGAGCGAGTCCTGCTCTGCCCGAAGATCTGAAACGATCTGCTTCACGTATT
Source organism: Acidimicrobiia bacterium (assembly GCA_036985935.1). Classification (GTDB taxonomy): domain Bacteria; phylum Actinomycetota; class Acidimicrobiia; order Spongiisociales; family UBA5794; genus JAMBLL01. The sequence goes on along the minus strand of BTQP01000006.1, from coordinate 15,556 downwards.
CGCCCGACGCCACTCGTTGTTGAGCTCCTCAGCAACGATCATACGGCGAACCTCCTGGGTTCCCGCGCCGATCTCGTAGAGCTTCGTTGCCCTGTAGATCCGATTGATCTCAGACTCCCACATGTAACCTGAGCCACCGAAGATCTGAAGGCCGTCGGCCGCGATCTTGGAGAGTTGTTCTCCGCCAAAGAGCACCACCGAAGCAGCCAACTTGTGGATTTCACCTCGGCCACCTCCGCCGATCTCAAGATCGCTCGCAGCCATGAGTGCTCGATACGTGTAGCTGCGCATCGCCTCAAGGGATGTGTACATGTTCGCGAGCTTCGCCTGGATCATCTGAAAATCTGCGATCGGACGACCGAACTGCACGCGGTTGTTCGCGTAGTCGACCGAGAGCTCAAGGCATCGTTCCGCAAGCCCGACCGCGCCCGAGGCGAGGTACACACGCTCGAGATCCAACCCGCTCATTGTGATGGCCACGCCACGGTTCTCCTCGCCGAGCAGGTTCTCTGCCGGTACAACACAGTTGTCGAACACGATCTCGCCTGTTTGGCTTCCCCGGTAGCCCATCTTCGTGAGTTTCTGCGCAACGGTGTAACCGGGGAACGTCGATTCCACGATGAAGGCCGAGATCCCGTGGGCGCCCGCCTCGGGGTTGGTCTTGGCGTATACGAGCACGACATCGGCGATCGGGCCGTTCGTGATGAACATCTTGGATCCGTTCAAGATGTAGGTGTCACCATCTCGCACCGCCGTGGTCGCCATCGATCCAAGAGCGTCGGAGCCAGCACCGGGCTCCGTGAGCCCGAGGGCACCTACGAATCGCCCTGAGTTGAGACCGGGCAGGTACTTCATGCGCTGGTCCTCGTCACCGTTGCGGTAGATGTTGTTCGAGCACAGGTTGTCGTGTGCCCCTACCGAGAGTGCAACTGCATGGTTCCACCTTGCGTATGCCTGTCCCACGAGCCCGGCCTGGAAGAGACCCATACCCTGACCGCCGTACTCGACCGGGATCGTCAGTCCGAGCTGACCATGGGCACCGAGCGTCGGGAACAGATCCTGGGGCCACCACTCCTCATCGTCCATTCGCTGCGATAGGGGGTAGAGCTTCTCCCGTGCGAACCGGTCGGCTTCATCGAGGATCAGACGATCCTCTGCATTCAGATCGAAGTCCCTGGCCTCCATATGCACCTCTCTGGTCGACGCTGTGAATCATACTCACCACGAGAACAGCTTGTCATACCGAGCTTTATCCGTGTATCGTCGATATGACCATGGCACAAAGTGAATCACATTCACCTGCTCAGGACAGGCGTCCGAGCCAGCGGTCGATCGAGATCGTTGACGCAGCGCGGTCGCTGTTCGCAGAGAAGGGGTTTGATGGAACCTCGATCAGCGACATCGCGAGCGCCGTCGGTGTGGCCGATGGTGCCATCTACAAGCACTTCGCCTCCAAACGTGCCCTGCTGTTCGAAGTCATCCGTTCGTTCTATGAACCGGTGATCGATCTCGCGGGTGAGACGGTCACGGGTATTCCTGACGTTCGCCTGCGTCTTCGTTATCTCATCTGGCTTCAGCTGCGAGCTTTTGCGGAAGAACCGGACGTGTGCCGATTCATCATCGCCGAGGCGCGCCCAATGCACGACTACTACGAGTCCGAGGTCGCAGATCTCAACCGGCGTTGGACCTCCCTGCTTGTCGATGTCATCAAGGATGGCCAATCGGACGGTACGTTCCGCCCGGATGTTCCAGCCACGATGATCCGTGACCTCGTCTACGGCGGTATCGAGCACATCGCCTGGGGTGCGGCGACGGGCCATGGGGAGATCGATGTGGACGACGTCGCAGATGGGCTCACGCGCCTGGTTTGTGAGGGCCTCGAAGCGAGATCGGCGGATGCCTCTGAGCTCGATGCCAGGGTGGCGAGGCTCGAAGGTCTGGTTGAGGGCGATCGGTCATGACCGTTCTTCGCACTTCCATCGATACACGATCACCCGGGTATCGGAGAAATGTCGAATCGATGATCGACCACCTTGGGACCCTCGACGAACTGCTGGCCAAGGCCGTCGCCGGTGGTGGGGAAAAGTACGTGACCCGCCACAGGGATCGAGGCAAGTTTCTTGCGCGCGAGCGCATCGAGTTGCTGCTCGACCGGGACGCACCGTTCCTGGAATTGTCACCTGTTGCCGGCGTGGACACGGGGTACACCGTCGGTGCGGGGCTCGTGTCGGGCATCGGGGTCGTCGAAGGCGTCGAATGTGTGATCATCGCAAACGATCCGACCGACAAAGGTGGTGCGATCAACCCCATCGGGTTGGCGAAAGGGCTCAGAGCTCTCGAGATCGCCGCCCGGAACAGGCTTCCGGTCGTGTACCTCGTTGAATCGGCCGGCGGGGACCTCCCGAAACAGGCCGACGTGTTCCTGCCAGGCGGTAGGACGTTTCGCGATCTCACCAAACTCTCGGCCGAAGGGATCCCAACGATCGCCCTTGTGTTCGGAAGCTCGACGGCCGGAGGAGCCTACCTGCCGGGCATGTCCGACTACACGGTGTTCGTCGAAGGGAAAGCGAAGGTGTTCCTCGGCGGACCGCCGCTGGTCAAGATGGCGACAGGAGAGGACTCCACGGACGAGGAACTCGGCGGAGCACAGATGCACGCCATGACCTCAGGTCTCGCCGACTACATGGCAGCAGACGAACGCGATGCGATACGCCTCGGTCGGATGCTCGTGGCGAGGCTCAACTGGTCCAAACGCGCCGGAGAGCCCAGCCGACCCGCCATAGCGCCGCTCTATGACCCTGAGGAGCTTCTCGGGGTGGCATCGGCCGACCTCAAGGTCCCATTCGACATCAAAGAGGTGCTCTCGCGCATCGTTGATGGCTCGGACTTCGACGAGTTCAAACCGCTCTACGGCCCGAATCTCGTCACCGGCTGGGCACGGATCCACGGCTACAGCATCGGAATCCTCGCCAATCACAGGGGGATCTTGTTCTCAGAGGAATCCCAGAAGGCTGCCCAGTTCATCCAGCTCGCCAACCGAACGGACACGCCGCTCCTGTTCGTGCAGAACGTCACCGGATTCATGGTCGGGGCGAGCTACGAGCAGGGTGGCATCGTCAAACATGGCTCGATGATGATCAACGCGGTGTCCAATAGCACGGTTCCCCATCTCACGCTCCAGGTGGGCGGATCGTACGGGGCCGGCAACTACGCCATGGCAGGCCGGCCGTATGACCCGAGGTTCCTCTTCGTCTGGCCGAATGCAAAGACATGCATCATGGGTGCTGAACAGCTCGCCGGCACGCTCTCGATCGTGGCAAGGGCCGCCGCGGAGCGGACTGGCACCGAGTTCGACGAAGAGGCAGACGAGCAACGCCGGACGATGATCAAGACGCAGATCGAACAGGAGGAGCAAGCCACATACCTCAGTGGTCGGGTGCTCGACGACGGGATCATCGATCCTCGGGATACGCGAACCGTGCTCGGTATCGCCCTTTCGGCGGTCCATTCGGCTGAGGTTTCGGGAACCGATCGCTTCGGCGTCTTCAGGATGTGACGCCGATGTTCTCCAGGATCCTGATCGCAAACCGCTCCGAGATCGCGCGACGCATCATCACGACATGCTCCCAGATGGGCATTGCAACCGTCGTCGTCTTCTCCCAGCATGACGTGGATGCACCATTCGTTCACGATGCAGACGAAGCGGTTGCGTTGCCGATCGGATCGTCCTACCTCGACATTGCATCGATCATCCAGGCTGCGAAACGTACCGGAGCAGAGGCGATCCACCCCGGGTATGGCTTTCTTGCCGAGAACGCAGAATTCGCCTCGGCCGCACAGGACGCAGGCATCACCTTCATCGGCCCGACGCCTGAAACGATCGAATCCATGGGTTCAAAGCTCCAGGCCCAGGCGGTGGTGGATCGTGCAGGGGTACCCATTCTCCCCAATGCTGAGCTGGTCGGCGGCACCGATGCCGCTGAGGCAGCCGGAGAGATCGGGTACCCCGTGCTCGTGAAGGCATCACGTGGCGGCGGTGGGAAGGGGATGCGCATCGTCACCGAGCCAGGTCACCTCGACGCAGCCATCAAGAGCGCGACAAGAGAAGCAGAGTCCGCGTTCGGGGACGGAACGGTGTATCTCGAGCACTACGTGGAGAATCCAAGGCACGTCGAGGTACAGATCGTCGGGGACGGGGATGGGAACGTCATCCATCTCTACGAACGAGAGTGTTCGATCCAGCGACGTTTCCAGAAGATCATCGAAGAAACACCGAGCCCCGACCTCGATCCGAAGCTCCGGGAGCGGCTGTGGGAGACCGCCGTCGCCGCAGGCAGGGCTGTGCGGTACCGCGGTGCCGGCACTGTTGAGTTCATCGTCGATTCCTCCGGAGGCTTTGCGTTCCTGGAAATGAACACGCGACTCCAGGTCGAGCATCCCGTCACCGAACTCACGACAGGGATCGACCTTGTCAGGATGCAGATCGATATCGCGGCCGGATTGCCCCTGCTCTCCCAGGAAGAGGTCCCCCGGCAGTTCGGCCACGCAATCGAAGCAAGGCTTACCGCTGAGACGCCGCAGGACGGATATCTGCCATCGACCGGAAAGGTTCACCGGTTCTCCGTGCCAGAAGGTGTGAGGGTCGATAGCGGCATCGCCGATGGTGTCACCATCACCCACCACTACGATTCGATGGTTGCAAAGGTCATCGCTCATGCGCCAACCAGGACCGAGGCCGCTGCCCGATTGGCGAGTGCCCTGACGCGAACCCATATCCACGGTGTTGACACGAACCGGGACCTTCTGGTGCGTGTCCTCAACGACGTTGAGTTCCTGTCGGGTGCTGTTGGCACCCATTTCCTCGAGCGGAAGGGGGAGGTCCTCACCGCGCCCCTCGCCGGGGACGAAACAGTCAGATCCCTTGCCGCCGTCGCCGCCCTGGCTCTCCAGGCCGAGAACCGGGCGCAGGCCCGTGTGCTCGGTTCGATCCCGTCAGGATGGCGCAACGTCCCGTTCCAACCCCAGGAACTAGAGCTGACGTACGGGTCAAGGCCTGTCAAGGTGGACTACTCCCTCCGGCGCGGGAAAGCCAGGGTCGCCGTAGACGGTTCAGACGTGGCGATCGATGCTGTCCATGCGGCCACCCCGAGCTCGCTCGACGTCACGATCGATGGTGTTCGACGTGTTTACTCCGTCAACATCGTTGGGGAGGATGTGTATGTCGACGGTCCGCTCGGCTCCGCGAAGTTCGAGCTGACCCCAAGGTTCTCCGACACCGTTGACGCCACACAACCAGGATCGATGGTCGCCAAGACTCCCGGCACGGTCGTCGCCGTGCCCGTCACCCTGGGTGACGCGGTGACCGTAGGCCAATCGGTGATGGTCGTGGAGGCCATGAAGATGGAACAGGCGATCACTGCACCCCACGCCGGAAAAGTCGTCGCAATACACTTCGATGTGGGCGACCAGGTTGAATCCGGCGCCGTGCTCGTTGAGGTAGAAGGCGAAGATGGCTGACCCGATCCGCATCGCGAACGCCTCTGGTTTCTATGGAGATCGGTATTCGGCGATGGCCGAGCAGATCACCGGCGGTCATATCGACGTTGTGACCGGTGACTATCTCGCCGAGTTGACAATGCTCATCCTGTGGAAGGCGCAACAGAAATCACCCGAGCGTGGTTACGCCGTCACCTTCCTCGATCAGATGAGAGAGGTCCTCGGAGAAGTCTCGCAGCGAGGCATCAAGGTTGTGACGAACGCCGGAGGTTTGAATCCCGCTGGTCTCGCAAGCGAGTTACGCGGGATTGCCCGGACACTCGACGTCGACGTGTCGATCGCGCATGTCGAGGGCGACGATTTCTTACCGCGCCTTGGAACCATGGTCGAAGATGGCTGCGAGTTTCGAAACCTCGATACCTCGCGACGCCTCGCGGATCTCATCGCCCCTCCACTCACAGCAAACGCTTACCTCGGTGCGTGGGGAATCGTCGAAGCGCTCAACCAGGGTGTGGACATCGTCGTAACCGGTCGGGTTGCCGATGCGGCACTTGTCGTGGGTCCCGCAGCGTGGCACCACGGCTGGGACTTCGATGATTGGAACAGCCTTGCCGGCGCGGTCGCAGCCGGCCACATCCTCGAGTGCGGTACCCAGGCCACCGGAGGAAACTTCTCGTTCTTCGACGAGATCCCCGATCTCACTCATCCAGGCTTCCCGATCGCAGAAGTGGCCGAGGACGGATCGAGTGTGATCTCCAAGCACGACGGCACCGGCGGTGCCGTGACGGTCGACACGGTTACAGCGCAGATCCTCTACGAGATCGATGGTCCTGCCTACCTGACACCAGATGTTGTTGCACACTTCGACACGATCAGCCTGAACCAGGTGGGCAAAGATCGGGTCGGGGTCACCGGAGTACGGGGGTCACCGGCTCCGAAGGATCTGAAAGCCGCGATCAACTACCTCGGTGGTTACCGAAACTCCATGACGCTTGTCCTCGTCGGTATTGATCCAGAGAAGAAAGCGGCGCTTGTTGAGGACACGCTTCGCGCCGCGCTCACAGGAGAACGAGAGCCAGACGTCCTCAAGTTTGTGTTTTCAGGCACAGGACATTTCGATGCTGATGTGAACGCACAAGCCGCGTCAACGCTGACGATCACAGCCATGGACAGAGACCCTGGGAAGGTCGGTCGTGCCTTTTCGAATTCGGTTGTTGAACTTGCGCTCGCGAGCTATCCAGGGTTCTTTGCCACGGCGCCACCTTTGGCGGAGTCGCCGTACGGTGTCTACTGGCCTGCCCTCATCCCGAGATCCCTCATTGATCAGGTGGTCGTGCTCGAGGACGGTACACGGGTCAAGATTCCTGATCCGCCGCATGGGACCCCGACCGCGGCCACAGTTACCCCGGCTGTTGCGGCCACCGTTCCCGTTGGAGAGACACGTCGCGTGCCACTCGGCACGATCGCGGGAGCGCGATCCGGGGACAAGGGCGGCAACGCAAACATCGGAATATGGACACGGAGCGATGAAGCGTATTCGTGGATCGTCAAGGAACTGACCGTATCAAGGCTTCAAGAGCTTCTACCCGAGACAGCTCCGCTATCCGTTGACCGCTTCGAATTGCCGAATATCAAAGGATTGAACTTTGTCGTGCATGGACTGCTCGGGGAGGGTGTCGCCTCCTCAACCAGATTCGATCCACAGGCCAAGAGCCTCGGCGAGTGGCTGAGGAGCCGGATAGTCGATATTCCGGCGAAACTCCTCGATCCGGTAGACGGTGCACGGGACCCGATACGGTCGACCGTCAGCGTTACGTCAACCAAGCGTGCGCCTTCGCACTGACGGCGGTATGTCGATTCCCGGGTCCACATCCGGTGCAGGTTCGGGAACGCCAGGGGTAACCGAAAGCGGGATGACACCTGCCCAGATGCCAAGGGCCATGTCCTCCTCATCATCGACGGGCGGGCCTGAACGGACCTTGGCGGATGCCTCGTCCAGGTCAACTGCGAGCAACTTGGTGCCAGCGTCTTCCTTGTCGCTCGGATGTCGAGCTTCGTCCCATCTGCCGGGAAGAACATGGTTAGTGATCGCTTCGAACGCTGCGCGTCGCTCCGCCTTGTCGGTGACAACACGAGGCGTACCGAACACAACGACCGATCGGTAGTTCAAGGAGTGATGGAACGCTGACCGCGCTGCAACGATGCCATCGACGATCGTTGCGGCGATACTCACTTGTTCCCCTGGCGTTGTCCGCAGCATCCTCGATGCGTGCGAACCATGGAAATAGAGCACACGACCGATGCGGGCATGAATCGTCGGGATGACTACCGGTCCACGATCTGTAACGAACGCCAGATGACAGATCAGCGCCTCATCGAGAATCTGATTGATCGTGTCTTGGTCATATGTGCCGCGTTCGGGTAGCCGTTTGACCGTGGAACGCTCAGATGGTTGTTTCATAGCGCGACGATACCCGACATGTCGCAGACACATGATCGGCGCCCTCCGCGTCAGGCGAGTCCGCGTTGCCAGACGTCCACCAGCCGCCGGTAGTCGGGTGATTCATCGATGAGTTCTTCGTGTGTGCCCTCAGCAACGATGCGGCCCGCGTCGAGCAGCACCACGCGGTCCGCTCGTTCGGCAGAACCGAGACGGTGGGCGATGACAATGGATGTTCGATCCGCAAGAAGGATTCGTAGTGCTGCTTCAACCCGCGATTCCGTTTCGGGGTCGAGATTCGACGTCGCTTCGTCGAGGACGATGACGGAGGGGTCGGCGAGGAAGGCCCTTGCGAGGGCAACCAGCTGACGTTCTCCTGCCGAGAAACGCGACCCTCGCTCACGCACCTCGGTATCGAGTTGATCAGGGAGCGACCGAATCCAATCGTCGATCCCCATCACCTCGAGGACCCGCCACAGGTCATCGTCCGTTGCGTTGTGTGTTGCATACGCGAGGTTGTCACGCAAGGTTCCAGAGAAGAGAAAGCCGTCCTGAGGAATCAGCGACATCGCATCGACTCGAGATTCGGTGGTGAGGTTCCTCAGATCAACGCCATCAAGCGCCACGACACCACTTGTCGGGTCGTAGAAGCGCATCGCCAGCTTTGCGATAGTGGACTTCCCCGAGCCGGTTTCCCCGACGATCGCGAGGCGCTCACCCTGAGCCACCGAAAGCTGTATGTCCTTCAACACCGGCACCGCCGGATCGTAGGAAAAACTGACGGCAGCAGCATCGACGGTTCCACGAACGGGGCTAGGGATATCGAAAGCGCCGGGACGCTCATCGACAGCTACCTCTTCATCCATGAGCTCGAAGAGCTTGGCAAGGGCAGCGAGTGCGGATTGCAACAAGTTGTACACGTTGGACAGATTGATGATCGGCTGGAAGAACCAGTCGAGATAGAGGAGAAAAGCGACGAGGGTCCCTATCGTCATCGACCCGTCGATCACTCTCAGCGCACCGATCGCGAGCGCCGCGATCATCGCTACGACACGAAGAAACGCCACGACGGGGAAGTACCACGAGATGGCCCTGGCGGACGCCATGTTCGCCTCGAAGTGTCGCTCGTTCACGCGGCCGAACGTCGAGGCCTGCGAGCTTTCCTGGGTGAACGCCTGGACCACGCGAACGCCCGAGATGCCCTCCTGGAGGGTCGCGAGGACCCGACCGATGCGCTCTCGCACCTGGTCGTACGCCTTACGAGCCTGCCGTTGGAACACAACTGATACCACAAGCAGAACACCAACGACGGCGAAGACTGCCAACGCCATGCTGGCATCGACGAGCAGCAGGGCGATGGCGACCCCGACAACGGTGAGAAAGTTGCTGAGCGCCATGACGGCACCATCGGATGCGAACTCTTGAAGCGACTCAATATCGGCAGTCATACGTGAAACGAGAATTCCGCTCTTCGTTCTCGAGAAGAAACCAAGATCGAGTCGCAGCATCTTTGCGAATACCACCGAACGTAGTTGCACGAGGTAGCGCTCCCCCACATATGCAACGCTCCATTGTGAGGCTGCATTGACGAAATACTGGACGACGAGCAAACCGATGAACACGGCCGACGCGACAAGGATCGTCCGTTTGTCCCCCGCGGCGATCCCCTCGTCGATTCCCCCACGGACAATAAGAGGTCCGAGCAGCCGCACGATTGTCGCGATCAACGTTGTGAACAGGGCCCCAACAAGCGGCCATCGCAGGCCATGGGACAACCGCGCTGCGCGAATTGTGAGGCGACCGGGCTGTTCGATGCGATAGTCGCCCGCTGATGACATGTATTTCACGCCGGCACCGAATCCTCGTCTGCGGCGAGCACCTCGGCGTATCGAGGGATGTCTCGGAGAAGCTGTTGGTGGGGGCCAAACGCGACGAGAGTTCCAGCTTCGATGAAAGCAACGTTGTCGACCAGCGCAAGGGTCGACGTACGATGGGCAACGATTACCGTGGTGCGCCCCCTCATCACCTGGCGAAGCGCTTCCTGGATCTCGGCTTCCACCACCGCATCGACGGAGGAGGTGGCGTCATCGAGAATCAGCACACGCGGATCACGAACGACTCCCCGCGCAAGGCTGACCCGCTGGCGCTGGCCACCCGAAAGAGTCGCACCCCGCTCGCCCACGACCGTGTCGTATCCGTCTGGCAGCGCACATACGAAATCGTGCGCTCGTGCGAGCCGCGCCGCGGACCTGACCTGTTCGTCCGAGGCGAGGGGGTCTCCCACGCGAATGTTATCTGCTATCGACGCCGAGAACAGAAACGTCTCCTGAAACACGACCGAGACCTCGCTTCGGAGTTGCTCGAGGCTCATCTCCCGAATATCAACACCGTCGATCAATATCGAACCGTCCGTGACGTCGTAGAAACGTGGGATCAGGTGTGCGATCGTCGACTTCCCGGCACCAGTAGCACCGACGATACCGACGGATGTACCACCAGGGATCGTCAACGACACACCCTGAAGGACCTCTGTTCCATCCGGATATGCGAAAGCGATGTCCTGGATCTCGATCCGTCCTGGACCGGGGGCAAGCGACACAGGCATCCTTGGGTCAGCAATCTCTGGTGCGGTTTCGAGCAGCGTGTCAATGCGGGAGGCCGCGGCGCCGGCACGCGGGAGGTTGGCGAAGAACCAACCAGTGATCATGAGTGGAAGCACCATGACTGCGAGATACTGCGTGAAGGACACGAACTCGCCGATCGTGATCGCACCGTCGACGACCCTGATCCCGCCAATAGCCAACACCGCAACGGTGCCAAGGGCAGGAATGATTTCGAATAGCGGCCGATGGATAGAGCGCTCCCGCGCCATTGCCATCGACGACTCGTAGATCGTCTCGGCTTCATTCTCGAGTTTTCGGAGTTGTTTGGCTTCCTGGCCGTAACTCTTGACTACCTCGATTCCAGACACGGATTCTTCAACGACTCGCGCCAGTTTCGAAAGTCGCTCCTGGAGGTCGAACGAGAACCCGACCACCCTGTTGGCGAACCGAGCCGACGTGAGGAGGAGGGCCGGCACCATGAGAGATGCGACGAGACCGAGTACCGGATCGATGATGACGAGAACTGTGGTCACGACGAGGAACATTGCAAGGTTGGCCAGCGTGATCGGCAACATGGCGAGGATGAGTCGCAACTGGGAGAGGTCAGATGACGCACGGGCCATCAACTCGCCTGTCGAGGTGGTGTCGTGAAAGTTGAACGCCATACGCTGAATGTGGGTGAAAATTCTGTTGCGGACGTCGGCTTCCGCTCGATAGGACAGCTTGAATCCGAAGTACCGGCGCATCGAGATACCGATCGCCTGAATGACTCCGGCTACGAGCATGAGAGCGAGGATGGGCCATATCTGTGACATGTCGGCGGCGGTCACGGCTTCATCGACGATCGACCCGACGAGATACGGGATTACCACGATCATCGCTGTCCAGATCATCGCACCGAGAATGGAAATGAACGCTATTGAGCGGTAGCCGCCAAGGATCCTAAGGAGAAGCGCCAGCCCCGTCTTGAGGTCCCGCAGTCTCGCCTTTTCCTCCGTCATTCGAAGAAGGGTACCGGTCACCAAGTTCGGTCCACGCGTCCCAGGGGGCGAGGATGAGGATCGGTGCGGCGACGATCACCAGGCCCCCGAAGTACAACCAGATGAGAATGATCCCGATAGCCCCAAACACCGCGAGGGACTGGTTCGCATCCCCGGGCAGGAGATTGAACGCTATCCAGGTGCCACCGACGAGGACGAGGGTCACGGCAGCTGCCACGACCACCGATCGGCGCACAGGCTTTGGCGGTCCAAAGTGGTACACGACCCACAAGAGTCCAAAGACCCACAACACAGCGACACCGCCAAGAAGAATCTGGGCGTAGCCGGTTCGAGGTATCCCGGTGTAGTTCGCGATCTCGTTCCACGCATCGTCACCGAGCAATAACAGCCCGTAGCCGATCAACACTGAGACGCCAGCGCCTATGGTCACTCCGATGCCCGTGAGCCGTGTGCGTATGTACCCGCGATCGTCGTCACCACCCTCGACGAGCCTCAGGGCCTTCTGCGCTGCATACACGGCGCGAGACCCGGACCACAGAGCGACGCCAATCGAGACGACCAGGATGACAACCGAATCGTTACTCACGAACTGGCTCGACTGCTTGAGAATGTCGATGAGGAACGCAGAGATCTCAGGTGGAAGCGACTCGTCGATCAATTCGATGAGGCCGACTAGGAGATCGCTTGAGCCCTCGAAGAGCGTCACGATGGACAGAAATGCAATCGCCAACGGCACCAGAGCGAAAAGCGAGTTGTACGCGATAGCCGCACCCATCAGGAAGGGGTCGGCGCGCCTCCAGGGCTCGGCCGTCAAGGCATATGTTCTGGTGAGAAACCTGATAACCCGCTGCACACAGGGAGCCTAACGATTGGAGGATGACACGGCGGGCAGCTTTGTGAGGTCGACTGGACGAGCGACACATCTCCGATACCAGGACTATCCGGGGCAACTTTCTACACTCACCGCGATGCCAAGAGTCGTCTTCCTCTTTCTTTCACTTGCGTTACTCGCGTCCGCCTGCGTTGCAGGTAACGAGAATGTCGTTTCGGCAGGTCCAGAAGAGTCGCCAGTTACGACTCTTGCGCCGGTGGAAACCACCACCCCCGCAACAGATGCGACCGGGTCTACGGTGCCCCAGTCGACGTCGTCAACGACAACGACCGCGCCGGCACGACCGACAGGAATCGTGACACCCGAAACCGTGTACAAACCGTGGGGCGAAGTCAATGGACTCACGATGTTCCGCGGGAATCCGACCCGAACCTTCTACGGAACCGGCCCTGTTCCTGAAACTGCACCCAACCAACTCTGGCGGTACCCGGAGCATGCGATGACCGGTTCTTCGCCCGTGGGACGGGAACCGAAAACCTGGTCCGGAACGGGATGGACCGGTCAACCGGTTGTGTACGAACGCGACGACGGGAAGACCGAACTGATATTCGGTGCCTACGACAAACTGATCCATTTCGTCGATGCGGACACCGGAACAGATCTCCGACCTGGTTTCGACATGGGCGACATCATCAAGGGCAGTGTGACACTCGACCCCGACGGGTACCCGCTCTTGTACACAGGATCCCGTGACCCACGTTTCCGCATCCTCGCCCTCGATGGCGATGAAGTGCGGGAAGTCTGGTCGCTTCATGCAAGATCGGTCGAAGGAATCTGGAACGATGACTGGGACTCCAACCCGGTGATCGTCGACGACATGTTGTACCAGGGCGGCGAGAACTCGTGGTGGTTTGCCATCAAACTCAACCGCGCATATGACGCCGATGGCAAGGTCACCGTCGACCCCCAGGTGGTCTTCGAGACGCAGGCCTGGTCCGATGAACTCCTCGACGAACTCGGCAGGGACCAATCCGTCGAGAACTCCACCGTGGTTTTCGACCAAAAGGCGTATTTCGCCAACAGTGCCGGCCGTGTTCAGGGGATCGACCTCACCGATGTGGAGAACGGGAATGCTGAAGTGTTCTTCGACTTCTGGACGGGTGACGACACCGATGCCACGATGTCGGTGGACAAAGACGGCTTCCTCTACGTTGTGTCGCACGCTGATCACGAAAAGGACAGCAACCTGTCCGCACGGCGTGTCAGGGAGATCGGCTCTCTCATGAAGCTCGACACCTCGATACCCGCGAACAATCTCCAAAGTGTCGATCCGATCGTGTGGAGCATCGACCTTCCAGCTGCCAGGGGCCAGGACACCGGGGCGTGGGCTACACCAGCTTTGCACCCGGCCGGGGTGATCTTCGTAGCTACGGACAGCGGAAGTCTTCTGGCGATCGACACGGACACCGGGGAACAGCTCTGGGAGGACGACATCGGCGTCAATGCTTGGTCGTCTCCCGTCATCGCAGACGACAAACTCATCATCGCGGTTAATTGCTTCTCTGAGGACTCCGGTATCCGCGCCTATGACCTCAGCGATCCACGCAAACCGGTCGAGATGTGGACGATGTCTGCGACCAAGGGATGCATCGAGTCAACCCCGGCCGTGTGGGGCGGAACCATATACGTAGGTTCTCGAGACGGATTCATGTACGCTTTCGGCTCATGATGGGAATGGGTGAAACAGGAATCGGAGCGGGCTTCCGCGCGACCTTCATCATCGCGATCGCTGTCGTCGGGACCCTCGCGACGCTCGCTACGATCGCAGCCTTTTTCGGTGACATCTGGTGGGGTTTCGATCTTGCAGCGAACTACCGATGGCACCTGATGTGGATCAGCCTCATCGCATCCGTTCTCTATGCGACGTCGACCCGCGGCATAGCAACACTCATATTCCTTGGAGCCGCGATCGTGAACGCGTTCCTGATCGCGCCATTGTGGATTGGGAGCCAACCATCGGCGACGGGTGAGGACGGCGTCACTGTCGTCCACGCGGATCTCAGCGGCGGTGTGTCAGACATGGATTTCACACTCAGATGGCTCTTCGACTCTGGTGGTGACCTGATCCTTCTTGCAGGTATCACCGAAGACCGTGCACTTCCGCTGATCGCCGAGGGTTCACCCTATGTAATGCTCGCTGGACCTCCCAGAAATTCAACCGGGATCGTGATCCTCGGAAAGGACCAGTGGACGGTCACTACGACCTCAACGGATAAGGGGGAATTGGTGTACCGCGTTTCTGTGCCATCTGGATCCGACGTGGTCGACATCGTTACGGCCTACGGCGATATGGGCTCGTCAAAGAACAAGTCAGACGATCTGGAGGCACGACTCGGTGCGATCACCGAATCGATCGATGCCACAACGAACTCGGTCGCCGTCGTTGGCAACGTCGGCGCAACGACATGGACCAAGGGAATGCGAGACCTACTTGCGACGGCGAATCTACGCAACGCCGCCGAGGGGTCTGGCTACCTCGCTACATCACCCGTGTCAAGCCTTCCGCTGATCGGTGGGTGGGTCGGATTTCCGATCGACGTGGTACTGATGGACTCAACGCTGACACCACTCGAACTGGAGACCGGGCCGGACCTCGGCGCAGATCATCTGCCCGTGACGGTTGTTATAGGTCCCGCGTTCGAGAGCTAGATCACCTTAGATCACGGTTCTGATTGCTCCACCGTCGACCTGAAGAGTTGCGCCAGTGATGTAGGACGAGACGGGCGATACGAGAAACGTTGCCGCCGCCGCAAATTCGTCCGGCTCGCCGTATCGGCCGAGAGGGATCGCCTGTTCATTCCTCGATCGAACGACATCAGCTTCGACACCGAGGCGGTCTGCAGCCGCAGCATCGAGGTCGATGAGCCTCTCGGTTGAGATGCGACCAGGTATCAAATGGTTGACCCGGATGCCGTCCGACGCCCAGTCATTGGCAAGGGTTTTTGCAAGAGCTGCAACGCCTGAGCGAAAAATGTTCGACATCGAGAGTGCGCCGATCGGTTCTCTCACAGATGTTGAGGTCAAAAAGAGCATCGTGCCGCCTCGAGCCAGATGCGGGCGAGCTGCGCTCGCAAACGCCATGGCAGATCGCAGGATGAGCGCGTAGGCGGTATCCCACTCTTGT
>BTQP01000005.1:0-26495 GCA_036985935.1 Acidimicrobiia bacterium | reverse complement strand
TGAACCCACGACATACGGATTAACAGTCCGTCGCTCTGCCAACTGAGCTACCCCGGAAGGTCGTTCATCACGGTGGTGAACGGGCCAGAGGTTACCACCGGGGTATCCCAACTCAACCTGTGCCCCGACCAGGTTTCATACGTACAGCGCGCCGTTACGTGGACAACAAATGGGTGAGCGCTGCGAGCAATCCTTCGGGATCGTCGGTGCCGATCCGGAACTTCCTGCCTGATGAGAGGTCTAGTTCAATGGCGTCTAGCCCCCACACGTTGTACATCCAACCGCCCGTGAGCAACCGGATTCCCCAGCCGTGATACCACCGATTTCTTACCTGGTGCACCGACGTGATCTCCGCAATCTCGATAGCACGCTTCGGCCAACCGAAACCGAACGCGACGGTCACGCTGGTCACATCGATGGTCACGGAAAGCCTCGTGAAGATCACCGCGGTCCCAACAGTGAAAACGATGATGGCGAGGGCAAGCAATGGGGAAATGTCGTCTTCGAACAGGGATGCCAAGAGCGCTACGAGGGCCATCGCAGCAACGATCGCCAATGCTGTTATCCGATATGCGTTCTGCGTGCGGCTGTAGCCCATGGTCACAACATACCCCAGAGACGTTGCGCACACGATGTGGGAGAATCAGGGGATGAAGTTTCGATTCGGACTCATTTTGGGCCTCATCATCGGGTTCCTCGCAGGCGCTCGCGCCGGGCGTGAGCGCTACGACCAGCTCGTTGCAGCGTTCAACAAGGTACGTTCCAATGAGCAGATGCAGCAGGCTGCTGACCTTGCTGAGCGGTCAACCCGCAAGACGCGTGCTGCAGCAGGCAACACCCTCGTTGGCACCGCCGACACGATTCGCGAGCGCGCGGCCCGCTGAGGTCTAGGCGTTCTCCAGATAGCCGTCGAGCTGTTTCGCTCGCGCTGGCTGTCTGAGTTTCGCAAGGGCCTTGTTCTCGATCTGGCGGATGCGTTCGCGAGTCACCTCGAAGTGCGCACCGACCTGTTCGAGCGTTCGCACGTGACCGTCGGCGAGGCCGAACCGCATGACAAGGACCTGGCGTTCGCGATCGTTCAGCGACTCGAGGGCAAGTGAGAGATACTCCTGCAACAGTCGGAACGATGCTTCTTCGACCGGGACGTCCGCACCAAGATCTGGTACAACATCTCCTATCGTGGCATCGTCTTCTTCGCCGATCGGTGTCTCGAGTGACAGCGGGTCCTGGGCAATGCGGCGAAGTTCCGTCACCTTCCCGGACTCGATGTCGAGTTCAGATGCGATCTCAGCGATCGTCGGTTCCCGCCCAAGATCCTGATGGAGTGTCCGCTGGACCATTGCGAGCTTGTTGATCGTTTCGACCATGTGTACCGGAACGCGAATCGTACGGGCCTGGTCGGCAAGCGCCCGTGTGACCGCCTGCCGGATCCACCATGTCGCATACGTTGAGAACTTGAAGCCCTTGCGATAATCAAACTTCTCAACCGCCCGGATCAAACCGAGGTTCCCCTCCTGGATCAGATCGAGAAGACCGAGGCCGCGGCCGACGTACTTCTTGGCGATCGAAACGACGAGCCGAAGGTTCGACACAACAAGCTGCTTTCGAGACCTATCCGCCATTCGTGCCTGACGTTCAAGGATGATCCGCTCAGCAGCGGTGCGCGGGACGTTCTCATCCAGCCGTTCTTCCGCACGAATCCCGGCCTCGACCTGCATCGCAAGCTCGACCTCCTGCTGGGTGGTCAGCAGCGGGTAGCGACCGATCTCCTGGAGGTACATGCGAACCGGGTCCGACACATGAACGAGTTCGTCGCCGGACATCTCGATGTCGCCCACGGTGTCGGCTGACTCTTCGCGGATATCGATCTCTATGGAAAGCAGCTCAGCAAATACCTTCTCGAATGAGTCGATCGGTGCCTGGGCGTCTTCGAGTTCCTGTTGGATCTCACCTACGAGGAGGAACCCGCGCTGATGCCCACGATCCGTCAATATCTTGACGACGTCGACAACTTCGTCGGTCATTGGTCGCTCCTCAGACTCCGCTTGTCTTGCTCTAACGCTATCAGTCGTTGCCATAGTTCCGAATACCCCTGTGCATCGGCAGCTTCGTCGATGGCCTGGAGCTTTCGTCTGGTGGTGTCAATCTCAGCATCAAGCTTCCCTACTTGCAAACGTGCCACCAATTCGACCGGATCCGACAGCGGTCGATCCTCCAGGACGAGCCGCCGCATCGCCGACGCCTCACCAGATTCATCCGACCCGATCCCGGCACCCAGGTCGAGCGAGTCGCCGGGTCGGGACCCCTCTGCGATCTCGACGATCCGCTCGTACATTGCCGCGGTCTCGTCACTCTCGAAGAGGTCAGACGACACGGTCGCATCCGACAGACTCGCGTCGTTAGCGAGAAGGACCCGGATGAGCTCGGTCTCGGTTCGATATAGCGGAGACCTGTACGGCGGCGCCTCAACTGCCCCGGACTCCTCGGATTCGGGGGCGGGCGCAACTGCACTCGTACGGCGGCCACTCGACCGGATCGCCTGGTCGATAAACGGCACATCGACGCCCGTCTTTCGCGACACCATCACGGCATACTCATGGCGTGTCACCGCGTCGGGATGAAGAGCGATCACTCCCGCGGCACCCCGAACCGCTTTGGCTCGCGCCTCGGGTTCTGAGAGGTCGAAGCTCGCGAGTTCAGCATCAATTCGAAACTGGAGCAGCGGAATCGACTCATCGACGGCGGTGCGAAGTTGATCAATTTCGCCATCGGCCACTACGTCTGCCGGATCTTTGCCCTGAGGCAAGGTCGCCATGCGCAGGTCCAGATCGCCGGGTACCGAACGGTCGAAGCCGCGCAAGGCGGCCCCGGCACCTGCTTCGTCGGCATCAAAGGCGAACACCACCCTCTCTGAGAATCGGCGCAGAAGATCAAGGTGGTCCTCTCCAAGTGCGGTGCCACAGGTTGCAACCGCGATCGGCATGCCGGCAAGATGCATGGCGATCACGTCCGTGTATCCCTCGACAACGACCGATGTGTCAGACCTCACGATGTCCGACTTCGCCCAGTTGAGGCCGTAGAGAAGCCGCGACTTGTGGTAGATCGGCGACTCGGACGAGTTGAGATATTTCGGGCCGTCACCCTCGAGAATCCGGGCACCGAATCCGACAGCGTCTCCGCGAACGTCGTAGATCGGGAACATGACGCGGCCACGGAATCGGTCGATGAGTGAGTCCCTTCGACTCCGCGACGCCAAACCTGCCTTGGTCATGACATCATCGCGGACACCTCGATCACGAAGATGCCCAACAAGTTCTTCCCACTCGTCGGGTGAATACCCGAGGGCGAACTTCTCGACCACTTCGCCGTCGTACCCGCGGGATCGTAGATACCTCCGTGCGGCCCCTGCGTCGGCTGCGGACTTCAAACGCTCCTTGTAAAACTCGACAGCGATGGTCGTCGCCTCGACCAGACTCTCTCGCTGACTCCGACGCCTTGCCGCCTCTGGATCGACCGTGAGCGTGACTCCGGCACTGCGTGCGAGGAACTCCACAGCTTCTGAGAAGTCCAGACCCTGAGTTTCTTGAACCCACCGAAAGACATCGCCGCTCTTTCCACATCCGAAACAGTGGTAAAGACCCTTGGATCCATCGATGGACAAAGAGGGTGTTTTCTCTGAGTGGAACGGGCATACAGCCATCGTCGATCGCCCCGAGCGTTTGACTTTCGTCACCTCGGCAGCAAGCTCAACGAGGTCCGTCTTGTCTCTGACGGTATCGATGTCATCCCGTGAGTAGGCCATGTTCGGACGATACCGGTGTCACACCGACCACGCGGCGGCCGCGACTACAACGAGCATCGCTGCCAACACCCGAGACCGCCTACCCGGGTAGTCGGTCCGAAAGGTAGGAGGCGACCTGGTCGATCGCTATGCGGTCCTGGGACATCGTGTCGCGGTCCCTGACCGTTACCTGGTTGTCCTCGAGCGAGTCAAAGTCGACCGTAACGCAGTACGGCGTTCCGATCTCGTCCTGTCTGCGATACCGACGACCGATCGATTGGGTGAGATCCACCTCGATCTGCCACTTCTCTCGGAGAGACGCAGCAACCTTGGCTGTGGTTTCGACGAGGTCCGGTTTCTTGGACAGTGGCAGCACAGCGACCTTTATGGGTGCAAGGCGCGGGTCGAGTTTCAAAACGACACGGCTCTCGCCCCTTACCTCTTCCTCTGTGTACGCATCGATGAGGAAGGCGAACGTTGTTCTGGTCGCTCCCGCGGCGGTCTCGATCACATAGGGCACGAAACGGGTGTCGTTCTCCTGATCGAAATAGGTGAGATCCTCACCGGAGTGTTCCATGTGAGCTTTGAGATCGAAGTCCGTGCGGTTGTGGACACCTTCGAGCTCATCCCACCCCCACGGGAAGTCGTATTCGATATCGATCGCTCCCGCTGCGTAGTGTGCCAACTCTTCGTTGCTGTGGGGGTGGGTTCGGATCTTGCTCATGTCCAAACCGAGATCGTCGTACCACTCGTTCCTCGTCGCGATCCACTGCTCGAAGGTTCGCTCGGCCTGGTCCGGGTAGCAGAAATACTCCATCTCCATCTGCTCGAATTCGCGGGTTCTGAAGACGAACTGGCCCGGCGTTATCTCGTTTCGGAATGACTTGCCGACCTGTGCAATACCGAACGGCAGCCTCATGCGGGAAGTGCGTCGAACATTCTCGAAGTTCGTGAATATGCCCTGGGCCGTCTCCGGGCGTAGGTACACCACGTTGTCATCGGATTCCACCGGCCCCATATGGGTCTTGAACATGAGGTTGAACTCTTTGGGTTCCGTGAACGTGCCCGAGTTACCACACGTCGGGCATCTGTTCGGGTCCTTCAGTTTGTCGACCCTGTGCCGTGCGTTGCACTCGCGGCACTCGACAAGCGGGTCAGAGAACGACGCTACGTGGCCTGATGCAACCCAAACCTCAGGCGATTGCAGGATCGCCGAGTCGATGCCGACGACATCGTCGCGCATGCGAACCATCGAGCGCCACCACTGCTCCTTGACGTTGCGCAGCAGTTCGACGCCGAGGGGACCGTAGTCGTACGCAGAGCGAAGACCACCGTAGATCTCAGATGCCTGGAACACGAAGCCGCGCTTCTTGGAGAGGTTGACGATCGTGTCGAAATCAGCTGACATCACGGGTCCTGGTTGGGAATGCCACGATGCTACCGCTCGACCTCCGTCAACGAATCATCAATCGCCCCACCGTACCGGCGGTCCCTCTTCTGGTATTCACCGATGCATGCCGCAAGGACGTGTCTGTCGAAGTCTGGCCACAAGACGTCGGTGAAGACGTATTCGCTGTAAGCCGCTTGCCAGAGGAGAAAGTTGGATGTCCGCAGCTCCCCGCTGGTTCGGATCACGAGGTCGGGATCCGGCATCTCAGGTTCATAGAGATGGGCAGCAATCGTGTCGACATCGATCGTGTCGAGTGCGAGAGTCCCATCTGCGACACCCTCAGCAATGGCTCTTGCGGCATCGGCGATCTCGATCCTGCCGCCGTAGTTGAAGGCGAACACCATCGTCATCGTCGTGTTGTGTGCAGTGAGATCCTCGGCGTCTTTGATGCGTTGCCTCAAGATTTCAGGGACGCGATCGTCGTCGACGTCACCCATGAAGATGACGCGCACACCGAGATCGTTGAGTTCGTCACGACGCCGTTCGAGAAGATCGACGTTGAACTGCATCAGGAAATCGACCTCGAACTCGTCTCTGCTCCAGTTCTCCGTCGAAAAGGTGTAGACCGTGAGCCATCTAATGCCGAGGTCGAGGGCACCGTGCACAACATCGAATAGCGCCGGCTCCCCCGCTGCATGGCCCTGGGTGCGATGCAGACCGCGAGCGTTCGCCCAGCGGCCGTTGCCATCCATGATGATCCCGACATGGGTCGGCACGCGGTCGAGGTCCACGTCCGTGGTGAGCCAGTCAATCATTGAGAACCGCAAGGCTGTCGATCTGTCGCTCGAGGTGGTACTCCATGAATCGCCTCGTCACCCCGAGGCCCTCCCTTGAGAACGAGGGATCGGCGTCTGGCAAGAAATGCAGCTCCGCAGCGGCGACGGTCGCGAGGTAGGGGACGAGGCCTTCTCGAAGTACGTACGACCCTGGCGTCCTGCATTGCTCACAGAGAGAGCCGCCGGCAGCGAAGCTGAATCTGCGTAGGTCTCCTGTCGCGCCACATCCGGCACAACTGTCCAGTGATGGGGCGACACCGATGATCACCGCGGCCTTCAGCAGGAATGCGGTCACAAGGTCGGGGTGTGGCGGCCCATGGTCGAGGACGGTGAGTCCCCGTTGCAGAAGAAGGAACATGCGCTGGGATGGTTCGTCTTCCTGGACGACTACGTCAACGATCTCGACCATCGTCGCCGCAGCGAGGACACAGTCGAGGTCGTTTCGCAGATGCGGGAACGCGTTGATGATCGATACCTGGGTGATCGTGTCCAGGTTCCTGCCCTCATAGAGGATCAGGTCGACATGCGTCAGCGGTTCCAGCCTGCCACCGAAACGGCTCTTCGTCTTGCGCACACCCTTGGCGACCGTGCGCAGTTTCCCGTTGTTCGGACTCAGGATGACGACGACGCGGTGGGATTCACCGAACGGATACCCGCGCAGCACGATCCCCTGGTCGTTGCGTATCGCCAACGTGTCCCTTTCCCGAAGCCAATACTGGAGAGTACCGTCCAGCAGTGACACCCACGGGATTCCCGACTACGGTCTTGCGTATGGCACCGAACCTCACGGCAGAGCAGTACCTTGAATTCGCGGGTGAGCACGCTGATTGGACTCGTACCGGCGAGTCGATCTCGCGCACCTTCGTATTCTCGGATTTCAACGAAGCGATGGGATTCATGACCCGGGTTGCGCTCGCATCGGAAGTCGCCGATCACCACCCCGACATCGACATCCGCTGGAACAAGGTAACGATCGTGCTTTCAACCCACTCCGAAGGCGCCCTGACCTCGAAAGACCTCGACCTGGCTGTCACCTTCGACGGTTTCACCTAGTCGCTCGTCAGGAGGGTCTTGACCGCGGGTTCTCGTCACGTTCGTGCTCGCAGGCTCGCAGACCCCCCTCGCTCGCAAGGCTCGCTTGTCCCCCCTGAAGGGAGGACCGAAGAGCGAGGGTTAGAAGCCGAGGCGGTCGAGGAGTTCGTCGGAGCGTTGCCAATCCTTTTCGACTTTGACACGCATGTCGAGGAAGACCTTGGTGCCGAAGAGATGTTCGAGGTCCTCGCGGGCGTCGGTGCCGACGGCCTTGATCATCGAACCGCCCTTGCCGATCGCCATGCCCTTCTGTGATTCACGCTCGACGTAGGCAGTAACAGCGATGCGCAGCACACCCTTGTCGTCGGTCTCCATCTCGTCGACAACGACTGCAAGTGAATGAGGCAACTCCTCGCGAAGTCTCGCAAGGTACTTCTCACGAACGATCTCGCCCGCAAGGAAGCTGTCCGGCTGATCGGATCTGGCGTCCTCGGGGAAGAAGAATGGCCCAGGAGGCAGCAGGGCAAGCAGTTCCTCGACGATGAGGTCGGTGCCATCATGTTTCTTCGCAGAAATCGGGACGTAGGCGTCGAAGTCGAAACCGCTGGTCTTGGTCAGCTGCACGAGAATCGACTGCTTGTCGGCGATATCTACCTTGTTCACGGCGAGAACGACGGGAACGTCTGCCTCTTTGAGCCGCTCGCCGATCCGACGGTCGCCAGGACCAATCGGCTGCGTAGCGTCGATGACGAACAACGCCGCATCGGCCTCGGCCAGCGAGCCATACACCAACTTGTTGAGGCGCTCACCCAGTGCAGTACGCGGCTTATGGATACCCGGCGTGTCCACGAGCACGATCTGGGCGTTTGCCTCCGGCAGGGTCAACACGCCGCGGATCGTGTTTCGCGTTGTTTGGGGTCGAGCAGATGTGATGGCGACTTTGTGACCGACGAGCGCATTGACGAGCGTCGACTTGCCGACGTTCGGCCTGCCAACAACGGATACGAACCCGGATCTCGTCTCGAAATGGGTCATATTCGTGTGACCCTGACCTTTGAGACGCGGCGCCCCTGCACCGAATCCGCCACGAACGCCAACCCGTCGTGCTCGAACCGTTCACCCTCGTACGGGACACGACCGGCGAGTTCGAGAACGAGGCCACCAACCGTGTCCCACTCGTCGGACGGAAGGTCAACACCTACAACTTCTGCGAGGTCGTCGACGTCAAGCCTCGCATCCACGAGCCAGGCACCGTCGACTTCCTGGATCATCGGCTCTTCCTCGTCGTATTCGTCAACGATTTCTCCAACGATCTCCTCGATCAGATCTTCGATGGTAGCTAGACCCGCCGTGCCGCCGAACTCATCAACGACGATCGCAAGATGCTGCTGGTTCGCTTGCATCTCGCGCAACAGCTCCGAGACCAGCTTCGTTTCAGGGACAAAATATGCATTGTGAGCGATGTCACGAGCGGTGCCCGGTTCCCGCTCCTGGTCGAATAGCTCCAGCAGGTCCCTGGCGAACAACACACCGACGACATGGTCGATCGTATCGCCGGTAACCGGTATGCGAGACCGACCGCTTGAGAGCACGATGTCGACTGCGTCGTCGGTTGACGCTTGCGCCGAGATCGTGATCATGTCGAGTCTCGGAACCATGACTTCGCGAACTATCGTATCTGTGAACTCGAGCACGGACATGATGAGTTCACGTTCCTCAGCGGCGTCGTCCGGTTCATCGTCATCGTCATCGTCATCGTCAGCGATCAGATCTCCGGCGGCAGCGCCGAAGGCGATCGCCCAGCCAAGGACATCGGCAAGCCGATAGGCCAGCGTTCCCGGCCGGTTGCGCCCTACCCAGCGAGGTACGACATCGACCAAGAGGACAAGGAACACGGTCATCGATGCGAGAGCGGCGGCGAGTCTCGCACCGGACAGGAGATCTGTCAGTACCCAGGTAAGGGGTATGACTGCAGCGACGATGAGAAACGTAATGGAGGTTCCGAGCGCGGGCTGAATCTTTGCACGGTCCTCGAGCAGCTGCGCAACACGCTGCGCGCCACCGACGTCGTCAACCTCGTCACGCAACGCGTCAGCCCGTGAAGTTCTGATGAGACTCGACCCGCCAGCGCGCAGGACTGCAGCAGTGAGCACGAGAAGACCCGCGACGACGGTTACTGCAACAATCATCGCCTCGTCCGTCCGATCGTTTTCAGATGTTTCGCCTCTCTCGTTTCCATCATGTGGCCGTCGACATCATTCTGATGATCCCAACCCAGGATATGCAATACACCATGTGCGACCATCAAGTACAACTCGTCCTCGAAGGCCACATCAAGGGAATCCGCGTGGTCTGCTACGACATCCTCACAGATGAAGATGTCGCCCAACTCGAGTGGCGGACCGCCGACCTGGGCCAATGGTGGTGCACCCGGCTCCGCGTCTTCGATCGGAAACGACAGCACATCCGTCGAGCCCTGTTTACCCATGAACCGTTCGTTCAGATCGGCGATTTCTGCACGATCCACGAAACTGATCGAGAGCGACGCATCATCGCGTACGCCCTCGGCCGAAAGAATGGATGCTGCAAAGTCGCGAAGCGCAGTCTCGTGGGTCCGGGCGCCCTTTGCCTCAGACACAGCAATGTTCATGTCGCCTCGACGACGTCACTCGGCTCACTTGCAGATTCATCGCCACCGCTGTTGCTTCGCGAAGCATCCGCACCGGGGTCGACCGCCTCGGTTTCGCCTGTCGGAAAGTCGGGATATTCGACCCGTGCGTGATAGTAGGCGGACAGACCGGAGACGATCTCCTTCTTGATCGTTGTAAGTTCGCCGAACGTCAGCGATGAGTCGTCGAACTGGCCATCGTCGAGTTTCTCGGCCACGATCGCGTCGACGAGTCTCACAAGGCCCTCTTCGGTAGGTTGCTCCTGCTGAGCGTATGCACGAGCAGCTGCCTCCGCTGCATCGGAGATCATCACGATCGCCATTTCCTTGCGGGTCGGCTTGACACCATTGTGTCGGAACAGATCGGCATCAACAGTCTCGTCGTGTGACAGGGCTTTGTGATAGAAGAACCGCATCAAGCTCGTGCCGTGGTGCATCTGGATACCGCTCGCCACGGTGTCGGGGATGCGGAACTGGCGTGCGAGAACGAGGCCGTCGTTGACGTGACCACGGATGATCTCAGCTGACTCGAGGGGCGTGAGCTCGTCGTGAGGGTTATACCCGAGCTGGTTCTCCACGAAGTAGAGGGGGTTCTCGGTCTTGCCGAGGTCGTGATACCAGGCGGCTGCCTGTGCGAGCAGCGGATCAGCGCCGATCGATCTCGCGGCCCGACCCGCAAGCGAACCGACGAGCATGGAGTGGTTGAAGGTACCCGGCGCCTTTTCTTCGAGCGCCTGGAGGGCAGGGTGGTTCCGATCGAGCAAGTCGAGCAACGACATCGTTGTTGTCACGCCGAATGCTGTCTCCATGAAGGACACCAAACCTTGTGCCAGGAAGCCACCGATCACGGCACCGACGAAGGCCCAAAGCGCGGCTAACCACGGAGATGCGGCCGCTGAGTTGTACAAGAACAGGAACTCCAGACCGGCCGCGACCGGGGCAACGACAGCAGCCGAGCCGACAACGGAAAGCCGGAGCTGCGACCGGGTTGAAACGCTGGACACGAAAGCAACGGGTATAGCGGCAGCGATGCCGGCATAGACCGTGAAGGTGAGGTCGGTTGTAGCTATCGCCGTGAACCCTGCCATGGGAATAGCGAGGAGGAGCGCGGTTCGTTGATCGAACAGGATCGCCGCCATCACGCCAACCGCTACGGCAGGGATGATGTAGCCAATACTGTGACTGTCTGCACTCGTGACGAGACCAGGCACTCGGGCAGCGAGGGCAGCTATGCCGAGGATTATCGCGAGGAGCACTATGTCTCTTGTCCGCCGCGTGTTCTTTGGTGCGATTCGGTAAAGCAAGAAGGCGAAAACAAGGATGCTGATAGCACCGAACGCGGCAAGTGCCCATGCTGGAGCGACAATCACGATCTCAGGCTCATAGAGCTTGAGTTCGGTAATCGCCGCTACCTGAACCGAGTCGAGAATCTCGTCCTTCTCCGCGATCTGATCTCCGAACGAGAAACTCGTCGTTTGCTCAGGGACGCTGTCTCGTGCCGCCTGTTTGTCGATCTCCCATTGGACCTCGTCGACGTCTTCGTTGGACTGAAGGCGTCTGGCCACGAGAGTCGCCATCGCCTCATGTGTCATCTCGATGTCATCTTCAGGTATCCCGACCACGACCATCGGCGGTCGGGTCGTCGGATTGAGGTACTTCTGCTGTGCATCGTTGAGGTCGGAAGCTCGAATGCCCTCGTTGAGTTCATCTCGAGCCCATCCGATCGCAGTGCGTTGCATGTCAGGGAATACGCTGGATTCACCCTCCGCGACGCGGTCGAGATCGCTTTCGTGCAGGACCACGAAGTCGGTGATGATCTCGATTCCGATGATGGCATGATCCTTGGCAAGTTCAGCGACTTGCTCCTCGACCGTGAACCTCGGCCTCGTTGCAGCCTCAGGCAGGGTTGTCGTTGTTGTGGGCGGAATGGTCGTCGTCGTGGACGATGAGTCCACGAGGAGGAAGACGATCAAATTGACCGTGGTGTTCTCCTTCACCGTGGAGTTCGCACGTGGGAGCTGAGATGCGATCGTCCCATCTTGCTCTGGGTTGTCGGTGTCGACTGTCGATCCGATCGCTGGCAAGAGCCCCGCATTTTCCGTTGCCTTCTGTGCATCGGCCGCGCTGAGACCAACGAGGTTCGGAACGATGACGTCGGCCGGCTCCTCGATCGGCTGGAAAGCACCGTCGTCGAGATCGGTAAAGAAGCTGTTGATCGTGTTGATCACTCGCTGAGATGTGGACGAGATGATCTTGAAGGGTGCCTGAACGTTGGCAGCCGCGAGTTCTTTCTCGCTCTCAGTCTTGTCAGGGTCAGAGATATCCGATGTGGATGCGTCTGCTGTGAAACGCTCCGGTGCGGGTTGTCCAACACCGATCGTTGCAGGCACATCGGTTGACCCCTCGTACCCGATGAGAAGAACAGTTGAGGCGAAAATGATGACGAGCCCGAGAATCCCGAGGTGCACCGCCGTGCGGTTGTGTTCAAGCCATGAACTCATGAGCTGGCCTTCAAGTCGGCCTCGTACCTGGCGTATGCGTCGACGATCGCGGCGACGATCCGGTGCCTCACGACATCGTCGCCCGTAAGTTCGATGAATCCAACCCCGTCGACGCGCCGTAGCACGTTCCGTACGACCGAAAGCCCGGACGGTCTCCCGTTTCCGAGATCCATCTGGGTTACGTCGCCTGTAATGACCATCTTCGAGTTGAAGCCGAGCCTTGTAAGGAACATCTTCATCTGCTCCGGAGAGGTGTTCTGTGCTTCATCGAGCACAACGAACGCATCATTTAGCGTTCTTCCTCTCATATAGGCCAACGGCGCTATCTCGATCGTACGCTGATCCATCAGTCGTGCGGTCTCCTCCGGGCCAAGCATCTCATAGAGGGCGTCGTAGAGCGGCCGGAGGTACGGATCAACCTTGGCGGCGAGATCTCCTGGCAAGAACCCAAGGCTCTCGCCCGCCTCAACCGCGGGTCGAGAAAGAATGATCCTTCGGACGGCTCCAGTGAGCAGCGCCTCTACGGCACATGCCATTGCGAGGTACGTCTTGCCGGTTCCCGCCGGTCCGATGCCGAATACCATCGTGTAGTCCCTGATCGAATCGACATACCGCTTCTGGCCAAGGGTCTTGGCCCGTACGACCTTGCCACGACCGACAGCGATCGAGTCGGTGAACACGCCAGACGGTTTCGGGACATCAGACTTCACCATCGATATGACACGGTCGACCCGGTCCGCATCGAGGGACTGGCCTTCTTGGACGAGAACAAGCAGCTCGTCGAGGACGGTGTGAACCATGCCGACCTCTCGTTCGTCGCCCGTGATGTCGATTTCGTTCCCTCGCGCGATCAGGCGTGCTCCACCGAACGCGGTTTCGACGCGTTTGATGTGCACGTCCCGGTTACCAAGGAGTTCCACCATGAGGTGGTTGGAGGGGACGCGCACCCGAGCATCAGTGTCCGATGGGTAGGTCAAAACCTAACTCCTCGTAGTACCTGGCTTCGTGCGTGGGAATAGCGCAACAAGACGCTCGCAAGTATATCGCCCACATCCGGGTAGGGAACTTGTTCCTCGTGTTACGAGGTTGTCTCGTCACGTTGCAATTTCGTCACCAAATCGGTGTCTGAGATATCCAGAAGCATCGCAAGCATTGCAAGATCGCTCGAGCGGATCGTGAGTACCTGACCGTTGAAGTCTTGACGCTGCACCTGGATGCGCTGCAAGAACCGATCAACGACTCTTTCAGTTTCCTTGTCGAGCGACTCGAGGCGGTTCAGGTCGACTGCGACACCACCCGTCGTTCCACGAGAAATCTCGTATGTGTCCTCTTCGGGTAGCAGCTGGTTCATCGGAACGTCGTAACAGGCTGCAAGGCGTTGCAGACGCGGGAGTGACAGCGATCGTTCACCACGTTCGTAGGCCCCGAGCACGGCCGCTTTGAATTCCCCATCAGTGGATCGGTGAACATCCTGCAGGGACATGCCTCGTTGACGGCGGATCGCCCGAAGCCGCTCGCCTACCTTCTCGTTGTAATCCACAACAACTCCCTATAACGCACAGCGCGTCAGCGCGACCACGCTCAGTCATCTCATGATAACCCTCGCACTGCGACCTTACCAGCCTATTCGCTGCGGACACGGGATACCAACGACAAAAACGTCAATAGTCCCGATCTTCCCGCTCATCGACGGAATATGCCACGCCTTCTTGCAGAGGGCTTCTCGCCTCTCAATGATGCGTATTCACGAAGAATGTCCTCAGCGTCGTCATCGAGATCGGTGGGAACCGTGATCTCGATGTGGACCAACAAATCCCCTCTTCCGCGCCTCTGAAGTCGCGGCACGCCCTTCTTTGCGATTCGGTACACGGTTTCTGGCTGGGTTCCTGCAGGGATGTCGAGTGTCTCGAATTCGCCATCGAGCAGCGGCACGCTGACCTCCTTGCCAAACGTCGCCTCCGTGAATCCGATCGTCACGCGGTGGTGAAGGTCGTCCCCGACTCTCTGGAATCGGTCATCGTCGCGGACATTGATCTCCACAAAAACATCGCCACTCGCCGCCGAATGCTGCCCCGCCCCGCCTTTGCCGCTCAAACGCAGGCGGGTTCCCGTATCGACCCCTGCAGGGACCTCCACGGTAAGTGACTGGACACCCCTGGTACGTCCTTCACCTGAGCATTCATCGCACGGGTGGTCGATTCGCTTGCCGGTACCGGAGCAGTCAGGGCACGACGCTACGGTCATCATTGTGCCGAGCAACGTCTGGCGGGCTACCTGGACCCTTCCTTGCCCCCCACACGTGGTGCACGCATGCGGTTCGTGTCCATCGGCCGCGCCGTTGCCGCCGCACGATTGACATGTGACGGTGGAGGCGAACTCGACCTCTCTCTCGACGCCGAACGCTGCCTCGGCGAGGTCCAGATCGACGCGGATAGCGACATCTTGGCCTCGCTGTGGTCCACGGCGTCCACCACCGAAACCTCCGCCGAAACCTCCGAAACCTCCTCCGAAGAACTGCTGCAGTATGTCCTCGAGGCCGCCGAACTGGCTGAAGAGATCCTGTCCTCCGAATGTTTCACCGCGGTCATACCTGGCGCGCTTGTCGTCATCCGAGAGAACCTCGTACGCCTCAGCTACGGTTCGGAATCGCTCCTCAGAAGACGCATCGCCGGGGTTGGCATCTGGATGAAATTCTCTCGCAAGCCGACGGAACGCACGCTTGATCTCTTCAGATGACGCGTCACGTGGTACGCCGAGAACGTCGTAGTAGTCCTTCACTTCTCGACTCCGAACGTGTCTTCAAGGCCTTCCGACACCTGTTCCACGACCTTGATCGTCCTTCGGTAATTCATACGCATCGGTCCGATGACGCCAACGCGGCCTTGTGCCCCCGAAGGCGTCTCATAGGCCGCCGTGACGACCGCGAAGTCCGAGTCTTCGTCGATATCGGAACCGAATTTCACGTTGGTGCCGCTCATGTCGTCTGACATGAGGGCGATGAGGGACGCCTCCTCGTCGAGCATCTTCAAGAGGCGGCGGACCATCGACAGATCGTTCCAGAGACCTGCCATCTGACTGGAGCCCCCGACATGGACCTCACGGTCAAGCGAGTGGGCCGCTGCCAATTGCTCGCTCACGGGTGAGATGATGCGTTTGACAACGGCAGGTAGATCAGCCCTCTTGAAGGCGTCGGCTTCGGGCGAATCCAGGGGTTGTCCATCGAACGCGGCGTTGAGCAGCCGCTCGGCCGTCTCGACCGTCTCCACATCGGCATCCATTTCAATATCGACATACTCCTGGTGAACACGTCCGTTCTCAGCGATCGCGACGACCAGCAAGGTTGTTCCACCGATGGGAATCAGCCGAATGTCCTGGATCACATCAACCGACGACCCGGGACCAACAACGACGGCCGGGTACGCCGTCAGCTCACTGACCAGCGTTGACGTATCCCGGAGCATGTCAGATATCTGGAGGTGAACATCGCGAAAGAAGTTGTCGATCTGGTCTCTGGTCGCCTCTCGCAGTTGTGCTGGCGACAGGTGATCAACGTAGAAGCGATAGCCCTGACGCGTCGGAACCCTACCGGACGACGTGTGTGGTTTCTCCACGAATCCATACGACTCGAGACGAGCAAGATCGTTGCGCACAGTGGCAGAGGAGACATCGATACCGCTGCGGTCGAGCACAGTCTGGGAACTGACAGGCTCACCGGAACGGATGTATGCCTCCACGAGTGCTTTGAGCACCTTGGATCTGCGAGCGTCGAGCATCCCCGAAAGTTAGCAATCGTTGAGAGAGACTGATAACGCTTCGCGAGCGACGGTGTCCGTGAGCATCGGATCACTCACGACCACGCGCTCAGCCGACACTTTCACAACTCTCGCGTTCAGAAGCCGCATGCCGGACCCGGTCGCGAGGAACGCTCGGCCAAAGCCCGTCAACGGAGTCCCCGCGGCAAGACGAAGTCCCAGCATGAATCGATCGCGTTCCTGCTCGAAAACACTCAACGATTCCGACCCGAGGCGGGGCCGATATCCGGCTTCGACAGCATCGAGGTACCGGTCGAGACGTCGATGATTTCGAGAACGCAAGCCATGTCTGTGGTCATGCGCGCCGAGTCCGAATGCGACGTACTCCCCGTGCGCCCAGGTCGAGAGGTTGTAGACACAGACATGACCATCTCGTGCGTGGTTCGATACTTCGTACCGGGTGAATCCTGCCATGGCGGACTTCTCGCAGAACAGTTCGTACCGATCGGCCTGGATGTCACCGTCTGGGTACGGTGCGCCATCAAGAATCTCGCGGGAAAGAGTCGTTCCCCGTTCGACCGTCAGCGCGTATGTCGAAATGTGGTCAACGGGCAGGTCGATGGCCTGCTCGACGGTGCGACGCCATGACGCGTCAGACTCACCAGGGTGACCATAGATCAGATCGATACTGACGGAACCGAATCCGGCGGCGCGAGCATCGGCGACTGCGCCCGCGGCGCTTTCGACTGCGTGATTTCGGCCGAGAACGCCAAGCAGTGCACCGTCGAAACTCTGCGCACCGATCGACATTCGCGTGAAACCGACGTCGGCAAGGTTCTCCGAAAACTGTGGGGTGACGTCCTCCGGATTGGTTTCGAGACTGATCTCTGCGTTCTCATGGAACCCGAACTGTGACCGCAGGGCATCGAGAATCCGACGAAGTTGGGGAACCGTGAGCAACGAAGGCGTTCCTCCGCCAAAGTTCACAGCGTCGAGTCCGCCGAACGTTCCCTCCATCGCGATCTCGGCAACGACTGCGTCGACGTATCTCTCGTGCTCCGAGGTTTCCGATGCGGACTCGTCGACGATCGCAAAGTCGCAATACGGACATCGGTGGGCGCAGAACGGGATATGGACGTACGCAGATCTCCACTCCCCTGCTCGATCAGCCAGACGCGGGTCGTTCGGTCTCGCCTCCTGGAGGGATACCCGCAACCCGGTTTCGCTCGGCCGTCCGCGAGCGTCCGAGCCGAGACCGGTGTCAGTCATCGCCGATCTTGAGGGCGGCAACAAAGGCTTCCTGTGGAACCTCGACACTTCCAACCATCTTCATCCGCTTCTTGCCCTCTTTTTGCCGTTCGAGCAGTTTGCGTTTTCGTGTGATATCTCCGCCATAACACTTGGCCGTTACATCCTTGCGCTTCGCCTTTACGGTCTCTCTCGAAATGATGCGCGAACCGATCGCAGCCTGAATGGGGACGTCGAACAGCTGGCGTGGAATCAGCTCGCGCAATTTCTTGACCATCGCCTTGCCGTAGTTGTTCGCACGGTCACGATGAACGATCGTTGAGAATGCGTCCACCGGCTGCGAGTTCAACAGGATGTCGACGCGTACCAGATCAGACACCCTGTATTCGTCTGGCTCGTAGTCCATCGACGCATAGCCCCGTGTGCGAGACTTTAGGAGATCAAAAAAGTCGAACACGATCTCCGACAGCGGCATCGTGTAGTGGAGCTCTACACGCTCCGGAGACAGATAGTTCATCTCGCCCATCTCGCCACGTTTCGACTGCACAAGCTCCATCACGGTGCCGATGTATTCGGCAGGCGTGATGATCATCACCTTCACATATGGCTCCTCGATCGAAACTCGGACGGCTGCGTCCGGCAGGTCCTGTGGACTCTGCACCACACTCGAGGATCCGTCAGCGAGGTTTGCGAGGTACTCCACAGACGGGGCGGTCGCCACAAGATCAAGGTCGTACTCACGCTCGAGTCGTTCACGCACGATCTCCATATGCAAGAGACCAAGGAAACCAACACGGAACCCGAAACCGAGGGCGCGACTCGTTTCGGGTGTGTAGACAAGGGACGAGTCGTTCAGTCTGAGCTTGTCGAGAGCCTCTCTCAGTCGCTCGAAGTCGTCTCCGTCATTCGGAAAGAGACCTGAGAACACCATGGGTTTCGGCTCGGCGTAACCGGCAAGGGCATCGACGGCAGCCGATCGTGTATGGGTGATCGTGTCTCCAACGCGGATGAAGTCGATGTCCTTCACACCAGTAATGAGATAGCCAGCCTCGCCAGCCCCCAGATGCCCCGTCCGCTCGATCGCAGGTCGCCGCACACCGATTTCATCCACGACCAGGTCTTCGCCGCTGGCCATGAGCCGGATCTCGTCACCCTCGCTGATCGAACCATCGACGATTCGAATGAGGGCCACAACACCGCGGTACGTGTCGTAGTAGGAGTCGAACACGAGCGCACGCAGGGGCGCAGTCGCATCGCCGTCGGGCTCCGGCAGTTGGTCAATGATGACTTCCAGCAGCTCGTCGATCCCGGATCCTGACTTGGCAGACACACGTTCGACATCATCAGGAGACCCACCAAGGATGCCGACGAGTTCGACCGCGACCGCGTCGGGATCCGCTGCGGGGAGATCGATCTTGTTGACAACCGGAATCACCTCGAGGCCGCTCTCGATCGCCATGTGTGCGTTCGCCAGGGTTTGCGCTTCAACACCCTGCGACGCATCAA
Organism: Acidimicrobiia bacterium; assembly: GCA_036985935.1. GTDB lineage: Bacteria > Actinomycetota > Acidimicrobiia > Spongiisociales > UBA5794 > JAMBLL01. The sequence goes on along the minus strand of BTQP01000005.1, from coordinate 7,781 downwards.
CCAGCAGTAGCGCGCCCTCACAGGCCTCGAGACTTCGCGAGACCTCATATGAAAAGTCGACGTGACCGGGCGTGTCGATGATGTTGAGCTCGTACACATTGCCATCACGAGCCGTGTAGTCGATCCGCACGGCGTTCGCCTTGATCGTTATCCCTCGCTCGCGCTCGAGGTCCATATCGTCGAGCAACTGGGCACGCATGTCGCGCTCGGAGATGGCACCTGTACGCTCCAACAGTCGGTCAGCAAGCGTTGACTTGCCGTGATCGATATGAGCGATGATGCTGAAGTTGCGGATGCGCGACTGATCCATGGATGACTCCGGTGAGAACCCACCGTATAGGTGTGCGCATCTCAGTGTACCGTTGCGGCGCTCTGGTGCTATCCTTGCGTCGATTCCCACCACCTCGTGAGGTTCTTTTTCGCCATGGCCAATATCAAGTCACAGATCAAACGCAACCGACAGAACGAACGTCGGTACGAACGGAACAAAGCAACACGTTCCGAAATGAAGACGCGGGCTAAGCAAGCCGTCGCCGCGGCCGAAGCCGGCGACACCGAGAAGGCTGAGGAGCTGCTCAGACTTGCTCAGAAACGGTTCGACATGGCAGTGACCCGCGGAGTCATGCACAAGAAGACTGCGGCACGGCGCAAGGCACGTCTCACCGCACAGGTGCGCTCGCTTCTCGCCTAATTCGCAAAGCACAAGTAGTTTCACCCTGATCGCCCAGATCACAACGAAACAGCAACTCAGGACACGACACACGTATGACGGACACCTCAGGCACCTGGCTCACGCCGGCAGCATTCAAGAAGCTCCAGGACGAGCTCGACCATCTCTCCACGAAGGGCCGAGAAGAAGTCATCGCACGTATTGCAGAAGCCAGATCGCATGGAGACCTCAAAGAGAACTCCGAGTACGACACCGCAAAGAACGATCAGGGCCTCATGGAGGCCAGGATCCGGTTGCTCAAACACACCATCGACAACGCACACGTTGCAGAGGCCGAAGATTCAGGCGCTGTAGCCGTGGGAACGATTGCCACCGTTATCGACGATGACGGCGACGAGATGGAGTTCTTCGTCGCACCGGCCGAGAACAAGGTCCCAGGGATGCTGCTCGCCTCTCCGGATTCACCGCTGGGCGCGGCGCTGCTCGGCACACGGCCCGGAGATGACATCACGTACGAGGCTCCGGGCGGCACCTTCAGCTACCGCGTCAAGGACGTTCGCGTCTACGAGGGATAAACGAGCTCCGCTCGTGGCAAGACGTATTACGTATTACCTGCTCGTGAAGGCGTAGACCGTTGACTCGGCGACCTGAGCGTATCCGATTCGTTTGTAGATGTCGTTCGACGTTTCGTTGGCGAGGTCCGTGTAGAGAAAACAGAATCGATAGCCGCTGGCGAGCAACGCCGAGGACTGGTCAGCGACAAGTGCGGTGGCGTACCCCTTGCCACGAAACTCGGGCGGTGTGTATACGGGACCAATGCGGATTCCCGTTCTCGTGGGTCCGCCGTGGCCACTGACCGATACGGGTGAACCACCTACACACCAGAACCAGAACCCTGATGGTGAGTCGGCCGAAACCCGTGCACTGACTGTCTGGACAAGGCCTTCATGATCGTGTTCCTCATGAGGCATCGCTTCACGACCGAACTCCTCCAACCATGCGACAAGCAAGTCGGAATCGGCGGCGCTAGCCGCTCGGGACTCACCCTCAGGCCGGGGTTGGCGAACCACAGCCTCAAGCGCAAAGACGCCCTGGTTCATCACGACGCTGACATCGTCCCCGGTCACGGCAGCCCAATCGCTTGCGAACGTGTGGACCGTCGGCCTGTTCCCGACCACCCCAGGAATTCGTGGCAACAGCCCCTTCGCAAGACGAACGAGCTTCGTCACCGCTTCTTCCGTGTCAGCATCACCGAGAATGAGGGCCCTCGGAGGTGTTACCAATGCTCCTGCAACCGGTACGCCGTCGTGCTCGACGATCAACATATTGCACTCTGGGTACGCATCGGGATCTGCCTTCATTACTCCGGCGATTCCGAGGACAAGGTTGTTGCGGGCCTCATTGCTGAACAGGTCGGTCGTCGTTACGAGAAACTCGTCCGGATCCGTGATCACTTTGGCGTTCATCCTGTCACCCCATTCCTACCCGCCGAGCGGGATTCGCTTGGCCACGGCGTGCCTACCTCGCCATCCAGCGGCACATCGCAACGGTCAGGCGCTCGAGGGTGACACGATGGGTCGTCTCCGGCATTGTCTTGAGCGTCAAGTCGGCTCTTGAAATCGCGCCGACCGCATCCGAAAGTGCGTCGGCGTTAGCCCGGGTTCTCGCATCCCAGATCTTCTTGGTCGCGTAGGAGTTCGGGTTTGCCTTCGCCCATGCGGCGAAGGTGTCATAGTCCGGGGCGACAGCGGCAAGGGAGCGTTTTCGCACCTCACCCTCGAGGTAAGAAAGGAACACCAGGGGATGCTGATGCTCGAGGAAGTCTCCAAGGCGCCTCAGAGCCTGTGCCTGGTCGCCGGCCATGATCGCATCACCAAGAAACCACATTGGCTCGTCTGGACGGTTGGTAAAACGAGTTTCGACGTCATCAGCGGTCACGGTCGATGAGTTGACGGCGATCTGTTCGAGCGCCTGTTGCATCTGGGAGGTGTTCGATCCGAACGTCTGAATGAGCGCCGACCTCGCTGCTGCATCCACCCGTAGCCCATTGGCCTTTGCGTAGGCACTGATCCAAGACCCGGCACCCCGCTCGGTCGCCGCCTTGACAGTGTCCACGTTTCCACTGGCAGCCACGAGCTTCTTGATGCCCGCTGGAAGGGTCCCGAAAGCGAGGAACACTGCCACCGCCTGCTCGTCGTCTGCGTTCGTCAACATGGCCGTGATCGCATCTACCTCGGCCTTCAACAGCTGTTGAGCGTCGACAACGACAACACCCGTCTTGCCGCCAAACAGTGACCCCGACTGCAAAGCAGGAACGATCGAGCGAACCGCGTCACGAAGGGCGGAGCCGTCTTGTGCTGCCGCGGCGCCCTTCGCAGGCACATCGACTCTGACCGGCTCGTCGACGCCCTCACGTTCGAATATTGCGGCGGCGCGCGAGAGCATCTGATCACGATCGGTGGCGCCCGCCTCGCGCGGACCGACAATCGCATACCAAGGCATGGAACCAATGTAGCCCTTTGGTGCGTCATCAGGCGCTCGACAACGAAACGGAGATATCTCCTTCCGTGAAGGTCTCGCGTACCTCAACGTTCGCGTCGCGCAGTGCCTTCATGATCTGTGAACTTGGATGACCGTACGTGTTCACGCCGTACGACACGATCGCGATCTGGCCAACAGTCCGGGTGATCCAACGTATGTCCGAACTCGCCGATCCGTGATGCGGGATCACCAGCACGTTGGGACTGAGAGCCGGGAGATCTGCTTGCGCGACGGCTTCAATATCTCCCGGAATCAGAACTGATCGCTGCGATGTCGCGAGGATCGCTATCGACCCATCGTTGTCGGATGCGTACCGCCGCGTGGGACTCACGACCTCCACCGCTATCGAACCGATGCTGATCCTGTGGCCTGCCTGAACTTCGCGAACGGGAACCGAGGCCCGAACAGCCGCATCGGTGACACCACGGAGAAGATCCGAGGGACCCGCAAAGGCGCTCACCCACAACTCTCCGACATCGTATGCACCGACGACATCGATGAGGCCCGCCACGTGGTCGGCATCTCCGTGCGTCGCCACCACGACGTCGAGACGCGAGACGCCCTTTCGACGCAGGGCGCGGTCGATCAGGCCCGGGTCGGGACCGCCGTCGATCAACATGGCACGACCGCTCGGATCCTGAATGAGGATCGCGTCGCCCTGTCCAATGTCGAGCGCGCTCACGGTGGGAGTCGCCGGCCACGCACCCGGCCCACCGACGGCGACTGCAGCGACAAGTACGGCCGCGGCGATCCCTAGCGGGCGGGTAGATCGAGCGGCGACGAACACTCCGACCGTCACCACGCCGAGGATCGCCGGTCCTCCCAACTGCGGACCACTCGCAGCGTGTTCAGCAATCCGCAACACCGCACCCGCTGCCACGCTGGCCACGGGCTCAAGAACGCCGACGACAAGAGAAAGCCCGCCAGCAACCGTCGCGAGCGTTACGAGCGGCGCGACGACAAGGTTCGCCAAAGGAGCGAACAAGGGCATGGTGCCGAACACGTAGATGACGACGGGCGCCACGGCCAACTGTGCACAAACAGTCACGAGCAAAGACATCCAAAGCCAGCGTGGCTGCCGGTCTCTCGCCAAAGCAACGCCGACGAGCACCCCTGCAGTCGCGGCGACCGACAGCTGGAACCCTACCGATCCAAGCAGGTCAGCAGACACCAGGAGCAGCACCGTCACCGCAGTTCCGAGCGCCATCCACGGATCCACGGGTATGCCAACCATCGCCGCGCCGAGGGGGACCGCTGTCATGGCCGAAGCACGAACGACAGACGGTTCCCATCGTGTCACGACGACGAAGACGCCAAGGCCAACAGCCCCGATCAGGGCACGGATCCGCGGACGTACCGCTAGGGGGGCCGTCACGATCCACCATCCGAGCATGAAGACAGCGACATTGGATCCGCTCACCGCAACGAAGTGGGCAAGTCCACTTCTGCGCAAGTTCTCGACGTCGTGAGCGCCCAGCCGCCGCGTGTCCCCGATCAAGAAACCAGCGAGCAGGCCATCTGTTGATGACGAGCCATCGAACACCGATTGGACACGTCGCCGGATCGCATTGCCGACCATCATCAGGGGATTCGTTGTGCGCTCGACACGCTCCACGCTCACAACGGAGAATGTCCCAGCGACGATCTCATCGCGGACCCTGCGCACGCCGGGCCGAATCCGACCGAGCGCCTCGACCGTCGATCCGACCTCGACGCCATCGAGTCCGACGACCGCTAGGCGCGGTCCACGCCACGGCTCGCCGTCGATCGAGCTGGGCACACCGACCGATATTCCGTATCTGTTCGAACTCGCATCCTCGACGACGCGCAAGACGACAACCGCCTGCCGCTCCGGCACCTTCGCCGTTGTGGTTGCATCCGCCCTCAATAGCGCGATGCCCCCCGATGCCGCGCCAAGGACCACAAACACCAAACCCGTGGCGAGAACCGTCCAACGCCGTTGCTGGATGCCCACCACCGCAACGACCAGGACGAGCATCACAAATGCCGGGCGCCAAACCGAAATGACACCAGCCGATGTTGCACCAGCAGCGAGCAACGTCCACCTCGCCGGTTCCGAAGGAAGCAGACCCTCCACCAACGTACGGCGCGATACCATTATGGATAGTCGATTCCACCACGCATGCCTGAGAGTTTCGCCTCACCAATTCCCGGGACGTCGAGCAGATCCTCGATTGTTTCGAAGGGTCCATTCGCGTCACGAAACTCGACGATCCTGCTTGCGAGCACCGGGCCTACACCGTCAAGGTCCTGTAGCTGGCCAACGGTCGCGGTGTTGAGATCCAACCCACCCGACTCAACCGTTCCGGACACAGCCTGACCCTCTACATACGAGGGCACCAGAATTCGCTCTCCATCGCGAACCGGAGCGGCGAGGTTCAAGCCGGCGAGGTCCGCATCGGGTGTGGCTCCCCCGGCAGCGGCAACAACATCGGCAATGCGCGAGCCAGAAACGACGACCGCGACACCGGGTCGTAAGACGGCACCGGACACATGGACCGTGAAGACCGTTGCCGGAGGCGCCTCAAAGGTCTGCTCGGCAGATTGAGGCACCTCCGCGGCTGGTCCAAGACCGAACCACAGCGCACCACCGAGAACCATGAGAATCGCCACGCCGGCTACGGTCAGCTGCAGGTTCAACGGGCTTTTTGACGCCATGATTCTCCGACACCGCACCGCACCTCATGTGTACCTCATCATGGGTGCGATAGCTAGTGGTGTGTCACAGAAACAGGGAGATCACGCCTTCGATCTGATCGAGTTGACCATTCGCCCAGTCGCGTAGCTGGCTCCCGTACAGAATCGATATCGCGGCGAGTAGGTTGATACCGCTGTGAAGAGCGATCGGAAGCGACAGGTTGCCGGTACGCATCGCGGCCCATGCGAGTGCGACGCCGAGCAAGAACAGGCCGGGAATGACGGCTATGGCGTTCGGATCAAGAAGGTGAACACCTGCAAAGATCACCGCCGAGAGCAGTATCGATGGCCACCTCGATAGGCGTCGTGCAAGGGCCGCCAGCAACATTCCACGAAATATGATCTCTTCAATGAGCGGTGCGCCGACCGCTACGGCGGCGAACACCGCAAGTTGTTCGACAATCGTCTCAGACTGCCCCGCAATTTCGGCAACACCCTGCTCGGGCGGCCCATCGGGGAACAACCAGATGATGAGAGGAGCGGTGATGAGTGCGATCGCGATCTGGAGGCCCATGCCGGCCGGGACACCCCACCAGTCGCGTCCTCGGATGACGAGTCCGACATCGGCTGAGAGTGACCCCGTTCCCTTTCGCCTCGAGATGACCCAAACCACAACGAAACTCGCGAGCGCCTGACCTCCGAAGATCAGAGAGAACGCCAAAGGAGCAAATGGGTCAGCGCCCGAACCCACGACGATGCTTCCGACAACTATCGAGCCAACGACACCCGCGAGAAACGCGACGAGCACGTCCCACAGCGTCCAGGTCGAGTTAGGGAGGAAAGCTTTCGTCGGTCGATCGAGCGATGTCACGCTCTGCGACCTTCAATACCCTCGGATGCGTCGTATGCGGCATGCTCGAAGCTGATTCCCCGGTACGCAACATCGTGGGAAACGCCGAGCATCCGAAGACGAAGGTACTCGGACATGTATCGGACGATGAAGAGAAAGGCGCCGTTGTCTGCCCATTGGGCGACGTGGATCAGCTCATGGGCAAGGAGTACCGGGTCCTCCCCCGCGACGACGGCGTCGAAGCGCGAAGCGTTGAAGAACACTCTTCGGTTCAGCGTTATCGCCTGGACTCTTCCACCAAGGATTGCCTGCATGAATCGCGGCATCCGACGTAGCGACACCCCCGCAACCGTGAGCGCAGCCGTGTCCAATCCGGCTCGTTGTACCGCTAGATCTGCCTGGACGGTCACACTACGAGGCTCAGCACGTTGGGCAGACGAGCGATCACCTTGCGGGGTTCGGCACCTCCGGTGTGTGCGAGAACACGCTCGGACGCAAGAGCGAGGGAAACGGCATCCGCCTCGGATATGCCAACCGGGACGTCGATCCGGTCGCGGACTTTGCCGTTGATCTGGACGACCATCGTCGCCGTGTCCTCGACGATCAGGGATTCGTCGTACTCCGGCCAACCGGCATCGATGATGAACCCTTCATGACCGAGTCGGTGCCACAACTCGTCGCTGACGTGTGGGGCCAATGGAGCCAGGAGTCTTGGCAGAACGTCTGCAACGTCAGAGGGAACCATCTCGTGACCGACGAGGGCGTTGTTAAGCTCGAACAGTCTCGCCATTGCAGTATTGAAGTGGAGGTTCTCCATGTCCGTCGTGACAGCTGCTGTCGTGCGATGCAGAAGAACCGCGAGGTCGCCCTCGGCTGGCGAGTCCGCGACCAACAGGCGCCCGGTGTCCTCTTCCACGAAGTTTCGCCACAACCGCTGGAGAAATCGATGCACGCCGACGATGTCCCGTGTCGACCAGGGCCGGGATGTGTCGAGCGGCCCCATGAACATCTCATAGAGCCGAAGCGTGTCGACACCGTATTCGTCGAAGATCTCGTCAGGGC
>BTQP01000004.1:0-28769 GCA_036985935.1 Acidimicrobiia bacterium | reverse complement strand
TCGTCGGTCGTGCTGCACGCAGCGGCCACGAGCGACAGTGCCAGGAAGAAGCTCACTTTGATAAGCCAGGATCGTTTCATGGTCGATGTCCTCCCATACCTCAATCAGCGGTCAAGGGACGCGACCCGAGATCGCCTCTGTGTGCCCGGCAGGCCCGGAAAGACTCACCAGTGTCTGAGGATTACCATAGTCGCCGCGTCGTCTCGATGTATGGGCAACAGGCACCAATCAAGGAGCTGCCGCTCCATCACATCACGCGAGGAAGAACCGCTGCGCTTTCAGCTCAAAGCGGGGAAGCGAATGGCGCTCTACGGCGTTGACCTCCGGTCGCAGTCCGAGCGATGATTCGAAGGTCTTCTGCACCGCCCGCTCGGTTCCTTCCCTATCGGCGCCTTCCCTGCACTCGATCTCGATGAGGATCGTCGATAGCTCCCTCTGTCGCGAGACCGTGACGCGAAATTCGTCGACAGCGGCGTGGCGTCGGAGGAGGTTCTCGACGGCACCCGGATAGACGTTCACACCACGAATGACCACCATGTCGTCAACCCTTCCGATGACCCCTCCATCGAAACGGGTGAAGGTGCGTCCACATGGGCATGGAGAGTTGTTGACGCATACAACATCCCCGGTGCGATATCGGATGACAGGAAATCCGACTCTACCGAGGTTCGTAATCACCAGTTCTCCTTCATCACCAGAGCGAACCGGTCGCCCGCTGGCGGGATCGACTACTTCGATGATGAATTCGCTGTCGATGGCGTGGGTTCCTCCTGGCTGGGCCTGACACTCGAAGCTATGTGCTCCGACCTCCGACGCCCCAGCGTGGTCGTAACACCTGGCTCCCCACTCCTTTTCGATACGGGACTTCGTGGCCGGAACGCTTGCACCCGGTTCACCGGCATGCACGGTGATTCTCATGGGGATCGTCGATAGGTCGAAGCCTTCTTCCCTCGCGACTTCGACCAGTCGCAGCGCATACGTGGGTGTGCACGCCATTGCGGTAACTCCCATATCGGCCATGAGCTGAAGCCGCTGGGCCGATGTGCGACCACCGCCAGGGACCATCAACGCCTCGATCCTCTTCGCTCCGCCAAGGGCTGCCCAGAATCCGATGAACGGACCGAAGGAAAAGGGCACGAAGAAGCGGTCCCTCGCGGTGAGACCAGCGCCTGCGAGCACGAAACCCCAGCAGCGCCCCCACCAGTCCCAGCTTTCGACCGTGTCGAAAACCCGCAGGGGCGGACCCGTGGTTCCCGAGGTTTGGTGAACCCTCGTGTAGACGGCTTCGGGGAAGGTGCAGTTTGTGCTCAGCAGCCCTTCGGCCTGGGCAGCCATGAGCTCAGCCTTCGTCGTGAACGGCAAACCAGCGAGATCCTCGAGCGTACGTACATCTCTTGGCGCGGCCCCTGAAGCGTCAAGCTTGCCGGTGACGAATAGGTTGGTTCCGTACACGGTCTCGAGCATTGCTGCGAGCTTCTCCTCCTGGACGAGGCGAAGCTTGTCTCGGGGAAGGGTCTCGATGCCCTGGTCGAAGAAAGTGATGTCCATCCGCTGCCGGCTGTCAGCCGTCGGCTGTCGGCTGTTGGCTTGTTTCCCTCAGTTTGAACCGTTGGATCTTGCCGGTGGCGGTCTTCGGTAGGTCCTCGACGAAGTCGATCCAGCGGGGGTACTTGTAGGGCGCAAGACCCTCCTTGCATAAAGCTTGCAGCTCCTGCACGAGGTTTTCGCCTGCGGCCGAGGCATCGGTGAGAACAACGACCGCTGCCGGTTTCACCAGATCGGCGTCGTCCTCGCGACCGACGATCGCCGCCTCGAGGACGAGCGGATGCTCCATGAGTTTCGCCTCTATCTCGAACGGGGACGTCCAGATTCCGCCCACCTTCATCATGTCGTCGCTGCGACCCTGGTAGTAGAAGTATCCATCCTCGTCGCGTACGTAGGTGTCACCGGTATCGAGCCAGTCGTCGCCGTACATCGTCGCCGCGGTCTTCTCGGGGTTGTTCCAGTACGCCCTGGCCGCCGAATGGCCACGGTCGAGCAAGCGTCCCGAGTCTCCAACAGGAACGTCGTTTCCATCCTCATCGACTATCCGGGCCTCGTAACCGGGGACGGGCTTGCCCGTAGCTCCAGGACGGATGTCTCCAGGCAGGTTGGAGATGAAGATGTGCAGCAGCTCCGTCGACCCGATGCCGTCGAGGATGTCGAGTCCGGTGCATTCCTTCCACCGTCGCAGAATATCGGGAGGTAGCGCCTCGCCGGCAGAAACGCAGAGTCGTATCGATGAGGTGTCTGGCTCCAGTTCGTCATACCCGGCAAGTTGGGCCGCATAGAGGGTCGGCACCCCGAAATAGAGCGTTGGCCGATATCGAGAGATGATATCGAACGTTGTCTCGGGGGTGGGTCGACCGTCGAAGAGGATCGCCGTGCCACCAACCCACAATGGGAAGGTCATGCCGTTGCCAAGCCCATAGGCGAAGAACAGCTTCGCGGCGGAAAAGAAGGTGTCGTCTTCCGTGGCCCCGAGCGTCTCTACTCCATACCTCTGGGAGGTGACCACCATGTCACGATGACGATGAATCGCACCCTTCGGATTACCCGTTGACCCGGACGAGTAGAGCCAGAAGCAGTCATCGAGTGCCGTGGTGGACACAGGATCGAGGACGGGCGATGCTTGCTCGAGCAGGGATCGAATCGTTGCTCCCTCGCCCTCGGTACGAAGTCGATGTAGGGGACCCGGGTTGGCTGCCTCCAGGGCAGGGACCACCTCATCATCGAATTCAGGTGACCATACGACCACGGTTGCCCGCGAGTCGGGGATGACGAACTCGTAGTCCTTGGAGCGCAGCAACGTGTTGAGAGGAACGGGGACGAATCCGGCCTTGATGGCACCCCAAAAGACATAGTGGAAAACCGGGTCGTCCTTGACCACCATGAGCACGCGGTCCCCCCGGGCGATGCCGAGATCTTTGAGCGCGTTGCCCGCCCGATTCACACCATCCGCTAGCTCCCCGTAGGTGACGTTTTCGCCGTGGTTCGTCCGAATGGCGACCTTGTCGCCCCGTCCCTCTCCGAGGTGCCTATCGATGAAAGGCACCGCGACGTTGAACGTTGGAGCGAAGGTCATGTCCTCTGCCGTCACGGTTACGGTGTGGTCGATCACGATCCATGCCTCCGTTCGCCCTACATGCTGCGATACCACTGTCACCGTAGCAGCGCAGCTCGCGGTGCGACCTGGTATCAGCGTGGATATCCGCTGGACCGCGCTGGAATTCGCCCCTGGTACGATCGCTGTATGAACGTCGATTTTCGCACACATCCTGACCGGTACCAGCACTGGGTTTTGACCATCGACGGCCAGGTGGGCCGGCTCGGCATGGACGTGGATGAGGCGGGTGGGTTAGGGCCATGGGAGCTGAAGATGAACTCCTACGACCTCGGTGTCGACATCGAACTCTATGACGCTGTACAGCGCCTTCGATTCGAGCATCCCGAGGTGAAGGTTGTGGTGATCGAGTCACTCAAGGAGCGGATCTTCTGTGCCGGGGCGAACATCAAGATGCTCGGCAGCTCCTCACACCCGGAAAAGGTGAACTTCTGTAAGTTCACGAACGAAACCCGCAATGGTGTCGAGGATGCGAGCACCAACTCGGGTCAACGCTATCTCGCTGCGATCAACGGCAGTGCTGCCGGTGGCGGATACGAGCTGGCGCTTGCAGCAGACCACATCATTCTCGTTGACGATGGGTCAGCGTCGGTCGCTCTTCCCGAGGTCCCGCTTCTCGCTGTACTTCCAGGAACCGGTGGCCTCAGTCGTCTCGTCGACAAGCGATTCGTTCGCCGTGACCTCGCCGACGTGTTCTCCACCGTCGAGGAAGGAATCAAAGGCGAAAAGGCCGTCGAATGGCGACTCGTCGATGAAACGATCCCTACATCACGGTTCGCTGAAGGTGTTGACGAACGTCTGGCGGAGATGGCTGCGACGAGCGATCGGCCGTCCACAGGTCCAGGTATCGAGCTCACCCCGCTCGAGCGGACGATCACCGAATCGACGATCATCTACCCTTTGTTACGGATCGAACTCGACCGCGAGCTCGGCACGGCAACATTCGTCATCGAGGGACCCACCGACCTGCCTCCGACCGACGGATCCGACGTAGTCGAACACGGAGTCGAATTCTGGCCGTTGCAGATCACCCGTTCACTTGATGATGCGATCCTGCACCTGCGCACCAACGAACGGAACATCGGTACATGGCTGTTCAAGACACACGGCGACCCGAACATCGCCCACGCACACGACGCATTCCTTCTCGAGCACATAGACCATTGGGCCGTACGCGAGACGGTTCTCTATATGAAACGGACGCTGCGCCGCCTCGACGTGACATCGCGAACGACGTTCACGCTGATCGAACCCGGAAGCTGTTTCGTCGGATTCCTCGCTGAGATCGCTTTTGCCGCAGACCGTTGTTACATGCTCGAGGGAACCTTCGAAGACTCCAACGGCGCCGAGGCCGAGCTGCGTCTCACTGCAATGAACTTCGGGCCTTTGACGATGGACAACCACCTCACACGGCTCGCTACGCGTTTTTGGGGGCGAGACGATGCCCTGGAGAGCGCCAGAGCCCTCATCGATGAGAGCCTCGATGCTGGCGAAGCCGCCAGAGCTGAACTGGTCACGTTCGCATACGACGACCTCGACTGGGACGACGAGCTGCGTCTCGCTATCGAGGAACGGGCATCGTTCTCGCCCGACGCGCTCACCGGGATGGAAGCGAACCTCCGATTCCCCGGACCCGAGACCCTCGAGACCAAGATCTTCGCCAGACTCACCGCGTGGCAGAACTGGATATTCACGCGGCCAAACGCCTCGGGACCAGACGGAGCTCTGCAGAGATACGGCACGGGCATCCGCCCCGATTTCAACCGAAAACGAACCTGAGAGGGAAACCGACGATGACCACCGACTCTGTGGATTACTCAACGCTGATGCCGAACAACGTCGGTCTCGCAGACGACCAGAAGCTCTTGAGAGCACTGGAGCGGTGGTATCCGAAGTACCTCGAGTGGTGGGTCGACATGGGCCCAACAGGGTTCATTCATGAGACGCCGTTCCAGGAGGCAGACGTCTGGCTTCGTACGGCGGTCAGCGTCGAGCGCGACGGATGGGCGAAATTCGACTTCGTGAAGATGCCAGAGTACCGGTGGGGAATCCTTCTTGCGCCCGCAGAAGAGGGCCGCACCGTGCCCTTTGGTGAACACAAAGGTGAGCCAGCGTGGCAGGAGGTACCGGGACCCTATCGCGCCATGTTGCGCAGACTCATCGTCATTCAGGGCGACACCGAACCCGCCTCCGTCGAACAGCAACGCTTCCTCGGTCGCACGGCGCCGTCGTTCTACGACATGCGCAATCTCTTCCAGGTCAACGTCGAAGAGGGCAGACATCTGTGGGCGATGGTCTACCTGCTCCAGCGCTACTTCGGTAGGGACGGTCGCGAAGAAGCTGAGGAACTGCTACGTCGCCGCTCCGGTGACAAAGATCGCCCGCGCATGCTGGGAGCATTCAACGAGGAGACGCCGGATTGGCTCTCGTTCTTTCTTTTCACATACTTCACCGATCGTGACGGCAAGATGCAGCTCGAAGCGCTCGCCCAATCGGGTTTCGACCCCCTGTCGAGAACCTGCCGATTCATGCTGGCCGAGGAAGCGCACCATATGTTCGTGGGGGCGACAGGGGTCGGCCGAATCGTCAAAGCGACAGCCGAAGCCATGCGCGACGCAGGTATCGAAGATCCGTATGACACCGATCGCGTACGGTCTCTCGGAGTGATCGACCTACCGCTGATCCAGCGAAAACTGAACCTCCATTTCTCCCTCACTTTGGATCTCTTCGGAGCGGAGGAGTCGACCAACGCAGCGACCGCCTTCCATTCGGGATTGAAGGGGCGCTACCACGAGACAGCGATCGAGGACGACCACGAACTACGCGACTCCACCTACCCGGTGACCAAATACGTCGATGGCGAGTTCCGTCATGTCGATGTACCCGCCCTCAACGCCCTCAATGCTCGGCTTCGCGACGACTACGTGGACGACTGCGCCGGGGGTGTGAACCGTTGGAACCGTTACATCACCGAGACAGGCGTGGACTTTGAACTCGGCCTTCCGCATGTGGCGTTCCATCGCCAGATCGGCGAGTTCTCCGGACTCCACGTGACACCGGAGGGATCTGTGGTCGACGAAGCCACGTGGGAGCAACACCGCGGCGACTACCTGCCAACCGAAAACGACAGAGTCTTCATCGAGGATCTGATGCAGCAGGTGACAACCCCCGGGGAGTTCGCTACCTGGATCGCACCGCCACAGAAGGGCATCGGCGGGCAACCGGTAGAGTTCGAGTACGTGCAAATCCCGAATACCTGAGAGAAACGATGGAACCGGTGACATTGAACGTCAACGGCGTGACCAGGAGTCTTTTCGTTGCTCCGCATCGCACGCTGCTCGAGACCGTTCGTGAAGATCTCGGCCTCACCGGTACGAAACATGGCTGCGAACTCGGAGAGTGCGGAGCCTGTACCGTTCTTGTGGATGGAATTCCAATCCTGTCTTGCCTGACGCTGACCGTCGAAGCGACAGATGCTGAAATCGTCACGATCGAAGGGATCGGGTCGATCACCCATCCTCATGCTCTGCAGCGCTCGTTCGGTGAGCATGGCGCTGCTCAGTGCGGCTACTGCACGCCAGCGATGATTCTCACAGCAAAGGCACTCCTGGACCGGGATCCGACTCCGAGCAACCAGGCCATCGAGGAAGCGATCGCCGGAAACATGTGTCGATGTACCGGATACCTCGCCATCGTGAAGGCAGTTGCCGCCGTCGCGGAGGAAAACCGATGACGGTCCACCCTCATCACGGAATCGTCGGGAAGGCTGCGCCGCGAGTCGATGCCCTCGCCCAGGCGACCGGGGCGGTCCGGTATGTCGACGACATCTCGTACCCGGGGATGCTCCACGGAAAAATCCTCCGTTCTACCCAGGCTCACGCGAGGATCGTATCGATCGACACATCCGCAGCAGAGGCGTTGCCAGGCGTGCACGCGGTTCTCACCGGAACGGATCTCCCCGTAGCGTTCGGGCTACTTCCTGTGAGTCAAGACGAACATGCCCTTGCCATCGACAAGGTTCGCCATGTTGGTGACCCGGTAGCGTCGGTCGCGGCAGACGACCCGGATACCGCACAACGGGCCATCGACCTCATCGAGGTTGTCTACGAGGCCCTTCCCGCCGTCACGGGCATCTTTGAAGCCGTTGAAGTCGCTGATGAACCCATCCATGGCGACGAACCACACGACAACCGTGATCGGGAAATGTCACTCGAATTCGGCGATGTCGACGCCGGCTTCGAGATCGCAGACCACGTGCGGGAAGATGTCTTTTTCTACCAGGGCAACAATCACGCAGCGCTCGAGGCTCACGGTGCGGTAGCGCTCGTTGAGGAGGACGGTCGCCTGCACGTTTTCTCCGCGACTCAGGTCCCTCACTATCTCCATCGGATCCTTGCCAGAGTTCTCGAGATCCCTGAAAGTCGCATCCGGGTCACCGCCAACCCGACCGGCGGCGGGTTCGGTGCAAAGACGGACGTTTTCTCCCACGAACTCGTTACCGCACACCTGGCACGGGTCACGGGTCGCCCGGTCAAGATCGTGCTCACGAGGGAAGAGGTTTTCTATGCCCACAGGGGCAGGCATCCGGTTCTCATGTGGGTCAAAACCGGGTTCAGGGACGACGGTCGGATCACCGCGATGTCGTTCAAGACGTATTTGGATGGTGGCGCCTACGGCAGCTACGGGGCGGCATCCCTGCTCTACACGGGACAGCTCCAGACCGTCACCTACAACATCCCTGCCTACCGATTCGAGGGAGTGCGGGTCTTCACGAACAAACCAGCCTGTGGTCCCAAGAGGGGCCACGGCACCCCGCAGCCACGATTCGGTCTGGAGGTACATCTCGACAAGGCCGCAGACGATCTCGGGATCGACCCCGTGACGATTCGGAAACGAAATCTCGTCGAACCGTTCACCACCACGGTGAATCATCTCCGAATCACCAGTTGCGGACTCGATGAGTGCATCGATCGGGCGGTGGATATGTCCGAATTCCAGAACAGGCGCCGCAACCTTTCTCCGGGGCACGGCGTCGGTCTTGCGGTCGGTGCCTACATGTCGGGAGCCGGACTTCCTATCTATTTCAACGACATGCCCCAGTCTGAGGTGATGATCAAGGTGGACAGGGGCGGTGGCGTGACGGTGTACTCGATGGCTGCCGACTGTGGGCAAGGCTCAACGACCATGCTTGCAACCGTGGTCGGAGAGGCTCTTGGACTCCAGCCTTCAGCTCTCGCACTCGTCACTGCCGACACCGATCTCACCCCTGTCGATCTCGGGTCGTACTCGAGCCGGGTGACATTCATGGCCGGCAATGCCGCATTGGAAGCAGCGCTCAAACTCGCCGACCTCGTCCTCAGTGCCGTGGCTGACAAACTCGATCTGGATCTCGACGACGTAGAACTCGGCAAGGGAGTGGTACTCGCTGGTGACCACGAGATTCCCTGGGCCGAGGCCGTACAGATCGCAGAGGCAAGGTGGGGTCTTCTCGTCACCACAGGGACGTACAAGCCGCCGAAGGACATCAAGGGGGACTACAGAGGGTCCGGTGTCGGTCCCTCTCCTGCGTACTCATTCTCCGCGTGCGTTGCGGAGGTCACCTGTGACCGTGACACAGGGTTCGTATCGGTGAAGAAGGTGTGGCTTGCTCACGACGTCGGCCGGTCCATCAATCCGCTGCTCGTCCAGGGACAGATAGAGGGCAGTGTCCACATGGCTCTTGGGGAGGTCCTCATGGAGGAACAGTCGTTCCGCGGTGCGTTGCACAACGGCCCGTCCCTTTTGGATTACAAGATCCCCACCGTTCTCGAGATGCCTGCGGTCGAGTCCATCATCGTAGAGTCCATCGATGCGGAGGGCCCGTTCGGTGCAAAGGAGGTTGGCCAGGGTCCGCTCCTCCCCGTTGTCCCTGCCGTCGTGAATGCCGTGCACGATGCCCTGGGCATCCGTGTAGATGAGATTCCTCTCAGACCAGACAAGATCCTCGCTGGGCTGGATGACCTGGCCAAGGGAGGCACAGGTAGGATCGGACCGACAACCCTGCCTGACTACACCTTCCGCTCACCGATACTGGTGGACCCACCGCCTGAACGAGTGAACGCCTGATGCTTCGTCTCCCTCCGCTGCGATACGAGGCGCCGACGACCCTGGAGGAGGTTGTGGCACTGCTCGCACAAGACGGTGCTCTCCTTTCTGCGGGTGGAACCGACCTCGTACCGAACCTCAAACGACGCCAGTACCCCGACGCACGTACCGTCGTCTCCCTCCGCCGGGTAGAAAGTCTCAGCGACATAGCTATCGATGACGAAGGGTTCATCCGAGTCGGTGCCCTCACAACGCTGGCGAGCGTGGCGCGAGATGAGCGAGTTCCTTCAGCGATTCGAAAGGCTGCCCGGTCGGTGGCATCACCACAGATACGCAACCAGGCGACGGTTGGGGGCAACCTTTGCGTTGACACTCGTTGTGACTGGTTGAACGTCCCTGATACCTGGCGCCAGGCGGCCGAGCCATGTCTCAAAACAGGGGGAGATATGTGCTGGGTCGCACCAGCGAAGAAGGAATGCTGGGCCGTCAGCAGCTCCGATCTTGCCCCGATGCTCGTCGCGTTCGGCGCCGATGTGCAGCTCATCGGTCCAAACGGTGAGCGGTCGATTCCCGTCGAACATCTCTACCGCAACGATGGCATGGCCCACCTCACGAAGGATCCAGAAGAGATCGTCACCGAGATTGTCATTCCACCGGACATCGGTGTGCGGGCGACCTACCACAAGTTGAGACGACGAGGGAGCATCGACTTCCCGATTCTCGGTGTGGCCGCCGTGCTTCGCCTCGACGACGACGGTGCGTGTGTCGGCGCTCGCATCGTCCTCGGGGCGGTTGCTTCGGCACCCCTCCGGGTACCGGAGGCCGAGGAAGTTCTCGTGGGACAACCCATCGATACGGACATGATTGTTATGGCCGCCGAAGCGGCGCGCAAGCTTGCCAGACCCCTCAACAACACAGACCTCACCTCACGATATCGCAAGCGAATGATCCCGGTGTTCGTGCAGCGCGCACTCGAAGAGCTCATGGATGCCTGAGGGCGCGCACGTGCTACGTTGACATGTATGGATACCGGACAAACCACGACTCCAACCGCTGTCCTGCGAGATGAACATCAGCTGATTCTCGAAGTTGTCGACAAGCTCGATCGTCTCCTTACCGATGAGACGGCGGGGATGTCTCTCGATTACTCCATCGTGGAGCAGTGCATCACATTTTTCCGACTCTTCGCCGATGCGTGCCATCACGGCAAAGAGGAGGACCTGCTGTTTCCCGAACTCGAGAACGCTGGTCTTCCCCACGACTCGGGACCCATTGCTGTGATGCTCTACGAACACGAGCAAGGCAGAGCGTTTGTGCGCTCCATGGCGGCGGCCTTCGACGGGGCCCGTGACGGTGACGCCGGCGCGCAGGCCGAACTGAGAAGTGCTGCTGGGGGGTTCATCGATCTGATCGTCGCTCACATCGGCAAGGAGAACAACGTGTTGTTCAACATGGCGGACGGGATGATCGTCGGTCCCGATTGTCGCGACCTGTGCTCGAAGTACGACGCGGCGTGCGCACGCCGGTTCGAGGGGAAGTCCAAGGAGGACCTCCAAGACCTCGCGAATGGGATTCTCGGCCGCTGATCGGCGGTCCGCTACTTACCTCGCAGAGCCAGCGCCACCGCCTCGACCCGGCTGTGCACACCGAGCTTGGCGAGTATGTGCTGGATGTGGTTGCGTACCGTTGCCGGCGATAGGTACAGCCTCTCTGCGATCGCTTTGCCATCGAGACCCTCGGTGAGTAGCTGCAACACGTCGCGTTCCCTCGGGGTAAGAGCCGATAGATGCTCATTCTTCCCGAAAGTCGCGGGTGAACGGCCGTCGAGGCGCTCCACGATGAGCCTCTCGAGCTCAGGCGGAAGAGACACCTCTCTGATCAGATGCACCAACCGGCAATCCTCTCGCAGTTCCATTGGGGGAACGATGGTCGTGGCACTCAGCCACAACGTTGCGCCCGATGCTGAACGTCCGAGCACTTCTTGCGTCTCGAAAACTTCGTCTTCTTCTCCTCTTTCAGAGGCCGGGCACTGCCCGTCGCATACGACGCCACCACATCGATCGCGCCAGCAGAGGATCTCATAACATGGGCGGCCAAGCGCCTCTTGAGGCGTGTATCCCAGCAGATCCGTGGCAGCATCGTTCCATGCGATCACCCGTAGATCTGGTCCGACCGCGACCATGGCATCTGTCGTTCGTCCGATCACGTCGAGGAGATCGACGAGGGACCCTTCGATTCCTGGTTCTATCGCTGTGACACTGGCCATTGGTGTCACCGACTGTACGGACACATAAGGAGGTGCGTCAAGGAGCGTCCACGCCGATCATGCCCCACGCTGAGCTCTCAGGACCGCGAGGATGCCCCCTGCAGAGAGGATCTCACGCATCTCCTCTGGCAATGAATCACCCTGGAACTCACTACCGGTGGTGAGGTTACGGACTCTCCCTGTTGCCAGGTCGATCTCGATTCCCTGGCCGTCTTCGAATCCGTCGTGTATCCCTTCACACACGAGCACGGGCAGCCCCACAGCCACGGCGTTTCGCATGAAGATCCTCGACAGCGACTCGGTGACAACACACGCGATTCCAACCGCTACCAGGTTCTCAGGGGCCGTTTCCCTGCTCGATCCACAGCCGAAGTTGGTTCCGGCCACGACTACGTCGCCTTGCTGGCACTCCGAGGCGAATGAAGGGTTCACTGATTCGAGGACGTGAAGCTTGCGAACCTCCACGGGGTCGACAGCGTACGCACCCGGTGACAACACGTCCGTAGAGATGTCGTGGTCGAATTTCCAGACGCGGCCTTGCATTACCTGATCAGTCATCACTCACCCTACTTCTCGCGGGTCGGCGATCGCTCCAACGAGCGCCGATGCCGCGACCGTCGCGGGTGACGCCAGGAAGATCTCAGCGTCGGGGCTCCCCATGCGTCCAATGAAGTTGCGATTGTGTGTTCCGATGCAGCGCTCCCCTGGTCCCAACAGTCCGCCATGGCCACCGAAACATGGTCCACATCCCGGTGGGAGGAGGGATGCGCCAGCGTCAACGAGAGTTGCGAGTATTCCAGTATCTATGGCCTCTTGGAGGACATCGCGTGAGGCCGGGACGACGAGGAGCCGGACACCTGGTGCGATGTGTTTGCCATCGAGCACCTCGGCCGCTGCCCTGAGATCCTCGATCCTGCCGTTCGTGCAAGATCCGAGGAAGGCCTGATCGATAGTAAGTCCTTTCGCTTCGGCGATCGGTCCGACCCTGTCGACCTCGTTCGGCATCGCGATCTGTGGCTCGAGGTCTGACAGAGAGATCTCGTGAATCGCTTCGTAGGTGGCGTCCTGTTCAGGCCCGAAGGGATCGGATCCATCACCTCCGTGCTCCTGGAGGTATGCGTTCGTGACATCGTCAGCGGCAAACAGACCGAACTTGGCTCCCATCTCGACCGCCATGTTCGAAACCGTCAAACGGCTCGACATATCTGCGCCCGCCGCCGCATCGCCGCCGAACTCGATGGACTTGTACTGGGCCGCATCAGAACCGAAACGACCCGCGAGGTACAGGATGACATCCTTCCACGACACGGCCGGTTGGAGATCACCGGAGAACTCGAACCGAATCGTCTCAGGTACGCGAAACCAGAGCCTGCCCGTCGCCAGTGCGTAGACCATGTCCGACGTTCCGATCCCTGTTCCACCGGCGCCCAGTGCCCCATACGTTGTGCTGTGGGAGTCCGTGCCGACGACCAGTGAGCCAGGCCGTATGTGCCCGCGCTCGGGGAGCAGCTGATGACAGATCCCCGTTCCCGAGTCGTAGAAGGCGCCGATGCCAAGGCGTGAAACATGGGCGCGAATCCGCTGATGGATGGCAGCGGCCTCCGCCGAAGGGGCAGGTACGAGGTGATCGATCACGACCACGGTCCGATCAGGATCGAACACTCCGCCAACACCGACATCTGACAGCGTGTCGAATACCTGGGCAGCGAAGATGTCGTGGAGCATGGCGAGATCGATGTTTGCAATGACGAACTCTCCCGCGGCAACGGATTCTCGCCCCGATGCTCTTGCCAGAATCCGTTCGGCCTGGGTCATGCCCATAGTGAGACTGCCCCCATCACCCGGCACCGAGACTTCGCCCGCCGCACACGTACAGCGTTTGGCCTGTCACGTACGACGACTCGTCTGCAGCGAAGAACAGAGCAGCATTGCCGATGTCCTCGGGCGTTCCAACGCGCTTCGCCGGGATCGTCTTCACGAGACGTTCCTGGACATCTTCTTTCAACCCACGGAACAGCGGCGTGTCCACGAGGGCTGGCGCAATCGCGT
Source organism: Acidimicrobiia bacterium (assembly GCA_036985935.1). Taxonomy (GTDB): domain Bacteria; phylum Actinomycetota; class Acidimicrobiia; order Spongiisociales; family UBA5794; genus JAMBLL01. The sequence continues at coordinate 15,207 of BTQP01000004.1, read as the reverse complement.
TGGCTGTGACCCCGTAGCGGGCCATCTCGAGTGCGAGTGTCCTGGTGAGGCTGATCACGGCACCCTTCGATGCTGCATAGTTCGCCTGGCCCGGGCCGCCGAGCCACGCTCTCGAGGAGATGTTGATGATCCTGCCGTACTTCTGATCCATCATGTGCGGCGCGGCAGCCTTGCATGTGAGGAATTGCGATTTGAGATTCACCTGGAGTACCAGATCCCAATCATCTTCGCTCATCTTCGCCAGCCATCCGTCCCTCGCTGTCCCGACGTTGTTCACCAGGATGTCGATGCTCCCGAACGTGTCGATCGCGAACTGAACAAGGGAGTTCGCTCCGTCGGCTACTGAAACGTCTGCGGCGTGACCGATGACGTCGTAGCCGGCGGCCTGGAACTCGGCGACTACTTCGTCGACCTTCTCGGGGAAGAGGTCGTTGATGATGACCTTTGCGCCTGCCGCAGCGAGGGTCTCAGCAATGCCCTTGCCTATGCCCTGGCCGGACCCTGTTACGACCGCAACGCGATCCTTCACATTCATCAAGTTCTCCTTCTCATCGCCCTTTGAACTCGGGCGGTCGTTTGTCGATAAACGCCTGAATCCCCTCGTTCCTGTCCTCGCTTGCTCGCAACACAGCGTGACTCGTCGATTCGAGCTCCAATCCTGTCTCGAGGTCGGTTTCTGTCGCCCGGTTCACCAGCACCTTCACGCGGTCGTGTGACAGGGGAGCTCGAGTTGCGATGCGCTCAGCCAGGGCCATCGTCTCTGACATCAGCTCTCCATCGGGTACGACACGGTTGACGAGTCCCATGCGGAGAGCGTCCTGTGCGCTGACGTGGTCACCGGTGAACATCAGCTCCTTCGTATATCCGGGGCCGATCAGCCGAGTCGCTCGCTGCGTTCCTCCGGCGCCAGGCAAGCTTCCGACTTTCGCTTCGGGAAAGCCGAGTCTGGAGCTTTCGGTGCATACACGCAGATCGCCTGAGAGCGCGAGTTCGAGCCCACCACCGAGCGCATACCCTGCAATCGCCATGATGACGGGCATGTGCAGGTTCTCGAATCGACCGAACACGTCCCGCACCAGGAGTCCAAGTGGATCGTGGATCAAGCCAGCTTCGAATTCCTTTCCCCTGCTCTTGAGGTCCGCTCCGACACAGAAGGCCCTGGTGCCAGCACCTGTTACAACGAGCACGCGGGTATCGGGGTCGGTCTCGATGTCCTGCACGATGGATCTCATCGTTTCGAGCATCGGCACCGTCATGGCGTTCATCGCGTCTGGCCGATTCAAGGTCATAACACCAACAGCGCCTAGGCGCTCGTAGAGAACAGGCGCCTCCTCCTGGGTGTTCACTTCGGCTTGTATCACGGCTGACTCCCTTCGTCCTGAAGCTGGCTCGCAGTGGCTTCGATCACGACACCACCGTCGAGCAGGTTCCTGATCTCTTTGGCACCGAAGCCACACTCGTCGAGGATCTCACTGCTGTGTTCTCCGGCGATGGCGGGGGATGTGCAAGCAAAGTCACCTGGTGTTTCTGAGAGACGCCCGGGGAACACGGGTGAGCGAACCTCGCCAGTGGCGGGATGATCGACGGTGACGATCGAGCCTCCAAGCACGATGTGCTCCTGAGCCATCAGCTCGGGATACGACAACAGTGGGCCGCAGAGGACGTCCACAGCATCGAGAACCTCGACCCACTCGGCTGTCGTGAGGCGTCCGAAACGAGGCTCCAGGATCTCCCGGAGGTCAGGACGACCAACCACTCGTTTCTCGTTCGTGTCGAAGCGGGGATCCGTTGACAGCTCCGGGACTCCCAATGCTGCGCACAGCGCATCCCAACGCCCTGGTGTATACGCAGCAACCATGATGTGGCCGTCCTTCGTCCTGAAGGCCTCGTTCGGTGCCGCATAGGGTGCCGCGCTGCCGAGGCGTTCTGGAGATCGGCCGCTGGCGAGATACATCGACAACGGTACGACCTGATATGCCAGGAGAGAGTCGAGCAGAGATACATCGACCCGTTGGCCCTTGCCCGTGCGCTCTCTGGAGAAAAGCGCAGCAAGGATGGTCTGTGACGCAAAAACGCCCCCAGCCATGTCAGCCGCGGGAACGCCGACTTTGACCGGGGGACCGTCGGGTGTTCCAGTGACACTCATGATGCCTCCCATCGCCTGGGCAACTCCATCGACGCCAGGTCGGTCGCGCCATGGCCCGGACTGACCGAAGGCTGATATCGCCGCGTAGATGGCGGTGGGATTTCGTTCGGCGATCGCGGCGTATCCGATCCCGAGCCTGTCGGCGACTCCGGGGCGGAAACTTTCGAGGACGACGTCGCATCGTTGCGCCAGACGCAGGATCACCTCGGATCCGCCGTGTGTCTTGAGATCTACGACGATGCTTCTCTTGTTGCGGTTCATGCCGAGAAACGCCGCAGCCGCACCTCCGACGAACGGGGGTCCTAGCCGTCGGCCCCACTCGCCGCCTGGGGGTTCGACCTTGAGAACGTTCGCGCCGAGGTCACCGAGATGCATCGCACAGGTTGGGCCCGCGGCGCCCTGAGAGAGGTCCAGTACGGTGATTCCGTCAAGTGCTCCTGGCATGCGCCTGCGCCTCCCTTGCGAAACCAACGGGTTGTGCCGGCGAGGCACCGCGAACGACGAACTCGGCGATCTCGTCTGCGATCTCCTCCGGAGAAGATTTTCCGGAGGGTTGGTACCAGCGAACAACGGAGTTGCACATCCCGAGGATCGCTTTGACCGCGATGCCGATGTCCTGGTCGACAAGTTCTGCAGAAGTGATGCCTTCCTCGAACATGTCACGGAAGATCATTTCGTACCGATCACGATTGGTGATGTGCGTTGCCATGAAATCGGAGCTCAGGTATCGACCCTCTTCGATGAAACAGGCGATCGCATCCCTGTCGCGAATCGCTTCCACGGTGTGGAGAGCGATTGCGGATCTCAGACGTTCTTCTATCGGAAGATCAGAATCTGCGACCGCCCTGACAAGAGGAGTAACCCTGTTGACGGTCAGCTCGATGATCTCGGACAAGAGTGCCTGCTTGCTCGGGAAATGGTGATACAGGCTCGACTTGGAGATACCGACCTCCTGTGCGAGGTCCGCCATGCTCGTTCCGTTGAAACCCCTTTTGCGGAAGAGCGCCGCTGCCTCGACACGGATTCGTTCCCGAGTTGTGAGATCGTCCGTCATACGCGGACACCTCCTACCAGTTGGCCACCCGCCTGTAGCGCTTCGAGGTTCATGTCCCGATGTCTTGCCGGAACCCGCGCCGCGACAGCTTCGCGAAGGGCTTCGATCTCGACAACGGGTTCGAGAGCCTGCAGAACTCCGAGAGCGACGACGCCCGTGACCAGTTGACCGCCCGAAATCGCTCTCGCTCTGTCGACGACAGCGAACTGGCTTGCCGTTTTGTCCAGGTCGTCTGGCGCACATCGGCTATCTACGATCAACCGTCCCCCGTGTCGTAGCTCGGGCTCGTAACGTGTATACGCCTCAGCACTCAGGACGATGAGAAGATCGATGTTGTCTGCGAGCGGGAATCCGATTTCGTCCGAGGAGATGACAACGTCCGATCGGCTCGCTCCACCGCGAGACTGCGGGCCGTACACCTGGCTATGGGTTGCGTTGCTCCCGGAAAGGATGGCAGCCTCAGCAAGGATCCTGCCCGCTGTCACGACACCCTGCCCGCCAGCTCCCGCGATTCGGATCTCGTTACGGCTCATATCCCGCGACCTTTCGGACGCCGGAGAACACAGGGCGGATCTCGTTCTGGAGTACCCCGGTTTCCAGGCCGGGTGGCGGAACGGATGATGCGATGTGGTCGACGAACCGTTTCTCAGAGAGTGGTCCGGCAACGCCCTCGTCGCGTACGGCCATCCATGTCAACATCTCGGCGCCGCCCCCCACCTTGTTGTACCTGCCGAAGTACTCGGGGCAGTCGCTGATCACCTCGATGAACGAAAAACCAGGGTGGCTCAAACCCTCGGCCATGACCTTGGTCATGTCCATCGGATTTGCAGCGAGGACTCGAGCAACGTACGAGGCACCCGCGCCGATGAGTAGCTTGCATGCATCGAAATTCGGTTCCGTATTCCCAGCGGGCGTCGTCGATGCGATCGCGCCTTCGGGTGTCGTGGGTGCCACCTGGCCGCCTGTCATGCCATAGATCGAGTTGTTGAGAAGCAACACGGTGATGTCGATGTTCCTTCGTGCCGCATGGATCAGATGGTTTCCACCTATCGCAAGGGCATCTCCGTCTCCTGTCACAACAACGACGTTGAGATCGGGTCGGGCGAGTTTGAGACCCGTAGCGAATGCCGGAGCCCTTCCGTGTGTCCCGTGCAGCGTGCAGAAGTCGACGTATCCCACGAGGCGACTACTGCAGCCGATGCCGGCGACCATCGCAAGCTTGTCCTGGTCCAGCTGGAGTTCGTCAACGGCGGTCAGGAAAGATCGCAGGACGATGCCGTGGGCACATCCAGGACACAGGACATGGGGCATCGCCCACTCTCTGAGATACGTCTTGACGTCCGTCATCGGATCCCTTTCGCGTGTTTGATCTCTTCGAGGAGCGTTCCCGGCGTGATCGGTTCTCCGTCTGACTTCAGGTATCCCCTGACTTCTGCCTGTCCCGCCACGGCTCGTTCGACCTCGCCGATGAGTTGACCCAGGTTCATCTCTGCTACGAGGACTGTGTCGACCCTGGCTGCAACTCTCGCGACTTCCTCGGATGGGAAGGGCCACAGCGTGACAGGACGGATCAGACCTGCTTTGATCCCCGCGTCGCGTGCTCTCGTAACGGCCTCGCGAGCGGACCTGCCGACGATGCCATATGCAAAGACCGCTATCTCGGCGTCGTCGAGCATGTATGTGTCCACCTCGATGATCTCGTCGAGGTTGGCTTCGATCTTGCGATGCAACCGTGCAACGAGCGCCTCTGCAACCTGTGAATCGTTGGTCGGGAATCCACGTTCATCATGAGCCAGACCCGTCACATGGAATCGATAGCCGTCACCGAATGCTGGTAGCGGTGGGGTACCGTCCTCAGCTGCCACCATCGGCCAGAAATCCTCAGGGTCGCCCTTCGGCCGTACCCGATCGACGACTTCGATTGTCTCTGGCAGGACCACGCTTTCGCGTGTATGGCCAATGATTTCGTCGTACAGGATGATCACAGGTGTGCGGAACCGCTCGGCGAGGTTGAACGCCCTAACGGTCACGTCGAACACCTCGCCTACCGACGATGGAGCGAGAACGATGATGGGGTGATCACCATGTGTACCCCAGCGTGCTTGCATGACGTCGCCCTGGGACGGAGAGGTAGGAAGCCCCGTGCTCGGGCCACCCCGCATCACGTTGACGATGACACAGGGAACCTCCGTCATGGCCGCGAAACCGATGTGCTCCTGCATCAGTGAGAAACCCGGGCCGCTGGTGGCGGTCATCGCCTTCGATCCGCCAAGCGAGGCTCCAACGACAGATGCGAGGGATGCGATCTCGTCCTCCATCTGGACGAACACGCCTCCCATGTCCGGCAGCAGGCGCACCATGTGCTCCGCGATCTCAGATGACGGTGTGATCGGATACCCGCCGTAGAAACGGCAACCCGCTGCCAGGGCTCCCTTGACACATGCTTCGTTGCCCTGGATGAGTTGCGTTTGGCTCATCGGGTCTGTCCTTCCGGTACCCGTCGTGTGCCGACGACAGCGTGTTCGCGCGGGGCATGAATCTCGATGGCAAAGTCCGGGCACAGGAGCTCACACAACCGGCATCCTGTGCATGCCTCCGCATCGACGATCGCGAGTTTCCCATCGACATCTACCGCGAGGCAGTACTCGGGACATACCCGCGAGCAGATGTCACATCCCTTACACCAGTCGTGTCGGATGTCGATCTCGTGCGGTCCTGGAAAACCTTCGGGGTCTTGCGCAACTCTGGGAATCTGAGCCTCGGCGACCACGCGGCCCGTCCGGAACGCAGCAAGATTGATCTCCTCGGTTCCCTTCGGGACGAGGTGTGCAATGGCGGCTTCCCAGTGCGCGTCGTCGATGTCGACGAACGCTGCCACGGAGCCGAGGATCACGCTGTTGGCCGCTCTCACGTTGCCGAGATCTTTCGCTGTTGCGGCCGCATCGATGAGACGTGTCTTGAGGTGGCGGCTATCGAAAAGAGCGGCGTCGATGCCGGGATATCGTCTTGACCACGACCGGCGGTCGTCACAGGCACCTGGCGGAACGATCGTACGAATGTCTGCCACGACGGCTCCTCCGTCACGCACGTACTCGACCCAGCGAACCGCCTCCGCCCACTCGAACGCCGCGAGGACCTCCGCACTTCCCAGTGGTACAAGAGGGCTATCGACACGGTCCCCCCACCGTATGTGGCTGAACACCGACCCTCCCCGCTGGGCCATTCCGTGGACTTCGCTCTGTTTTACGTCGTGACCGGCACGCATGAGCGCGTCGGCGACGATCATGCTGGCAAGGATCACGCCCTGGCCACCGACGCCAGCGAGCAGGAGACCTCGCGAACCCTCAGGCATTCGCAGCCTCCTTTGCATCGACCATCACGATGGCACGCGGCGGGCAAAGTTGGACACACAGCGTGCAGCCGGTGCAGGTAACGGGATCGATCACGACCTTGCGTCTTCCTTCGAAGAGCTCGTCCGACCACACGATCGAAGGGCACCCGGGCGTCATACAGGCCTGACATGCTGTGCATGCTTCCGCGATCACCTCGAACGGTGTGTCCCTGACCTTTGTGGGCGCCTCGACGCATGGCCGGTTCGTGATGACGACAGATGGGCCGGTATGGGCGATGGCGTCTTCGAGAGCTCCGTAACTTGCAGCAAGGTCGTATGGATCGACGACCCTGACATCACTCACGCCGACCGCTTTACACATTGCAACCAGGTCCACCGGAGTCGCTGCTCTGCCCTGCAGCGTTACTCCGGTGCCTGGATGCTCCTGGCCGCCGGTCATGGCGGTGGTCCCGTTGTCGAGAATCAGAACGGTGATATTCGCATGTGCATAGACGGCGTCCGCAATGGCTGCGATGCCACTGTGGAGAAAGGTCGAGTCGCCGATGGTCGCCACGACCGGGCCGTCAGCCCCACCCGACGCTGCCATCCCTACGGCCATGCCGATGCTGCTCCCCATGGCAACACACGTGTCCATCGATGACAATGGTTCGAGTGCCGCGAGGGTGTAACACCCGATATCGCCCATGACGACGGCACCGAGCCGCTTGAGTGCGAGGAAAGGTGGTGTGTGAGGACAACCCGGACACAGCAGTGGCGGTCTCGTCACCGTGAGAGGAGCAGGAACGATCGATATCCCTTTCCTGGCAAGTCCCGCTTCGGCGAATCCTGCCCTGACAACATCCGGGCCCAGTTCTCCGATCTGAGGGAACAGAGCCTTTCCTTCCACAGCAATTCCTGCAGCGCGAAGGTCGTTCTCGACGTACGGATCGAGTTCCTCAACCACGAACAGGCGATCAACTGACTCCGCGAACTCCCGGATGCGTTCTATCGGTAGGGGATAACTCATTCCGAGCTTGAGGATGCGGGCGTCCGGGAGAACCTCACGGACGTAGTGGTGAGCGATACCTGACGTCACGACTCCAAAGTCGGTCCCCGCACCGAACTCCTCTGTGAGCGGGCTGTCCTCGACATACCGGCTCATGTCCTTGATGCGCTTAAGCATCACCGGACGTCGTTTACGGGCATGGCCAGGGATCATCACGTACTTCGCAGGGTCGCGAGTGAAGCCGATGGTTGGCCGTTCCTGTCTCGGGGAGAGATGAACGAGGCCCCTGTTGTGTGAAACGCGGGTCGTTGTACGCACAAGCACAGGTGTATCGAACTGCTCTGAAATTTCGAAAGCGAGCGCGGTGTATGCCTTCGCCTCGGCGCTGTCGCTTGGTTCGAGCAGTGGCACACCGGCAATGCGTGCGTACGCCCGGTTGTCTTGCTCGTTCTGTGAGCTGTGCATGCCAGGGTCGTCCGCAGTGATGATCACAAGACCTGCACCGACCCCTGTGTACGCGCTGGTCATGAACGTGTCGGCAGCAACGTTGAGTCCAACATGTTTCATCGTGACAAGCGCCCTGACGCCACCGAGCGAAGCTCCGAGGCCCACGTCGAGGGCAACTTTCTCATTCGGTGACCAACGAACGTCGATGTCTTCACGGTCGGAGATCGATTCGAGGATCTCCGTGCTCGGCGTGCCAGGGTATCCGACCGCCACCCGGATTCCAGCTTCGACTGCGCCCCTCGCAACTGCTTCGTTACCGGACATCAGCACCTGCGTGGCGTCTTCGACTTTCGCGGCAGTTGGGGCGGTGATCACTGCGGTGTTGTGGTACTCAGCAGTGGCACGATCTCGTCTTCAGCCAGGACGTGGTCAGACAGCTTCGCTGCAGCCAGGACCTTGTCGACCGTCGCGTCGTCGAATTCGTGTCCCCGTTTCATGAGCCAGGCGACCGCGTTCGCCTTGCCGCTCATCGGACCCACCGTGATCTCCTGTTCACGGCCGAGTTCGTCAGCAGGTACGCCGCTGTAGATCCGGTTCGCCAACCAGGTATCTCCCGTGCGGAGTGCCTTGAGGACCGCTGCGGCATGAACGCCCGTACTTGTTTCGAACGCATCCTTGCCGATGCTCGGACAGTTGTTCGGGACCACAGTTTCGGTCGCGTCGGATATCGCGTGACAGTATTCGGGAAGAGTGTGCAGGTCGATGTCGAGCCAACCAAGCAGCTTGAGGTTCACCATGAGTGTTTCCATCGGCGTATTGCCCACGCGTTCGCCGATACCGAGGCCACAGCCGTGGACCCTGTGGGCGCCCGCTGAAAGCGCGGCCAGGGAGTTGATGACCGAGAGATTCCGGTCGCGATGGCCGTGCCAGTCGATCTTCACGTCTTCGCCGCTTTCCGCGACGATCTCGACCGCAAGGGCCACGAGGGCTCGTGTGCCCCAGGGGGTCGCGTGACCGACTGTGTCCGCCAGACAGATCCTTCTGGCCCCGGCTTCGATCGCTGTCTTGTACACCCGGCGCAACACCTCGGGTCTTGCCCTCGTGGTGTCCTCCGTCACGTACATGACCTCGAGTCCCGAATCGCGAGCGAGTGAAACTGCCTCGTGTGTCGTCTTGACAAGGAAGTCTGCGTCCCAGCCCTCGACGAACTGTCTGATGGGGCTGGAACCGAGGAAAAGGGCTGCCTCAATAGCGACACCCGACCGCTGCTGTGCTTCGGCTATCGGGAGGATGTCCGCAGCATGTGTCCGTCCTGCGCAATTGGGTTTGACAGCCATCCCGGCCCCGTCGATCTCCTTTGCGAGCGCAACAACGTGGTCAAGCACGACCGGATCGGCGCCCGGATACCCGATATCTGCCGCGTGAATGCCAAGCGCTTCGATCCGGTGGAGGATGTCGAGCTTTTCATAGAGGGTCGGCTGACGCACTGACGGGCTCTGGAGCCCATCGCGCAGCGTTTCGTCGTCGAGCTCGACCTCGGTTGGTACTGAGATATGGTCTTCTCCAACGAGATTCCAGTCGTAGAGCAGCTCTTGTTCTCGTGTGGTGGCGGTGTCTTCGGTGGTCATTATCGCCTCCTCGCGCGTGTCCCGTCCGGCCGGTCGGTTGGCCTGGTTACAGCGTCACAGCCAACCGGACTCCTGACAATCCGACCGTCGCGTCATATTTCTGATACGTCTGCATCACTTCGGATCCCGGCGGTGGGTCGAGGATCGCAGGTGGTTCGGCACGATCTGGGCTCCGCGTGGGGTCGATGCATCATGCAAATGGCGCTTGTGGCTCATTGACGGAGACGTGCGGGGCGGGGACACTCGTGATAGTCGACCGAACGGCCGGACGGTTGCGTGCGTCATCGTGGTCGATCCGACGTGTGAAGGAGGAACATTGACTGGATCAGCAGTCGCAGTGTCGTTTCGACCAGGCGAGTTGGAGGTGCGAGCAGACGGGTCTGGCAACCTTCTCGGCAGTAGATGCCGTTCCTGTGGTGCCCACTTCTTTCCGATACGCGAGGCGTGTTCGGGTTGCCTGAGTCGGGACCTCGAAGACGTCAAGTTCTCTACGGAAGGCACGCTGTACACGTACTCGGTCGTGAGGCAGTCGACGCCTGCGTTCGACGTGCCGTATGTGCTGGGGTACATCGACCTGCCCGAAGGTGTTCGCATCATGGGCCAGATCGGCGGATGCGACATCGACGACATCGAGATCGGTATGCCGATGGTGATGGTGCTCGAGCCGTGGGGTGTCGACGACGAAGGCAATCCCCTGACAGGGTTCCGATTCCACCCAGCGGAGGTCGCACATGACTGATGTCCACGTTGTAGGGGTCGGCATGACCCGTTTCGGCAAGCACCCCGAAAGCGACGCTACCGATCTCGGATCGGCCGCGCTTCTCGAGGCGATCGATGATGCAGGCATCGACGCACGTCTGATCGAGTCAGCGTACGTTGGCCACGTGTTCCAGGGCATGGTGACGGGTCAAAGGATCCTGGCACAGGTCGGGCTCGCAGGTATTCCGCTCGCCAACGTTGAGAACGCGTGTAGCAGCGGAGCAACAGCGATCAGGGAGGCATCACTTGCGATACGAGCCGGGGAGAACGACGTGGTGGTCGCGATCGGTACGGAGCATCTCACCAGCAAGTTCAGTGGAGCCCTGACGCCGGATCCGAGTGACCCTGAAGCAGCCGTTGGTGCCACGATGCCCGGTGTGTATGCGATGCGTGCCCGGCGGTACATGGAAGAGTTCGGGATGACGCGGGAACAGCTCGCGTTGATTCCGGTCAAGAACAAAGCGAACGCTGCGAAGAACCCGCTTGCCCATTTCCGCAAAGAGATCACGGTTCAGGATGTTCTCGACTCACGTCCGATCGCCGACCCGCTCCACCTCCACGACTGTTCACCTGTAACCGATGGTGCTGCAGCAGTGATCATGATGAGCGACACCGCAGCAAAACGATATGCGAACGGCCGGGGTGTTCGGCTTGTCGCATCGGCCCTGCGCTCCGGGTCGGTGGATGTGACGCCAACGTCGATGACGTACGAACCCCTGACATGGGCAACGGCCAAGGACGCGTACGAACGCGCAGGCATCGGTCCGGAGGAAGTCGACTTCGCCGAGGTTCATGATTGCTTCAGCATCGCTGAGGTTCTCCGTGTCGAAGGCCTTGGTCTGTTCGAACAGGGCACCTACCCCGCGGCGGTCGAGCGCGGAGAAGCGAATATCGGTGGCCGGCTCCCCATCAACCCGAGCGGGGGTCTGATCGGAAAAGGTCACCCACTCGGCGGCACTGGTGTTGCCCAGGTTGTTGAGGTAGTGCGACAACTCCGCGGGGAGTCAGGTGACAGGCAGATCGACGGTGCCAGGGTCGGCGTTGCCCACTGTCGTGGCGGCAAGGCGGTCGGCATCGAAGGAGCAGCGTGCACGGTACAGATCCTGGTCCGGTGACAGAGTCGTTGCCAAGCGGTCTGCGGCTCCCATTCGTTTTGATGCGTGGTGGCACGAGTAAAGCCGTTTTCCTCCGTGGTTCTGACCTCCCCGCGGACGCCGGCGAACGCGACACAACGATCCTGTCGCTGTTCGGAAGTCCCGACGCTCGCCAGATCGATGGCCTCGGGGGCGCGGACCTGCTCACAAGCAAGCTGGCGATCATCGATCCCCCTACGAACCCTGGAGCGGATCTGGATTACACCTTTGCGCAGGTCAGCATCACGGAACCGGTCGTCGACTACGACATCAATTGTGGAAACATCTCGGCGGCGGTGGGTGCCTATGCCGTTGATGAAGGGCTTGTCGCATCGACCGATCCGACAACCGTCGTGCGCATTCACAACACCAACACAGGCAAGATCCTCGAGGCTCATGTTCCGATCGTCGGCGGACTCGCGGCGGTTGACGGGAGTTACGTCGTTCACGGTGTGCCGGGATCAGGGGCCCCGATCGGACTCGACTTCGGTCGGACCGCCGGAGGCACTACGGGGTCCCTGTTCCCGACCGGCAACGTCGTCGACGAGCTCTCGACATCGTTGGGTCAGGTTGCGGTGTCGATCGTCGACCTTGCGAACCTCACCGTGTTTTTCTCAGCTCACGCGGTGGGAATGCGAGGAACCGAGGGTCCGCACGAGGTAACCGACGAGCAACTGGAGCGTGTGGCCGCGGTCAAGGCGGCGGCAGCGACACGCCTCGGCATGGAAGGAGATGGGCTCATCCCTGTGCCGGCGATCGTCTCGGAACCTGCAACGTATGTCGGGTTCGGAACCGATACGAAGGTCGATGTTGATGACATCGATCTCGTTGCAAGGGTCGTCGGCGGCAGACCTCCTGTCCTGCACAAGGCGTATCCGGGAACTCTGGCTGCTTGTACAGCAGTTGCGGCGCGGATTCCTGGCACGACGGTTCATGACGTTGTGCGACAGCCAGTTTCGGACGAGATCAACATCGGTCATACGAGCGGCATCATGCCGGCACGGGCGCGTGTGACGAAGGATCACGACGATTGGTCGGTCGAAACGGCCGTGTATCACCGCACCGCACGACGCATCGCCGAAGGGACGGCGTTCGTGCGCACAGACCCCGCCGCCAGAGATGCGGGCGACTGATGCCAGAATGTGCTCTCACATCGGATGACGTAGAGAGGAGTGCCGATCGTGTCGCGTAGTGGCAGGTATTCATGGCGCATGGTGAAAACCGGTAGCCCGCTCGAACGGTTCGACGACGCAGCGAGGGAGCCCACCGCAGGTGAAGTCGTTGTGGAGATCGCCGGGTGTGGTCTGTGCCACACTGACCTTGGATTTCTCGACGGTGGAGTGTCGACCAGGCAGGATCTCCCTCTGGTACTCGGCCACGAGATCGCCGGCACGGTCATCGAGGTCGGCGAGGGTGCCGATCGCTGGCTTGGGATGGATGTTCTCGTACCCGCTGTGATCCCGTGTGAAGAATGTGTGATGTGTCTGTCGGGCCGGGGCAACGTCTGTACGAACCAGAAGATGCCCGGCAACGATTTCGACGGAGGATTTGCAACTCACGTGACTGTCCCCGCACGTGGCCTCGCACCCGTCGTCGATCTTCCACCACGCTACGAGCTCGCTGACCTGAGTGTCGTGGCGGACGCGGTGACAACACCGCTACAGGCTGTGCGGCGCGCAGGTGTCGGCGCTGGTGATTTCGTCGTCGTGGTGGGCACCGGGGGCGTCGGCGGGTTTGCGGTTCAGGTAGCAGCAGCGAGCGGTGCGACAGTGATTGCGGTTGATATCGACGACAGCCACCTCGAGCCCCTTCTCGAGCACGGAGCGGCGGGAATCGTGAATGCTCGTGGCCTCAGCGCACGGGACGTCCGGGGAGTTGTCAGGGACCATGCCAGGTCCGAAGGCGTCGGCTCTTCCGGCTGGAAGATCTTCGAGTGCTCGGGGACGACGGCGGGGCAGGAGACAGCGTTCGGCATGCTCGGACCAGCGGCGACACTCGCTGTCGTCGGATTCACGATGGACAAGGTGACGATACGGCTCTCGAACCTGATGGCATTCGATGCGATGGCCTTCGGCAGTTGGGGCTGCCCACCTCAGTTGTACCCCGAAGCGATCGACCTTGTCACCTCGGGACAGATCGACCTTCTCCCGTTCACTCGCAAGACATCGATGGCCGACATTTCCCAGGTTCTCGAAGAGGCCCACATCGGTGGCGACCCGAGACGCACGATCCTCGTCCCATGAAAGGCAACAACACATGGAGTTCGTAAACCACGACCTGACACCAGAGCGCGAGTTCAACGAGATCATTTACGAGGAGCGGCCCGTGTTCGACGCACAGGGTTCGCCTGTCGAGGGATTGCATGCGGTGTGGATCATCCTCGACAATCCTGCGCAACTCAACTCGTACACGACCGAGTCGGTGAAGGAGGTCATCCTCGCATTCAGAAGGGCGTCGGTCGACCGCGCAGCCGTTGCAGTCGTGTTCACGGGTACCGGCGACAGGGCGTTCTGCACCGGTGGCAACACTGAGGAGTACTCCGAGTACTACGCGGGTCGCCCTGGCGAATATCGCCAGTACATGCGCCTGTTCAACGACATGGTCAGTGCGATCCTGTCCTGCGACAAGCCGGTTATCAACCGCGTCAATGGAATGCGGATCGGTGGTGGCCAGGAAATCGGCATGGCGTGCGACTTTTCGATCGCCTCAGACCTCGCTCGATTCGGTCAGGCAGGCCCGAAACATGGTTCGGCCCCCGACGGTGGCTCGACCGACTTCCTTCACCTGTATGTCGGATGGGGTGAGTCGATGGCGAGCTGTGTTCTGTGTGATCCGTGGAGCGCGCACGAGGCGATGAGGCTGAGGCTCGTCAACGACATCTTCCCGGTGTTGAAGGTCGACGGCGAGTTCGTGCCGAATCCGCTTGTCGTGACCGACCGGTACCTCGATGAGTGGGGCAAGATCGTCCATGGCAAACCGAAGACCGGTGAGGCCCTTGCTGAGGGCAAGGACCTGTTGAAGTCCGGCACGATCGATTTCTCGCTTCTCGATGCTGGGGTGGATGCGATGGTCACAAAGATCCTCTACACCATGCCGGATTGCACGATCAAAACGGTCGAGTCCGTGCGTAAGAAGAAGCTCGAGCATTGGGATCAGAACAAGGAGAGCAATCGAGCCTGGCTGTCGCTCAACATGATGACCGAGGCGAGGGCAGGTTTTCAGGCGTTCCACCGCGGTTCCAGGGAGGTTGGCCGCGAGGTCGACTACATCGGCCTTCGTCGGCGTCTCGCGGCAGGCGAGATGTGGGGCGACGAACTGATCGAAGCCGTGTCTCCGCAGTTCCCCACGGACTCATGAACGCTTCCTTTATCCGTCACGACGTCACGGCTGATGGCGCCGTCCACACCATCACTCTCGATAAAGCGCCGGGAAACGTGATCGACATCGCTATGTGTGAACAGCTTCGACCTGCGATCGAGGAGGCAGCTTCATCGATCGAGGCCAGGGTTCTCGTGATCAAGGGCGAGGGCAAGAACTTCTCCTTCGGTGCAAGTGTCGAGGAACATCTCCGTGACACCGCACCAGCGATGCTCGCCGCCCTGGGGGGCGTCATCCGGGATCTGATCGGTTTCCCATATCCGACCGTTGCCGCAGTGCAGGGACGGTGTCTTGGAGGTGGGTTCGAACTCGCCCTTGCGTGTGG
>BTQP01000003.1:0-33727 GCA_036985935.1 Acidimicrobiia bacterium | reverse complement strand
GGTTCGGAGCAGCGGGTTCTGGTCACAGGCGACGACTTCGGTCTGCGAATGCGACGAGAACACCCCGGGAGGAGTCGGGCAACTGGCGAATCTCGGACTGGAGTGAACTTGTTCACTTCAATTGAGAACCCCGAGAGGGCGAGACTTCGGTCGAGCTTCCTCGGGGTTTCTCTTTTGGGAGTTCTCTCAGCATGTCGGCTCGATCTGGATGAGGTCGACGATGCCTTGTGGCCCGGAAGAATCGAGTTTGCCTGAGAGGTGCGGTTCCTGTGCTTTGTCGATGGCGAAGATCGCTGAATCGATGGCAGGCTGATTCGTGATTTCGAGTCCTGCTCGGTACGCATCTTCGAGCTCCTGTCTCGTCGCGCCGAGTCCGATTCCTGCTTCGGTGCGCAGACCGAGCCCACGTAGGTCGTCGGAGTTCCCCGATACGGGATCGAAACCAAACGACCAACTCACGAACGTCTCGCGTGCGTACCCCCGTACGAACACGAGCGCGAGTGAACCCCATGACACGACCCTCGAGGAAGCATCCCCGCATTCGGGGAGCTGAACGGGAGAGGCCTCATCCGAGGAGTCGGCGTCCCAGCCGCCGATCGCGTTTGTGATGCCTGCAATGACGAACTCGGCCTCGTCCCCGACCTCGTACGGACCGATGCCTTCGGTGTGAAGTGTGAGCTCATCGGCCACGGGCACATCCGCTGGCTGTCGTGTTGTTGTCGTGTCCGGCAGAGGTGACTGGCTAACTGTGCATCCGGCCGCGACCATCGCAAATGCGAGCAAAAGTGCCCATACGAATCGAATTTTGACGGGAAATCGACCGGTTTTGCGCCGCATCTGGGAAAGCTACCAGCCGAGCGCGAAAACTCGTCGTGACTCGCGAAAACGAACCAGCGATCTGGCTTGCCGAACGCTACAAAGTCTGCAACATTGACTATTACCGCAAGGGGGAAACCCTGAGCGGCTCGCAAACGGGGCAACTCGGGAGCGAGCGCCAACGGGAAACCGGAGGCGGCCGGTGTCACAGCCGGCAGCCGGTTCGGAGACGAATCGGGGACCTTGTGAGGCACCTTCGGGTGTCGAGGGCTTAGGCCCCGCCCGCTCGGCTTCGGTCGACGAGGCACATGAGGAGGGTGCGGGTTTCGATCCACATCCAGCTCCGCTTGCGGAGCAGCGAAACGGACGGTTGAAAGACCGGAAGGGACGCAGCGGAACCGGAGGCCGAAAGGCCCGAGGCAACGTGGAGAACCCCAAGGGGGCTTCGGCTTCCTTGGGGTTTCTCGCGTTCATGTAGTCAATGCGCTCGCTGCGCGAGTTCTCTATGCTGGCCTCATGTCTTGGCCCGAAGATGCGTTGAGTGTTGACGAGACGATCGTTACGTCGTTTCGTCCTCATTGGAAATTGTTGTTCATCCCGTTCTTGTGGTTCCTCGGCGTCCTGATCGTTATCGGTTTGGCGTTCGGGTTCACCGACGACGCAGCCGTCTGGATTTCACTCGTGGTATTGCTCGCCGGTCTCTACCTCATTGTGCGACCCTTGATCAACTGGTGGTTCACGAGATATGTGCTGACCACAGAGCGTCTGATCACCCGGACCGGTCTCATCGCTCAATCCGGGGTCGAGATCCCGCTCGAGAACATCACCAACGTGAACTTCTCCCAGACGGTCTTCGAACGGATGCTTGGGGCCGGTGACCTGTTGATCGAGTCGGCCGGTTCGTCGGGGCAAAGCACCTTCTACAACATCCCTCGACCCGACCGGTTCCAGACGACGCTCTACAAGGTTCGTGAGCGGAGAACGATGGATCTGTCGGGTCGGACCGAGACGACACAGGAACTCAAACCGCATGCCGCGGATTCGATAAAGAAACTCGCAGAGCTGCTCGACGAGGGCCTCATCTCCCAGGAGGAGTACGAGGAGAAACGTCAGAGACTGCTGGACGAGATCTAGTCATTCTTGCCGCCGCTCGCGTTCAGCGGTGTCCTGTCGATAGAAGTCACGCAAGACCGCGTACAGTCCCGGCATGTGTTTTTCCATCGCGACCGGTTGGTCGAAGAAGAACTCTGTCGCTACCGCAAAGAACTCCGCCCGGTTGACGCCGCCGTACGCATCCAGGAACGGATGTGGATTCTCGCCTGCTTGGAGTTTTCGGAACTCTTCTTGGGCGACCATCTCCCACGACTCGCGGAGTGTCACGCTCATCGGCGGTGTCCCGTCTGCAGAACCGTCCGCCATGTCAATCTTGTGGGCGAATTCGTGGTAGATGACGTTGTGGCCGGTTTGGGGATGTGCCGCTGCTCGCTGAGCTGAATCCCATACGATCACCATCGGGCCGTGGAGGGCGGCCTCGCCGAGTATCGGCACAATGCTCTCTGTCTCGAGTCCACGAACCGAGGGTGACCCTCTCTTGCCCTGGACCACCACACCCGTTGGATACATGATGATCGAGCCGACGTCTCTGAAGTACGCCCGTTCGAGTCCGAGGATGAGCAAACAGGCCGAGGCGGCGACGAGCACGCGAATCTCGTCGGAGGGATCGAGGCTGTTGGACCACTCGAATCGTTTGTCGTGAAGGAACCCCTTGATGAGTTCCTCGAGTCGTGACCGTTCAACGTCGTCGAGCCACCGCCAATGCGCCATTCCTTCGTCGAGGTACGCGCGCCATTCCTGCGGAAATGGGGCCTCGATCGCCTTGCGTCGCCTCCGCTGACGGGGGAGTTCGAACCTCACGTGGCGCGCGGTTCCTCATCGTCCGATTGCACGCGGTCGAAACGCGCGACGATCTCGATGTGATAGGTCTGCGGAAACATGTCGACGGGGGTCGCTTCGACGAACTCGTACCCGAAGTTGGCGAGTGTTCGCGTATCGCGGGCAAGTGACGCAGGATCGCATGCGACATAGGCAATCCGTCTCGGCATTGCCGCGGTTACTGCGGCCACGCCTCGTTCGCCGAGGCCCTTGCGAGGTGGATCAACCACCGCAACATCCCAGTATTCATCGAGCTGTTCGATGTCCTGGGTGAACGACCCGGTGATGAGCTTGTGGTCGACACCCGCTTCGGTGAGGTTGTGTCGTGCGTAGTCCACCGCTGATCGGGTCGAGTCCAGGCCGACCACTCGTGCGGCGTCCCGCCCGACGGTGGCACCGAAGAGTCCGACCCCGCAGTAGCCATCGAGCAACGTATCGCCAGGTTCGACCTCGAGGGCCTCGCGAACAAGTGCGACGAGCGTTTCGGCCCCTGCTGTGTTGTTCTGAAAGAAGCCATCCACCGGGACAGTGAAGGTCGCTCCGTCAACGACCTCGGTGAGGCTGCCTTCACCGACGACGGCCGTCAACTCCCTGCCCTTGCGGTGCACGATCTGGGCTCCCCACGTCCCCGATTCTTCTGGTACCTCTCCCTCGATGATCGCTACGACATCGCCTGTCGCTGTGCCGGTGCGAAGCGTGAGGCGTTCCACACCCGAAAGATCACCGAGCTTCGCGAACATATCCTGAAGTTGCGGGACCATCAACAGACACTGGTCGAGCGGCACGAGGTCGTTGGAGCGAGATCGATAGAGCGCGGGCTTCCCGTCGGCCGTTCGAAAGTCCATCCGGTTTCGGTAGCCAAGATCGGGGCCGGGAACCACCGTCTCGTTCACCCTGGGGTCCTTCAGTTTTCCGAGGTGTGTGAGTTGCCCGACAACGGTGTCCCTCTTCCAGCGCCTCTGCTCTTCCTCGTCGGCGAACTGCCACTGACATCCCCCACACGCAGATGCGTGCGGACACGGCGGCTCGCGACGATGTGGCGACGAAGCGATGACGTCTACGAGGGCGGTTCTCGCCCACGACCCCTTGTCCTCGACCACGGTAGCCTCGACGACCTCTCCAGGCATCGCCCCTGGAATGAAATATGCCTTGCCATCGTGGCGAGCAACGGCTTCGCCTCCGTGGGCCATGTCGTGTGGGTGCAGTTCCATGATTTCGATAACCTACCCCAATGATGTCGGCTCGCGGAGTCGACTGAAGCAGCCCGCAACATCGGAGCCGTCTTGGATCTCAGCACCGTTCTTCGATTTCACGAACAGTGGTTCTTTGTTGCGATCGGTGCAACGGGAATCGTTGGCCTCTGGGGGCTGGTCACCGCAATCGTGAAACGTGAGCTACCCCCCGCGTTCATCTGGGCCCGCGGGATCGCGATCGCAACGATCCTGATCCAGGTCGCGGCGGGTGTGTACCTCTACAGCAACGGGTTGAAACCCGGCAACTCCTTCCACGTGTTCTATGGCGTCGTGATCGTCGTCACTCTGACGTTGGCGTACCTGTACCGCACGACGATGGCGCGCAAACCGGCGCTGACCTACGGCATCCTTCTTCTCTTCGTGATGGGACTTGGTTTGCGGGCTTGGGCTAACGTCGCGTAGCGAATTGTCTATTGTTTCTGGTTGACGATGAAGGGTCTTCGATGCTTTCTGGAAAGCGAATACTGATAACGGGAGTCCTCACAGACGATTCCATAGCGTGGCACACTGCCCGCGTCGCTCAGGAGCAAGGCGCGACGGTCGCCCTGACAGGGTTCGGGCGGGGCCTGTCCCTCACCAGACGATCCGCCAAACGACTTCCAAACGATGCGGATGTGTACGAGTTGGACATCAACGATCCCGAGCACATGGAATCACTCGTCGCGGCACTCGACGAGAAGTGGGGAGGCATCGACGGTGCGTTGCACGCAATCGCTTACGCTCCCAACGACGCGCTCGGGGGAGCGTTCCTCGACACTCCCGCTGAGTCGGCGAGCATCGCGTTCGTGACGTCGGCGTTTTCCTACAAGACGCTCACGGCTGGACTGCGCCCACTGTTCGCAAAGGCAGGAGGGGGTGCAGTGGTCGGGCTCGATTTCGACAACTCGCTCGCGTGGCCCGCATACGACTGGATGGGCGTCTCGAAGTCGGCTCTTCAGTCGGTCAACCGTTACCTCGCCCGGTACCTTGGCAAGGAGGGGATCCGGGCCAACCTCGTGGCAGCGGGCCCCCTCGGAACCGTTGCGGCGAAATCGATTCCAGGGTTCGAGCGGTTTGAGAACCTATGGGAATTACGGGCCCCTCTTGGATGGGACCCCAGGGACCCCGAGCCGGTGGCGAAGATGGCGTGTGTCCTGCTCTCAGATTTCGCTACCGCGACCTCGGGCGAAATCGTTCACGTCGATGGCGGGTTCCATGCCGTGGCCGCAGGTGAGACCGAGGGGTACTGACCTCAGGCTCCTACGTCGGGATTGCAACGGTGAAGGTCGCGCCGCCACCAACGGTCGGTTCGTACCAGATCCGTCCATCCATTGCTTCTACAAGACCCTTGACGATCGACAAACCGAGTCCCGCGCCGCCCTCTGAACGAGTCGTGTTCGGCTGAAGTTGTGTGAAACGTTCGAAGATCTGCTCGTGCTGGTCGTACGGGATCCCCGGGCCGTGATCGATGACCGACAGATGCACCTCGCCCCTGCTCACCGTCGTTTGCAGTTCGATCTGACCGTCGCCGCCGTACTTCATAGCGTTGTCAAGCAGGTTCGTCACAACCCGGGCGAGGTGGTCCGGGTCCGAGCGCACCGTTCCCATTCCTGGGACGGGCTCGTACGAGACGCGGTCACCGTTCGGCCACGACTCGATGAGATCGGCGAGGAAGGGATCGAGCTTGATTTCCTCCGGGCGTATCGGCAACGAATCCGCCTCGATGCGCGACATCACGAGCAGGTCTTCGATCAGAGTTCTGAGGCGGTTCGACTGTTTCTCGGCCATTTCGATCAGGGAACGCGCCCGTGGATCTTCGGGCGCAAGCTCCGGTCGTTTGAGTGTTCCGAGGGCACCGATGATGGACGTAAGTGGAGTTCGGAGTTCGTGAGAGACAACGGACACGAAATCTGTCTTCATCTGGGCGAGTTCGGCCATGCGCTCACTCGCCGAACGAGCTTCCTCGTATCTCGTCATCTGATTCAGGACGAGAGCGGCCGGAGCTGCGACTGACTCGAGTGTCTCGAGGTCGCTTTCTGAGAATCCGTCGGGTTTGTCGCCCACGAGTAGCACACCGATCGTACGGTTCTCGATCCGGAGAGCAACCGCCGCGACCGTGGTAGCTTCGAGTTCCCCAACGAGACGGTCCCTCACGCCATCCTCCGCAAGTTCGTTGAGGATCTGACCGTCTCCGCTCATGAAGACGCGCTGGCCGATTCCGTACTCGTCGAGCGCCATCTGAAAGTCGTCGGCATGCACGGTATGACCGGAAACCCAGATTGGGGACATGAGGCCCAGGAGCTCAGCGTCCGGGTCGTAGAGCAGTACGAGACCGATCCGCGCGTTGACCGACTGAGCGACTCTGCCGACGAGCTCTGGCAGTACCTCGTTGAGTTTCGAGCCGGCGCCGATGGTTCGCGACACGTCGTACAACTGGGAGAGCTCACGCTCCTGGATGGCGAGCGCCGATTCTCGGTCGGCGAGCTGTTGGTACGCCTCGTTCGTTTGGTCGAGCTGGGCGCGGATACCGACCGAGAGCAGTAGGACGAAAACGATCGCACCGATGAAGGGCAAGAGATGCCCGCCAAGGGTGGCGGTGTCGAAGCCGCTTAAGGCAATGACCGTGGCCGCAAATGCGATTCCAGAGACCCCGCCGATCGTGATCAGGGTGCGATTCGACACGAGCGTGGCTGCCGCGAAGAACGTGACGAGCAGGAAACCGATTCCGTTGGGTTGCAACTCCCTCCGGACCTCGAACATCATCACGGCCAGGATCGCGGCAACGGTCCACACCACGAGAAGCCAGTCTCCCAGGCGGGAGGCGAGAAGTGATCGCCATGGGGCGAACGTCAAGATGACGAGACCGAACAGGAACCCACCGAGAGCGATGATCGTGGCAGCGGTATCGACGTCCTCGAGGGACAGGGTCCACAGGGCGAAGATGACGAAGCCGAACCACGAGACGATGAGTCCCGTGGTGACGACTTTGACCCGGTAGTCGATTATCAGATCTCGTTCACCCACGACCGCAATCCTTAGCTCTCTCTGACTGACACGGTACCCTCCAGACATGGCTCGAGTGCTTCTTCTCTTCGGCGGACGATCATCTGAACATGAGGTTTCGTGCGCGTCCGCAGTGTCCGTGCACGACGCTCTCATCGAGTCAAAACACCGGGTGATTACCGTTGGCATCGACCGATCCGGGTCGTGGTTTCTCGCAGATCCCTCGTTCCGACCATTCCGAGCAGAAGGACGCCAGGTCGAGCTGCTGGTTCCCGAAGGTTCACTCGCCGTTGGGGACGACGTGATCGAGTTCGATGTTGCGTTCCCTGTCCTCCACGGACCGTATGGAGAGGACGGGACGGTGCAAGGTGCTCTCGAGACGTGCAACCTTCCCTACGTCGGGTGTGGAGTTCTCGGTGGCGCACTGGCCATGGACAAGGATCTCACGAAGCAGATCGTGGCCTCGAAGGGAATCGCAACCTCGCCATGGATCACGGTGCGCCGCAAGGAGTGGGATGACGATCCCAGTATCGCTATCGGCGAGGCGATGACAGCGCTCGGGTTGCCGGTATTCGTGAAACCCTCGGCACAAGGCTCTTCGGTGGGGATCTCAAAGGCGACGGACGAGGGCGCCTTGAAGGAAGCGATAAGCAAAGCTTTTCGATACGACACGAAAGTCGTCGTCGAGAAGGCCATCTCCGCTCGTGAGATCGAGGTTGGCGTGCTTGACGGACCCATCAGTTCGGTTCCCGGCGAAGTTCTCGTCGCTGACGGTTGGTACACATACGACGCGAAATATCAAGACGACACGAGCTCGTTCGAGGCGCCCGCCAAACTTTCCCTTGAGGCGTCGAGACAGGTGAGGGATCTCGCGGAGCGAATATTCGAGATGCTTGGCCTGTCCGGTCTTGCACGGGTCGATTTCTTCTACGAAAACGGCACTCGCAGGTTCCTGTTCAATGAGGTGAATACCTTGCCGGGTTTCACATCGATATCAGGATTTCCCAAAGTGTGGATTGCATCCGGATTGACGTATCCAGAACTGTGCAGCCGGCTCGTGGACGCGGCCATCGAGCGGTACGACGAACGCGGCAACCTGGCCATTCGCTGAGCCAGCTCTGAAGGAACTTGCTACAGACGAACGACGGGGCAGGTCAGTGTTCGGACGATGCCAACGACCGGTTGGATCTGCGTGACAACGAGGTGTCCCAATGCATCGACGTCTGCGGCTTTTGCTGCAACGATCACGTCGTATGGACCGGTCACAGCCTCGGAAGAATCGACACCGTCGATCTTTGCGATCGCCTTGGCAACCTCAGATGCACGACCGCTGTCCGTTTGAATGAGTATGTACGCCTGAACCATGGACGAAGGCTAGCAGAGGCAGAATTGCCGGGTCGTCCTACGTTTGCTCAGTAGCCGTCTGAACCGAATCGAAGGTTCGATGCGACGGGCTTCTCATCGTCTGATTGGTCGAATCGGACCCTCTGTCCCTGTCGAAGGAATCGGAACAGTGATCCGTCGAGGCTGCCCGGTTTCAGGAGAACCTCGCTGCGGTCGTCGTCGCGAACGATCAAGCCGATGCCTGTTGCATCGTCATACGTCTTGACGACGCCCTGGCTCATACCTTCTCGACCTTGCCAGCTTTGATGCACGAAGTGCAAACCCGTGCGCGACGTGAGTTGCTGCCATGTTTGACACGGATCTTCTGGATGTTGGGTCGCCACGTCTTGGAAGAACGTTTGTGCGAGAACGAGACCTGTTTGCCTGTCCACGGTTCTTTGCCGCAGACTTCACATCTGTATGCCATAACGGGAAACCTCCTGAGGTGCGAAGCGAGGATACTACCGGCACAACAGTATTCGGGTCCTGGCTCGATGGCGAGTTTTCCTGTCACACGCATGTGGCAATGTGTCCGTGATGAGACCATCATCGCAACGATGACGACTCCCGAACAGGAACCGACGAGGGCAGATGCGTACCGCACGCTTGCCTACCTCTGTGGCATCGAGGTCGATCGGCTCACGGGCGTGGGTGCAGTTACGAAGAGAAAACTCAGCGAACAGAAAATCGACTCGATCGCCGATTTGCTTCTCACGGTGCCGAGAAGGTATCTCGATCGGTCGAACATGTCCGAGATCGCCGGGGCACCCGTCGGGGAGGACGTAACCGTACGCGGAACGGTCACCTCCTTCTCAAAGAGACGGATAACCCGCGGTCGGACGATGGTTGAAGCAAGGGTCTCGGACGGGTCTGCCAGCGTCCGTGTCGTCTGGTTCAATCCGTATATCTCGCTGGAAAAGGGCGAGCAGGTAGCCCTGAGCGGCAAGATCGATTCGTTCAAAGGGTCGCTCCAGATGAAGTCGCCAGCGGTAGATCGACTTTCGGACGACAGGGACCGCCAGACAGGCAAGATCCTGCCCGTATACGCCGGCATCGGTGGGATGGGCCCGGCACGAGTGAAGCAAGTCGCCGCAAGCGCGGTCGCGCGCTCGCTCCCAATCACCGACGTGGTCCCCGACATCGTTCTGGCGACATACGGGCTTGTAGACCGAAGCCAGTCGATTCGCGATGTTCACTCGCCCGATGCCTACGACGATATTGCCCCGGCGCGTCGCCGACTCATCTTTGACGAGTTCCTTCGGATCCAAATGGCTTTGCGGGTGCGTGCTCATGATGAATTCGAGTCACAGGTCGGCATCAGCAATGCGACAAAGGGCCCATTGATGCAGAGGTTCCTCGTTTCGCTCCCATACGACCTCACGGAAGCGCAAGAGACGGTTCTTGGTGAGATTCTCGGGGACATGGACGAATCAACACCGATGCATCGATTGCTTCAGGGTGAAGTTGGATCCGGAAAGACGGTGGTGATGATCGTTGCACTTCTCGCATCCGTGGAGAGTGGTCATCAGAGCGCTGTCATGGCGCCGACCGAGGTTCTTGCAACGCAGCACTATCTCGGCACAGAGCGGGCGCTGTGCTCTGCGGACCTAGCGCCGGCGCCGACGGACCTCGGCGCTGCTGGCACACAGTCGTTCTTTGGGGACGAGTCGACCGCGGATCGGCCGGTGCGAATAGGTCTTTTCACGTCGGGGCGGGTGACCGTCAACTTCGTGAGAGGCGATGTGTCGAGGGATCAAGGACTCGCCTGGTTACGTGATGGCACGATCGACATCGCTTTCGGAACGCAGGCGTTGATACAGAGTGATGTAGCGTTCAGATCCCTTGGAACGACTGTTGTCGATGAGCAGCACCGCTTCGGCGTTGAGCAACGCGTCGTGTTGCGAGACGCGGCAGAGGGCGAGGGCACCCCCGATCTTCTGCTCATGACGGCAACGCCGATACCGCGCACGCTTGCGATGACGCTCTATGGAGACCTCGACGTGTCGGTGATCGCCGAGCTACCGCCGGGACGTTCGCCCATAGCGACGGAAGCCGTTCCTGAAAGCGCGGACGACGAGATCGACCTGGTCGTGCAAGCCGCTGTTGCGGAGAACCGCCAGGTATTCGTTGTCTGCCCGCTCGTCGAGCCCTCCGACAAGATCGAGGCCCGCTCGGCAGTAACCGAGTTCGCAAGGATGCGCTCGTCGTTGCCGGCCATACGCATCGAGCTGCTTCACGGACAGCTGAAATCGGTCGACAAAGCACAGATCATGGCCCGATTCGCCGACGGGGACATCGACGTCCTGGTGGCAACGACCGTGATCGAAGTCGGTATCGACGTTCCGAACGCGACGTTGATGGTGATCCGCAGTGCCGAACGATTCGGTCTCAGTCAGCTGCATCAGCTTCGCGGACGCGTAGGTCGCGGTGAGCACGGTGGTTTATGCATCCTCGCCACAGATGCAAACGGCGAGGATGGCGAGCGTCGGATCGAGGCGATGATCGCATCGAATGACGGCTTCGAGCTCGCGACAGTTGATCTTGAGATTCGTGGGCAGGGCACGGTGTTTGCAGGGTCTCAGTCCGGGGCAGCCGACCTCAAACTCGGCGATATCCTTGCTGATCACGAACTGCTCGAAGCGGCACGCAGCGTTGCCACGGTGGCGGTGAATGGGGATCGGGACGGATCCTTTGTCGCGGGGATAATCGAGGAAGCGGCGCTCTTGTTCGGTCGAGATACCGAATGGTTGTCACGGAGTTGAAAGATGCGAATCATCGCTGGAAGGTCAAAGGGCACGCGGTTGGCCGTGCCGGAGACTGGCACACGGCCTATGACCGGCCGCGCCCGTGAATCAGTATTTTCGATTCTGCGCGATCGACTTTTCGATGCCCACGTCCTGGATCTCTACGCCGGTTCGGGATCTCTCGGTCTCGAGGCACTCAGTCGAGGGGCAACGGATGCGGTTTTCGTCGAAGGCGACCGGACGGCCGTCGAAAAGATTCACAAGAATGTGGTGGCCGTTGGGCTCGGTGGCACGGTGACTCATGGAACGCTTCCGGGGGTTCTTTCACGCCTCTCTGGAACATTCGATCTGGTCTTCGTCGACCCGCCATACTCTGACCCGGATGCGGATGTGTTGTTGACGCTTGCGGCATTGGATCGGGTGCTCGCTTCATCGGGCCTGGTTGTTGTGCACCGGCAAGCGTCCAGTGACATCGTTTTGCCTGAATTCCTCACTTGTAAAGACCAGCGGCGTTACGGTGATGCTGTACTAACCATGATGGAGAGGGCTACATCGTGATAACAGCGCTCGTGCCGGGCAGTTTCGATCCGCCGACGAAGGGCCACCTCGACGTCGTTGAGCGGTGTGCGTCACTTTTCGATGAGGTGGTTGTATCTGTTGTCCACAACCCGTCAAAGACGCCGCTTTTCACCGCACAAGAACGTGTGGAGTTGCTTGAGGCCTGCTGTGCAGCGTGGCCGAACGTGCGGGTCGCCAGTTTCGAGGGTCTCCTGGTCGATTTCGCTCGCGAGGTTGGGGCGAAAACCGTGGTCAAGGGTCTGCGGGCCGTGACGGATTTCGAGTTCGAGATCCAGATGTCACAGATGAATCGACATCTGTCCGGTGACGTCGTGTCTCTCTTCGTCGCTACGAAACCGGAGTACGGCTACCTATCCTCATCTCTTGTGAAAGAAGTAGCAAGGCTCGGCGGGTCTGTCGATGCGCTTGTTCCTGAACCAGTCGCCGCAGCCTTAAAGGAGCGTCTTGAATGATCGACCATCCGGACGAATCACGCCAGACACCACCCGTCCCCGGCAAGATCTCTGAACTCATCGAGGATCTCATCTCAGAGATCGAGGCCGCCCGCGCCGTGCCCCTGTCGAGCAACGTAATGATCAACCAGGAGGACCTGCTCGACAGGTTGCATGCAGCCGCAGAGGAGTTGCCGGAGGAGGTACGTGCCGCGCGATGGATGGTTCGCGAGCGCGAATCGTATATCACCCGGACGAACGAGAAGGCTCGCGAGGTCATTTCTGCAGCGAAGGTGGAGTCCGAGCAGCTGATCTCAGAAAACTACATCGTTCAAGAGGCCGTTGAAGAGGCAAACACTCTGGTGCGGAGCGCTGAGAACGAAGCCAGACGGATTCGACTTGAAGCCGAGGATTACGCGGAACGGCACCTCTCCGAGGCCGAAACGATTCTTGGTGAGCTCTATCGGTACGTGACGGAGGCAAGAGCCGAGCTGCACAAGGCTTTGCCGCCCGCTGAGGAGCCTCCGGTCTCTCAATAGGGTCCCCAACGGGTACCCTGCGTGGCATGATCCGTGGTCCCTTTGTGCTCAATGTTGCCGACCTGCTTGGCAGGGATGCGTCGCCGCGTTCTGTGACGATCGAACAGACCGTCGATTGGGGGATCGAGATGAGCAGGGTGTCCCCAGACATCCCGATCGTGGCCGATCTGACGTTGCACCCCGTGTCCGGTGGTGTCGCGGTGACGGGGACCGTTCGGCATACAACCCTCGACACGTGCTTTCGATGCCTTGACGAATTCTCGACCGATCGGCATGCCGCAATCGGCGCGCTCTTCGACACAGCGGACGACGATGATGAGAGTTACCCGCTCGATGGCCACGATATCGACGTCGAGCAGTTGCTGCGAGACGAGGTGATTCTCTCGCTTCCCGTGTCCCAGGATTGCGGGAAAGACACGTGTGAAGTTGTGACTAGCCCGGGAATAGACTTGAATACTGATCTCCCGGGTGAAGAGGGCGATTCCCGTTCGCCCTTCGCCGTCCTCAAGGACCTCCTCGAGCCCGCGGAACGAACAGAAGAGGATTGATCATGGCAGTGCCAAAAAAGAAGATGTCGCGTTCCCGGACTCGACGCCGCAAGGCTCAGTGGAAGGTCGCACGTCCCACGATCGCCCGTTGCTCGACGTGCAATGCTCCACACACGCCGCATCGTGCGTGTTCGAACTGCGGCATGTATAACGGACGCGAAGTCATCGAAGCGTCGTAACCCACATGCCACTGATCGCCGTAGACGCCATGGGGGGCGACAGCGCTCCTCGCGAGATAGTCGAGGGGGCGATTATCGCCGCCGAAGCCGGCATCGACGTCGTCCTTGTAGGCGACACCGAACAGATCGAACCGGTTCTTGCAGGCAGGGGCGACTCGATAACTCTTCGCCACGCAAGCGAGACCATCGAGATGAAGGACGATCCTGCGCGGGCCATTCGTGAGAAAAAGGATTCTTCAATCGTTGTTGCGGCTCGTATGGTCGCAGATGGGCACGCAGATGCTCTCGTTTCAGCCGGGTCTACGGGTGCCGCGATCGCCTCCGCCGCTTTCCTCATCGGGCGGCTCAAGGGTGTCACGCGACCGGGAATCGCATCGATTTTTCCGACGGGGCACGTGATAATCGACGTCGGAGCGAACATCGAGTGCAAACCAAAACACCTCGTGCAATTCGCCGTGATGGGATCCGCACTGTCAACTGTGTATCTCCGTATCGAGAACCCGAAGGTCGGCCTGCTCAATATCGGTGAAGAGCAATCGAAGGGTCGGCCTCTCGAGAAGGAAGCGTTCGAACTCCTGTCGCGGACCGAAGCAATCAACTTCATCGGCAACGTGGAAGGCCGTGATCTCGCCACTGCCGCAGCAGACGTCATCGTTACCGATGGGTTCACCGGCAATGTCCTTCTCAAGACTGGAGAGGGCGCAGGCAAAGTGATCCAAAAGATGGTGCTCGAGATGTTGGCGAAACCTGAGTACCAGGAACTCGTAGCGACGTTGACACCCGCCTTCATGGAACTGAGGGAGCGGCTGTCACCCGACACCGTCGGCGGTGCACACCTGGTGGGAACGAAGGGTGTCGTCGTGATCTCACACGGTCGGGCAAACCGTATTGCGATCGACAATGCAATTCAGATCGCCGCCGAGGGTGTCGCCCAGGATCTCGTCGGCACGATCGCCTCGGGAATCGCCGCTGCATCATCCTGACGATGGACAGCAGCGACACCAGACTCGCAGAACTTCAGAAGCGAATCGGATATACGTTCGCTGACAGCTCGCTGCTCTCTGAGGCACTCACGCATTCGTCGTTCGTCGCTGAGAATCACAACACGACGTCATACGAACGCCTCGAATTCCTCGGTGACGCAGTGATCGAACTCGCGACAACGGACATCATCTACGCTCGATTGCCGACGGCAACTGAGGGCGAGATGACGAGGATCCGAGCCTCGGTCGTTGACGAAAGGGCACTTGCATCGCTCGCCAGGGATCTCGAACTCGACGGGGCGATACGTCTCGGTCGAGGGGAGGACCAATCCGGGGGCAGGCAACGTGATTCCATTCTCTCCGATGTGGTCGAGTCCCTACTCGGAGCGGTTCACCTCGATGGGGGCTG
Organism: Acidimicrobiia bacterium; assembly: GCA_036985935.1. GTDB lineage: Bacteria > Actinomycetota > Acidimicrobiia > Spongiisociales > UBA5794 > JAMBLL01. The sequence continues at coordinate 18,949 of BTQP01000003.1, read as the reverse complement.
GAACGAGGCGGACACCATCGTGCGACGGTGGTGGGGTCCGCTGGTCGAGGATGTCGTGGGATCCGGCGACGTGCAGGATCCGAGGTCGCGACTGCAGGAGCGGCTCGCGAAGCAAGGTGTGACCGTTACGTTCGAGTATGAGCGTTCAGGCCCCGACCACGCGGCTGTCTTCATCGCAACAGCCGTCGTCGAGGGACAGCGCATCGCAACCGCGGACGGTCCCTCGAAGAAGGCTGCTGCCATCGAGGCTGCCCGTCGTGCGCTCGAAGATCCCACGTCGTCCGGGGACGACCGCTGACGAGCCGGGAATTGGGTTACACGCATGTAATTCGTCCTGGTAACCTGCAGATTCGTGAAACTCAAACATCTGACACTGCGCGGATTCAAGTCTTTCGCCGACCGCACTCGTCTCGACTTCACGTCGGGTGTCAACGTCGTTGTTGGACCGAACGGATCGGGAAAGTCGAACATCCTGGACGCCATTGCATGGGTGATGGGCACCCAGGCAACGAAGTCGCTGCGAACGGAGCGAATGGAGGATGTTGTCTTCGCCGGAACCGAGACCAGGCCACCTCTGCCACGCGCTGAGGTCTCGCTCACATTTGCGAACGACGACCAACTGATTCCACTCGGCCTGGCCGAGATCACCATCACCCGCAGGCTATTTCGCGATGGCACCTCGGAGTACGAGCTCAATGGAGCGCCCTGCCGGCTGCTCGACATCCAGGACCTCTTGTCAGACGGCGGGATCGGTAAACAGCAGCACGTTCTCGTTGGCCAGGGCCAGGTTGGTGACATCCTCAACGCCAGCCCGGAAGACCACCGAGCGGTGATCGAAGAAGCCGCAGGTGTGACCAAACATCGCAGCCGCAGGGAACGCTCCGTCCGGCGTCTCGAACGCACCGACCTCGACGTCGAACGGCTGAACGACATCTTGATGCAGCAGCGCAAAGCCCTGCGACCACTGAAGCGGCAGGCAAATGCCGCTCTGCGATATGACTCGGTCAAGGACGAGGCGATGGCGCTGCGCCTATGGCTCGGCGGCGAACAGCTTCGAGCGCTTCGAACCCGCATCGAGCAGGCGAAAGCGGAGCGGTCGGATGCAGCGGCGAAGCTCGATGCCTCGGATAGCGAATTGAAGGAACTGCGCGACGGGCTCGAGGGGCTGCGTACCGCAGCGGGTCATGTCGGTGCCGAACTGCGGAGGGATACAGCAGCGGCTGCGAGACTCGAGACGGTGCGGGAACGGTTCACGTCAGCGTCGCTCGTCGCGCGTGAGCGTTCTCAGGCCATCACGTCGCGCCTGGTCGGCGCGGACGAGCGGAGGGATGATCTCGAAACAGAGCTGCATGATCTCAAAGATGTTCTTGCCAACTCCTCGGACGTCGAACGCAAAGCGATCGATGAAGTCGAGCGACGTGACACTGCGCTACGCGCACTTGAAGACGAGGAGCGCGCCCTCGCCGAGCAGGTCCAACTTCCGACTGAAGGCGTCGTAGCGAACCTTCGAGGTGACCTCCGGTCACTCGAGACGGCCGCGAACCGCGATCGAATCGAGGCGGAGCAAATCGAGCAAAGGATGCTGGTCGTTGCCGATCGCGTCTCGGATGAGACAGAAGAGGCGGACCGGCTGAATCGCGAGATCCGCGACTCGGACAGCTCTGTCACCGTTCTGGCGAAGAAATATGAGATCAGCAAGGTCAGCCGCGAGTCTGCAGAGACCGCATTTAGCCTCGCTCAAGCTGCCAAGGAGGAGGCACTGCTTGCTGTGACGAGGTCCCAGGCTCGTGTCGACGCACTCGAAGCAGCGCTCGAGGGGCTTGTTGACGATGTCGCTCTCACAATCGCTACCGGGTACGACGGAGTGCTCGGAGCGGTGGTAGCGCACCTCGATGTGCCAGCGCGATACGGCCCCGCGGTGGATGCGGCCCTCGGGTCTTGGCGCTCCGCGTTCGTCACACTAGGGCCTGATCCGATGCGAAACGCGATCAACGCACTCAAGACGGCGGGCACGGGTGGTGTGTCCTTCGTATTTCACCGCGAAGGCGACCTATCGGTTGCCCAGCGGGCCGCTGATCGATTCGGTGTCGACACACTTGTCGGCATGCTCGGAAAGAACGCGGACAGCGCCCTCGCTGCAGCGTTTCTCGGGGATGTTGTTGTCGTGGAGGGGTGGAACACGGCATGGGAGATCGTCGAAGTGTTTCCAGATGTCCGTGTTGTGACGCCCGAGGGTGACGTCGTCACCCAGACGGGGATGATCGTCTCGCAGCCCGACGGTGCAGGACCCGCCGCGCTCGAGGGATCGAAAGTGGAGCTCGAAGTCGCCGAACGCGACCTGTCGAGAACGTCGAGCCTCGCGACCGCAACCGGGCGATCATTCGAGGCCGCAAAGACCGAAGAGCGTCAGGCACTGGATTTGCTCGAGAATCTCGAGGCCAAACTCGGGGGACTCAGCGAGGCTCTCGGGTTGAACGCCCGATCGCTCGCCGCTTCAAACGAGGAGTCGGAGAGGCTTGCATCTCGAATAGCGGCGATCGCAGATTCGGCACAGATCCGGGATGATCGAATCTCCGCCTTGCGTGACCGCGTCGCCGGCTTCGAGGGCGAAGAAGCTGCCCGTCACGTCGCTTGGGAGGCCCTCAACGTGCGCCGCGGCGAGGTTGCGGCTCAGCGCGAGCAAGCACAACGTATCTTGCAGGAGGCATCCGGCGACGTCGCAGTGATTGTCGAGCGAAGGACGATGAGCGAGGCGCGGCTAGCGGCTGTCGAAGCCGAGCTCAACCAATTGCAATGGCTTCCCGGATCAGACGAAACGGTCCACAGCCTCACCCGCATCGACGAGGTGGCACAGGTGGCTATCTCGACAGTGTCGGGATTCATCGAAGAGCTGAGGGAACGCCAGAGGTCCCTGCGCGACCGCTCCGGAAGCACAAACGCAGAACTCGTCGACGCGGAGGCCAGACGTGAGGCCCTCGAAACGACCAGTCGGACGTCATCAGCGATGGTGAACGCTCTGGATGTCGAGCTCGCCGAGCTCAACGTGCGGGACGAGGCCGCCTGCGAGGCCATTCGAAGAGACGCTGATGCGACTGAGGCCCAGGCGCTATCGGCAGTCGAACCAGATATCGGCGAGGACGTCGACCCTGAACATCGGCTCGAATCTCTGACTGCCGATCTACGACGGATGGGCCCGATCAACCCGCTTGCAGCAGCGGAGTACGAGGAGCTCGCCTCTGCCAGCCAGGAGCTCGAGGAGCAACTCGCCGACCTCGCCGAGTCCCGTGGCGAGCTCAAGAAAGTCATCGCGGCACTTGACGAGAAGATGGTTGCGTTGTTCGAAGAAGCGTTCGCAGACATTGCAAAGTACTACGAGGAGAACTTCGCTCTGGTGTTCCCCGGGGGCAAAGGCCAGCTCCGATTGGACAAGGGCACGGATCCGCTGGCAACCGGTGTACTCGTGCAGGCACAGCCAGCGGGCAAGAAGGTCGGCAGACTCTCCTTGCTCAGCGGGGGTGAGAGGTCACTTGCCGCACTGGCCTTCCTGTTCGCGGTGTTCCGAGCCAGACCCAGTCCGTTCTACGTCCTCGATGAGGTTGAAGCGGCACTCGACGATGCGAACCTGCACCGATTCCTTCGGCTGGTGCACACCCTGCGTGAAAGTGTGCAGTTGGTGATCATCACGCACCAGCAGCAAACCATGGAGGCCGCCGATGTTCTGTACGGCGTGACGATGGAGCCGGGCGAGTCATCGAAGGTTCTCTCCAAGCGCATGACCTCCGTTAGCGTCTAGGCCGAGCCTCAGCGCATCGCGCCGACCATATGTGGAGGTAGAGCTTGGATCCGATCCTGATCGCCGTACTCGTCGTAGTACTCGCAGCGGTCGCGGTCGCCGTGGTCGCGCTCGTCTCCCGTCGAAAGTCCCCATCAGCCCCGGCAGCCGGTCGTGAGACGCCGGTCGATCAAGTGCCGACCTCCGGCGACGGTCTGGCAGACAGGCTCAGCAAGCCCCGTGGAGCGATGTCGAGTGCCCTGGCTTCATTGTTCGCATCGGCACACCTGTCCCAGGCAGACTGGGATGAACTCGAAGATACGCTGGTCGCTGTTGACGTCGGTCCCACGACAGCATCTGCGATCGTCGAGGCCGTGCAGCTTGGAAAGCCCGAAACCGGGGAACAAGCTCGCATGTTGCTCAAACGTGAACTCATCGACGTGCTCACCGGCAAGGATCGATCGCTCCACCTGGATGGGTCACCAGCTGTCCTGATCGTCGTTGGTGTCAACGGGACGGGCAAAACGACGAGTATCGCCAAGATCGCTAAGGGCCTCGTTGACTCGGGCTCGTCCGTGGTTCTCGGAGCGGCCGACACATTCCGCGCCGCTGCCGATACGCAGCTGCGAACGTGGGGGGACCGCGTCGGTGTACCGGTGGTTTCTGGCTCCCAGGCAGCAGATCCGGCGTCCGTTGCATTCGATGCCTACACACAGGCCAAAGAGTCAGGTGCGGATGTTGTGATCATCGACACCGCCGGCCGGCTCCACAGTCAGGCGAACCTGATGGACGAGCTCGACAAGATCGTTCGAATCCTCGAGAGGCAGGCGGGCAGCATCGACGAGGTGCTACTCGTTCTCGACGGCACAACCGGCCAGAACGGTTTGAGCCAGGCCGAGGCGTTTACCGAAGCCATCGGCGTGACCGGTCTTGTGTTGACAAAACTCGATGGCACATCCCGGGGCGGCATCGCAATAGCCGTTGAGCGAAAGCTCGATACCCCGGTGAAATTCATAGGTGTAGGCGAGGGGATGGATGACCTTCTACCATTCGACCCCGTCGCATTCGTAGAGGCACTGATCGCGAGGTAGTTGTGGACGATAGAGAACTCCTGGACCGCGCAGCCGAGGCTGCCGAGCGTTCATACTCGCCGTACTCGAAGTTTCGCGTCGGAGCCGTTGTTGTTACCGACGACGGGGACGTTGTCAGCGGAGCCAACATCGAAAATGCGGCTTTCGGTGCGTCGATCTGTGCCGAAGCCAACGCGATCAGCAACGCGATAGCGGCCGGAGCCACGGCAATCGAAGCTATTGCCGTGGTCTGTCTCGACGGCGATCTCTGCACGCCCTGTGGCAATTGCCGCCAGATCATGCGTGAGTTCAACGTTCAACGAATCCTGCTCCGCACTTCGACCGGCGCTACCCAGGTGCTCTCGGTCGAAGACCTGCTGCCGATGTCCTTCGGGCCCGAGGCACTGGAAAGTTAATTCCTCGCTTGCAGCGCCTCGATCACCTGGGGCACAACCTTGTGAAGATCTCCGACGATTCCGAGGTCGGCGACACCAAAGATCGGTGCGTCTGCATCCTTGTTTATCGCGATGATCGTCTGCGATCCCTTCATCCCTACGACGTGCTGCATGGCACCCGAGATTCCACACGCGATATACACATCGGGTTTCACCGTCTTGCCTGTCTGGCCTACCTGGAACGAGTACGGAACCCAGCCCGCATCAACCACTGCCCGGGTTCCGCCGACCGCTCCGCCGAGGAGACCGGCAAGCTCGTGCATCAGCGCGAACTTGTCTGGGCCACCGAGTCCGCGGCCACCTGAGACAACAACGGCCGCAGCCTCGAGATCGGGTCCCTCCGACGCCTCGACGTGACGCTCTGTGATCGTTGCGCCACCGGATCGGCCGGTATCTGGCAGATCCACCGCGTGTACAACCGGGGCTCCGCCTCCCGTGTCGGTCGCTGCGAACGCCTTGGGACGAGTGACGACCATCACAGGGCCATCCGACGTGACCCGGGTCGTTATCGCAAGAGTTCCCCCGTTGATCTCTGAAGTGATCGTGCGGTCTGGCGTGACATCGAGTGCGTTGGCGACGAGGGGGCTGCCGAGACGCGCCGCGACACGCCCCGCGACATCGCGATCAGTATTGCCCATCCCGAACAGGACGAGGTCGTCGCCCGCTTCGGCCAGCAGTCCGGCGAAGGCCGCAGCGGCGGGAGCAGACGGCAGAACATCGCCTGTGTCGAGATGATGGACATGTGTGGCCCCGTGAGCGCCGAGGGCGGCGAAGATCTCGTCGGAACCGGTACCGACGTAGAAGACGGACACCTCTCCCATCGAGGCCGCTTTCGATACGAGTTCGAACGAGCCCGCAGATGCGACACCCTCTAGTTCCTCTGCGAAAACCCAGATAGCCATCTCAGATCACCTTCAATTCTTCGAGCAGTTCGATGATCTTGAGATACGCCTCGCCATCGTCTTCGATCACGTCGCCTGCCGCCCTCGCCGTCACCGGTTCGGCGGCCGTGATCGTCTGCCCGCTTGTGGGTTCGATGCCGAGTTCTGCCGCTGTCGTGTTGTCCACGGGCTTCGACTTGGCCTGCATGATGCCCTTGAAAGTCGGATAACGAGGTTCCTCAGCCCCAGCTGTGACTGCAAGGACAGCGGGCAGTGGTGATGTAACGGTTTCGTATCCGCTGGATGTTTGGCGCTCGATCGTTACCAGGCCGTCAGCGGTCTCGACCTTCCTTGCGAACGACAGACAGGGGACGTCGAGGATCTCTGACATCATCTGGGGTACAACCCCCGTGAATCCGTCCGTGGATTCGGTGCCGGCGATGACGAGGTCGTATCCCTCCCGCTGCACGGCAGCGCTGAGAATTCGTGCCGTCGTCAGGGCGTCTGCACCCTTGAGGGACTCGTCGTCGATGAGGACCGCCTTGTCGGCGCCCATCGCAAGAGCCTGGCGAATGCCCTGGAGAGTGCCAGAAGGCGACATCGAGAAAAGCGTGACGGTGCCTTCAGACGCCTCGGCCAACTGGAGTCCCACCTCGATGCCGACCCTGTCGGTGTCGTCAAGGACCTGATCGTTCGGACGTATGACCCAGTGATTCTCGGAGTCGAGTTCATACGGGGTCGCCGGGTCCGGTATCTGCTTCACGCACACCGCGATGTTCATGGCGTTGCCGCTCCTTCAATGGAAATCGTCGACGTATGTTACTTTGAGCGGACGCTCAAGAACTATGTGGCATCGCTGACCAGAATCGGAAGAAATCGATCGAGAACATTCGTGAAAGTGTCGCGGGCGCGTTTCGAGGCCGAGGTGACCTCATCATGCGACAGAGGTGTGGGTGATATTCCCGCCGCCATATTGGTGACAAGAGAAATGCCTGCCACCTCCGCCCCCATGTGTGTCGCCGCGATCGCTTCAGGTACGGTCGACATGCCGACCAGATCTGCGCCGGCGGCTCGTGCCATGCGCACCTCGGCGGGTGTCTCGTATGAGGGTCCGAGGAACCATCCATATGTGCCTTCGTGTGCCGCAAGTCCGGCGTCATTGAAGACCGCTGTGAGATCCCATCTCAGGCCCGCTGTGTATGTGCCGGTGAGGTCAGGAAACCGTGGTCCGAGTCGGTCGTCGTTGTGACCGATCAGGGGGTTCAGACCGGTGAAGTTGATGTGGTCTGAAATGATCACGAGATCACCAGGTGAGTAGTCCTCGTTGACCGCTCCAGCAGCGTTGGTCAACAACACCCGCTTGGCGCCCGCAGTCACAGCGGTGCGGATACCGAACACGATATCGCTCATGTCCCAGCCCTCATATGCGTGGACCCTGCCGGCGAGAACCAGAAGCCGCTTGTCCTCGATCGGGGCGCTGACGAGCGTGCCACCGTGTCCTGTGACTCCTGGAACGGGGAATCCGGGTATGTCCTTGTATTCGATCGCAACGGCGTCGGGGAGGGATGTCGCGTACTCCCCAAGCCCTGAGCCCAGCACGACAACAGCATCGTGGCGATCGAAGCCTGTGCGGGCTGCAAGGAATGTCGCAGCAGCAGCGATTGCGTGATAGCTCATCGAATCGTCTCGAAGATGAGGCGAACATCGTCCGGTTTCTCTTCCCCGATGAGCCAGGCGTCTTGCGAGGCGGCGAGCGCGCTGTCGAGCCGGTGTGTATCGCGGTACACAACGCTCGCGAGTGGCTGTCCCTGTGTCACAAGGTCTCCGATCTTCGCATGGATCGAGAACCCTACTCCGGGATCGATCGTGTCTTCCTTGGTGGCTCGCCCTGCACCCAGTCGCACAGCGGCAGTGCCGATCGCGTACGCATCACAGGCCGTTATCCAGCCGTCGCGGTCCGCCTCGATAATGTGTTCGTTCGGTGCCATCTCGAGCACGGAGGGATCAAGGATCGCGGCGGGGTCTCCGCCCTGGAGCTCGGTCGCTCGGGCAAATGTCTCGAGCGCGCTCCCTGAGGTGATCGCTTCTTCGGCGACGGCCCTCGCATCTGCTGGTTCAGCCGTCCCTGCCAGCACGAGCATTTCTGCGGCGAAAGCGAGGGTCAGTTCCTGGACATCAGACGGGCCGCCGCCCTTGAGGATCGCGATCGATTCACGGATCTCATTCGCGTTTCCGACGGCGACACCGAGCGGCTGATCCATGTTCGTGAGCATCGCCGTCACGGGCGTTCCGTGAGTGTTCCCGATACCGACCATCGTGTTCGCAAGCTCCGTTGCATCTTCGACGTTCTTCATGAAGGCACCTGTGCCGACCTTCACGTCGAGAAGCAAACCATCCAGATCCTCAGCCAGTTTCTTCGACATGATCGATGACGAAATGAGCGGAACCGAAGGGACCGTCCCGGTGGCGTCGCGAAGCGAATAGATCCGCCGATCTGCCGGCACGAGAGTTTCCGTCTGCCCGACCATCACCATCCCGACATCGTTGAGTTGTTCAACGAACGCATCGGGAGAGATGTTCACCGAGAATCCCGGGATCGACTCGAGTTTGTCGAGAGTCCCTCCTGTATGACCGAGGCCTCGACCGGACATCATCGGCACGGCGACACCACACGCTGCCACAATCGGCGCTAGGGGGATCGAAATCTTGTCTCCAACCCCACCGGTTGAGTGTTTGTCGACTTTGGGTTTGTCCACCGCGGAAAGTTCGAGTACGTCTCCCGAGTGAAGCATTGCCTCCGTCCAGGCACCGAGTTCGGGAGCCGTCATGCCGTTGAACACGATGGCCATGAGCAGGGCCGACAGTTGGTAGTCAGGAATATCGTCCTGGGTGTACCGTCGGATGATCCATGCGACCTCGTCGGGTGTGAGTTCGTCACCGTCGCGTTTGGCGCGGATCAGCTCGACCATTGAGAACGTCATAGCTTGCCCCGCATCACCACAGCTCCGTTCATCACTTCCACGCCTTCGGCTCGCAACCGCTCGGCGTGTTCGGCCTCCATTCCAGGTACGAGCCGACCGTTCGCAGCGATCACGCGCCACCACGGTAATCCAGAAGTCCTTGACAGCAAGGTTCCCACAGCTCTCGCCGCGCCTGGATACCCTGCCTCTTGTGCAACTTCGCCGTATGTCGAGATGTCGCCGCGTGGGATGGCGAGGACGGTCACAGTGACTGCGTCGGTGAAATCGTCAGAGACTTTGTCGGTCACAACGTACCGAAGAGCCGGTCTCCCATATCGCCGAGACCGGGGACGATGTAGAAGTCCTCGTTGAGCTCTCTGTCGTATGCGGCCGCGACGATGTGTACGTCTGGATGATCTTCGTACATCTTCTTGATACCGTCAGGAGCCGTTACGACGCATAGTGCCGTGATCGATTTGGCACCGGAGCCCTTGACCTTGTCAACGGCCCACGACAGCGAGCCCCCCGTCGCGAGCATCGGTTCGCAGATGAGGACGAACGCATCTGAAAGGTCAGGAAGTTTCGCGTAGTACTCCTGTGGCATAGCGGTCTTTTCGTCGCGAGCGACGCCTGCGAACCCGACTTTGACGTTCGGGATCGTCTCGAGGACAGCATCGAGCATGCCGAGACCAGCCCGAAGTACGGGAACGGCGACTACGTGTTCTACGCCGTATCCCGTCGTCGTCTCCATTGGTGTTTCGATCTCGAACTGGCGCAGTGGCAACCGTTTGGTCGCCTCCATGACCAGGGTGTAGGTGAGGCCCTTGGCGGCAGCTCGAAATTGCTGAGGATCGGTCTCGCGGTTACGGAGAATGGTCAGGTAGTGACGTGCGAGCGGATGATCGATAATGGTCAGATTCATGGGTTCCCTCGTTCGCTTGCCATACGGTACCAAGAACCACAATCGTGAGTCCTGATCGTACAGGACAGTTCGCTTCGCTTCACAGGCAATGATGGTGGCCCGATAGCCCGTCGAAGTCCTCTAGAAAGGCCTGAGTCGGCCGATGAGTAGGGCATGACGAACATGACAGACTCGTCGACCTCGGTTCGCCCTTCAAGTGACCCTGGACGTAGTCGATTCCTTGCGCTCGTTGAGTGGTTCATAGCGACTCCGCTTGTGGCTCATGTCGTTGTCGTCGCTGTCCTCCTCGTACTCGGGCTTTCACTTGTTCATCCGACCGGTACGTGGACCTCCGACGAAGGTGCCGTACGATCACAAGTAGAGCTCCTGTCCACGCAGGGATCGTGGTCCGCCGTCAGACCGTTCTCGGATCTCGACCCCGAAGAGATCACATCTCCGATTCACGCATCGACGATCGTGGGCGAACGGTATTCTCCTTACACCAAACAACCGGCGCTTCCGGTCGTCCTTGCGCCGGTGCGATCGGTGGCAGGTGAGGCTGCGTTGGTGCTTCCTGCCCTTCTGGGGGCGCTGCTCGCGGCGGTCATCGGTTCTCTGATCGCGGGATCGTTCACTTCTCGAATACGGAATCTGACCCTCTGGGTCATTGCGTTTGCCACACCGGTGCTTTTCTATGGTTACACCGTCCTTGGTCACACCGCGGCGGCTGCCCTCGGAGCACTTGCCGTCTTTGTCGTTCTTCGTTGGGGTGAGCGTCTCTCGCCCACGTGGCTTTTCGCGATCGGAGCGATGTTTGTCGCACCCCTGTTCCGCGCTGAAGCTTTCGCGTTCGGAATCGCGCTCGGCGTTGCGGTGATCATCGCGCAGCGCGGTGTCCGTTGGAGCGTTCGTGGTTCCCTTTCCGTCAGCATCGTGGCCGCCTCGTTGGCGGGCTTGATCGTGAATCAGCGCTGGGCCGCAAGTGTCGGTGGTGGCGATCCGGTGTCCGAAGGTCAACGAATCCTCGACTGGTTTCGGCTCGTCAGTGGTGCATTCTCAAGCTTGATCCTTGTTGATTTTGGCACGGTGGCTCTGCTCGGTGTTGTCGTGATGATGACGGGAGGCGCCGCCCTGGTGGCGGTCGCGGTTCATCGAGAGCCAGACAACCGTCGTTTCCACCTGGTCGCTGCCTCACTGAGTATCGCTGGCTCGGTTTCACTCCTCTTCCTGGCCCCTATCCCTGTTGGCGGACTCCTTGCTGCCACACCTGTCCTCGTTGCGGGCATGTTGCTCCTGCGGCGAGAGGACCTTTCCGATCGCTCGATCCGTCTCATCGTGACCACAGCGGTGCTGTTCGTTTCAGCCGTGTTCCTGACCCAGGAGCGCGGAGGCGGAGGAGCGCAATGGGGTGGTAGGTACCTGATGCCGATCGTGGCAATCCTGGTGCCGGTGGCGATTCTCCTGCTTCGGCGGCTTCTCCAATCAGCTCCGCATGCCGCTCGGCTCGTCGTTGTCCCTCTTGTTATTGCGGTTCTGGTCCTGACGATCGACGCGGCAGTGGTTCTGAGAAGCGGTAGGGAGAATTCAGCTGAGCTCACACACAGGTTGGTGCAGCTCGCGGACAGCGTGGGAGGCTCGAGCTCAGAGAGTCCCGTCATCCTGTCGTCACGAACGCATATCGGTCGACACGCCTGGAGGACGACAGACGACATCGACTATTTCCTTGTCCCGGAAGAGGCCTTTGATGTGTACCTCGATCGCCTCGTTGAGAGCGGGGAGAGTCGGTTCGGCGTGGTCGGTGCCTGGACGCCTGATCGCCGCGCCCTGTTCGAGTCGCATGGATTCGCGGCGGTCGATCCTGCGACAGCGCCCTTCATCGTCGTCGGCCGTATCGACGGCTAGAACGCGATCCGGTGGCGACAACCAGGCCATACACTCCTGGCCATGTTCGACTCTCTATCTGATCGTTTGGCAGGTGTGTTCGATCGCCTCCGCAGCAAAGGGCGGCTGAGCGAGGACGACATCAATGCGGCGCTTCGCGACGTCCGAATCGCGCTGCTCGAGGCAGATGTCAACCTTGCGGTGGTCAAGACTTTTCTTGCCAGGGTGAAGGAGCGCGCACTTGGTGCCGAGGTCACGAAGAGCCTCACTCCTGGTCAGCAAGTTGTAAAGATTGTGCATGAGGAGCTGATCGTCACACTCGGCGAAAAGGAAGCTCCCCTTGTGCGACCGGCAGCCCCCCCGCTTGTGATCCTGATGGTCGGCCTCCAGGGATCGGGCAAAACGACAACCGCAGCGAAACTCGCAAAACATCTCAAGGGCAAGGGCAAGCGCCCAATGCTTGTGGCTGCCGACCTCCAACGCCCTGCAGCTATCGATCAACTCGAAACTCTCGGCAGGTCGATCAATGTCCCGGTATTTGTCGATAGGAAGAGCAGCGCCGCAAAGGTTGTCAAGTCCTCGCTGAAAGCCGCACGCGACGAAAGTGCCAACGTGGTGATCGTCGATACTGCGGGTCGCCTTCAGGTCGACACCGACTTGATGAAGGAGCTCGCAGCGGTCAAGAAGGTGGCCTCGCCGGACGAAACCCTTCTCGTTGTTGACGCAATGACCGGTCAGGAGGCTGTCAACGTTGCTCAGGGCTTCTCGGAGTACACCGACATCACTGGACTGATCATGACCAAAATCGACGGCGACGCCCGTGGCGGCGCAGCGATCTCGGCTCGCGAAGTCACAGGCGTGCCGATCAAGTTCGTAGGAACCGGTGAGAAGATCGGGGACCTCGATGCCTTTCATCCCGACCGCATGGCATCCCGGATCCTTGGCATGGGCGACGTGATGTCCTTGATCGAGAAGGCGGAGGAGACGTTCGACGAGCAAGAGGCTGAACGGGCGACGAAGAAGATGTTGGACGCGACGTTCGACCTCGAGGACTTCCTTGCGCAGTTCCAACAGCTCAAGAAGATGGGACCATTGCAACAGCTGGTTGGTATGCTCCCAGGCGCAGGTTCAGCGCTGCGCGATGTCCAGGTGGACGAGAAACAACTCGACCGCGTGGAAGCGATTATCAGGTCTATGACCCCGGGGGAACGCCACAACCCGAAGATGATCAACGGCAGTCGCAAGCGCCGCATCGCCGCCGGGTCAGGTACCCGGCCGCAGGACGTCAACGGCGTTCTCAAACAGTTCGCACAAGCGCAGAAGATGATGAAGGCAATGGCCGGGGGAAAGAGTCCAATACCGGGACTCGAGATGCCGGGCATGCCACGCCAATACAAGAAGAGGTGACCGGATGGCAGTCAAGATCCGCCTGACGCGGCTTGGCAAGAAGAAGCAGCCGACGTACCGCGTTGTTGTGATCGACTCACGCAAACAGCGCGATGGAAAGTACATCGAGCAGCTCGGGATCTACGATCCGAAACAAGAGCCGTCGCTCGTCAAGATCGACAACGAGAGAGCGCTCTACTGGCTCAACACAGGTGCTCAGCCAACCGAGCGTGCGCAGAAGCTGCTTGAGATCTCCGGTGCCTGGACCCAGTTCAGAATCGCCAAGGGAGACATTCACACCGTTGGGGACACCCCCGAGCCTGTCGCAGAAGACAAGGTCGAGGCGGTCGCTGACGTCGTCGCAGAGGCTGTTGAAGAGGTTGCCGAAGACGTCGTTGAAGACGTCGTCGAAGAGGCTCCCGAAGAAGAAGTACCCGCACCGGCCGATGAGGTCGCAGACAGTTCGGATGAATCATGAGCGGTGAGATCGTCGACAAGGTCGTCAACTACGTTGTTTCTGAGATCGTGGACGACCAGGATTCCATCGAAGTGAACGTCGTTGCCGATGGTGATGACGCCGTCGTTGCAGAGGTTCGGACCGCAAAGAGCGATATGGGTCGTGTTATCGGCAAACGGGGCAGGGTCGCACGGGCGATCCGCAATGTTGCGGGCGCAGCGGGCGACGAAGAGGGTCTCTCCGTAGAGGTCGACTTCCTCGACTGACGCTGACAACGTGGGTTCATCAGCGACATCCGATCACGCTCACACTGATCGCATCCCCATCGGGTACGTGCGCAAGGCGCACGGCATCCGTGGGGATGTCGTCGTTCGCGGCCTCGTAGACGACGCATCCGGCCGATTTGCAGAAGGTGTGGCTCTGACCACGGGAGAGCAGCCAGGGCGGATCCTGCGGATTGCCTCTCGCCGGATGACCGGTGATGACTATTTGCTGCATCTCTCGGGCATCGATACCCGAAACGACGCCGAGGCACTCGTCGGCATCCAGTTCGTCGTGGACAAATCGGAACGTCGTGAGCTCGACGGTGACGAGTGGTGGGTGGAAGACCTTGTCGGCTGCATCGTCTTCGATGCAGATGGAAAGCGCCTTGGCGCTGTGACCGAGGTCGTATCGGGTGCCGCACAGGATCGACTCGTTGTGGAAACATCTGACGGGACGCACGGAGAAATCCCGCTTGTCGCCCAGCTCGTTCCCGACATCGATATCGCCGCACGGCGAATCACGGTTGATCTTCCCGAAGGGCTCATCGAGTAGTTCAGGTCCGGCGGATCTCCAGGCACCGAATCTCAGAGCGGCGGTCTGGCGACATCAACCAGCTATGACAGAATCATGGAGAGAAGCAGCATCTGGAGGAAGAAATATGGCCGGACCCGATACCGTTGTTCACCTCGACGAGAAGTTCGCCGCATTCGACGAGCACTGGACGCCAAAGATCGTTGGCGAGATCAACGACATGCACCTCAAGGCGGTCAAACTCCAGGGAGAGTTTGTCTGGCACACACACCACGACACGGATGAGTTCTTTCTCGTACGATCCGGCCACATGACCATTCGTATGCGGGGGAGGGAAGACGTTGTCATCGGTCCAGACGAGTTCTTCGTAGTCCCGCGGGGCGTCGAGCACCGTCCAGAAGCGGAGGAAGAGTGTGAGGTTCTACTCCTCGAACCGGCTGGCCTGGTGAACACTGGAGACGCAGCAGCCGATGAGCGCACAGCAGCGTCTGATCAGTGGATCTGACTCAGGAGGACGTGCGCTCGCGCAGCTCGGATGCCCATACCTTGCCAGTGGGGCCCTCGTGATCTCCCCAACATCGATGAGGTGGAGGGCTGATGCCGGCGATCCTTGGGGCCACGCCATGCCGAAATATGACATGATGGGGTCGAAACTAATCGCAGCCGATCAGGTAGGTGATGCAACTGTGGCGAATAAGGACAAGGGCGGAAAGAGCAGCAAGAAGGCCGCCTCTAAGAGCCTGAAGGAGAAACGTCAGGCCAAAAAGGACAAGAGAGCGGGCAACTCCAACAAGCCGACACCTATGTAGCAGTTGTCCGAGATGCCGCATTCACTACCGCTGCTGTCGGTTCTGATCGAGCACAGACGTGGCTGACAGCTGAGGCTCTATCCTCTCCACATGACCTCAGCCCCGCGTGTTCGCATCGTCACGGCGACTTCGCTCTTTGACGGCCACGATGCAGCTATCAACATCATGCGCAGGATCCTCCAGGCGTCGGGTGCAGAGGTGATCCATCTCGGTCACGATCGCTCTGCTGCGGACATTGCCGAGGCCGCGATCGAGGAGGATGCACACGCCGTCGCGGTCACTTCATATCAGGGTGGCCATATGGAGTTCTTCCGATACTTGCGGCAGTTGCTCAACGAAGGGGGAGGCGAGGACATCGTCGTGTTCGGCGGCGGAGGCGGCACGATCCTTCCCGAAGAAGGCGAGATACTCGCACAAGAGGGTGTCGCACGCATCTACTCGCCGGACGACGGCAGGGAACTGGGTCTTCAGGGAATGATCGATGATCTTCTCGCACATGCAAGTCACCAGCAGCCGTCTCCGGGTAGCGACCTGCTCGACCGTGTCCTCAAAGCGGACCACGCGGCGATGTCGCGTGCGATCACTCTTGCCGAGAACGATCCCGACGCAGCACGAGACCTTCTCGAGGCCATTCGTGATCACGCCAGCCATTCTGCGACTCCTGTCGTCGGCTTTACCGGCACAGGTGGATCAGGCAAGTCGACGATTCTTGACGAACTCGTATTGCGATTTCGCAGAGACAGCCCTGACCAGTCGATCGCCGTCATCTCGGTCGACCCCTCGCGCCGCAAGAGCGGGGGAGCGTTGCTCGGGGACCGAATCCGCATGAACTCTGTAGGGGGAGATCGTGTGTTCATGCGGTCGCTTGCAACGCGCCAGGCGAACCTCTCGATGTCGCCATACGTTGGCGATGCTGTGGCGGTGGCGAAAGCCGCAGGATTCGACCTGATCTTGCTCGAAACGTCAGGCATCGGGCAATCTGACACGCAAATCGTCGACTCCTCCGATGTGTCTGTCTATGTCATGACCCCGGAGTTCGGAGCCGCAACGCAACTCGAGAAGATCGACATGCTGGACTTCGCCGACGTTATCGCGATCAACAAATCGGATCGCCGCGGAGCCGAAGATGCGCTGCGAGATGTGCGTAAGCAGGTACGACGCAACCGGACAGACTTCGACATTGCAGACGCAGACCTCCCCGTTGTTGCGACGATCGCTTCGAACTTCAACGACGATGGCACACAACGTCTGTACGAACTGATCATGCATGCAGTGGCCGCCAAGGCACCAGACCTCTTCGAGCCCGTTGATCACAGAGATGGTCGTGACCAGGTCGAGCCGGTGATTCCGCGAAGTCGCGTTCGCTACTTGAGTGAGATCTCGGAGTCGATCCGGTCGTACGACACGGACACTGCGCTCATGGCCAGTGCCGCGTCCGACCTCGAGGCCATCGAGCGTATCGCGACGTTGGGTTCGGATGCCGATCTGACACAAGCAGCGAATGCAGCGCGAACCGCCATCGGCGACGAAGTCGGTAGGGCACTCGACAGCTGGGAATCGGAGGCTGCACGGTACGCAGGAGGCGTCGTCGACTACGAGGTTCGCGGCAGGACGATCGAGGTCGACAACAGCGTCGAGAGTCTTGCGGGAACGGTGTTTCCCCGAGTGATCCACCCGACAATCTCTGGATGGGGTGACAGAGTTCGGTGGCTCCGGCAGGAGAACCTCCCTGGCCGTTTCCCGTACACCGGTGGAGTGTTTCCGTTCAGGCGGCATGGCGAAGACCCCACACGGATGTTCGCAGGCGAAGGCGGACCAGAACAGACGAACCGCCGGTTCCACTACCTCGCGGCCGGGCCACCCTCAACGAGGCTCTCCACAGCGTTTGACTCGGTCACGCTGTACGGCCACGATCCCGACCCGCGTCCCGACATCTATGGCAAAGTGGGTAACTCGGGTGTATCGGTGCCGACACTGGACGATGCAAAGAAGCTGTACTCAGGCTTCGATCTGCTCGACCCAACCACATCGGTGTCGATGACGATCAATGGGCCTGCCCCGATGATGCTGGCCTTTTTCTTCAACGCCGCGATCGACCAGGCCTGCGAGAGATACATCCGCGACAACGACCTCGTTGCAACTGTTGAGTCGGCTCTCGCCGGGCGGTACGACGCCTCGGGAGCAGATCGTCCTCGTTACCACGGTGAACTCCCACCGGGTCATGATGGTTCGGGCCTTCTCCTTCTCGGTGTTACGGGGTTCGACGTCCTTCCGCGTGAGGTGTACGACAGGATCAAGGCAGAAACGCTTTCGACGGTTCGTGGCACCATCCAGGCAGACATCCTCAAAGAGGACCAGGCCCAGAACACGTGCATCTTCTCGACAGAATTCGCACTGTCGATGCAGGGCGACATCCAGCAGTATTTCGTCGACAACGATGTTCGGAACTTCTACTCGGTATCCATCTCTGGGTACCACATGGCAGAGGCCGGCGCGAACCCGATCACACAACTCGCGTTCACGCTCGCCAACGGGTTCACCTTCGTCGAGTACTTCCTTTCGAGAGGCATGGACATCGACGAATTTGCACCGAACCTCAGCTTCTTCTTCTCGAACGGCCTGGACCCCGAGTACGCGGTGATCGGAAGGGTTGCACGCCGCATCTGGGCCAAGGCCATGCGTGAGCGCTACGGGGCATCTGAGCGGTCGCAGAAGCTGAAGTATCACATCCAGACGTCGGGCCGCTCCTTGCATGCCCAGGAGATCGAGTTCAACGACATACGTACGACGCTCCAGGCGCTCTACGGCATAAACGACAACACCAATTCCCTTCACACGAACGCGTTCGATGAGGCGATCACAACACCGACGGAAGCCTCGGTGCGAAGAGCCCTTGCTATCCAGCTCATCATCAACAAGGAACTGGGCCTGACGAGGAACGAGAACCCGCTGCAAGGGTCAAGCATCATCGAGGAACTCACAGACCGCGTCGAGGAGGCCGTCCTTGTGGAGTTCGATCGTCTCACAGACCGTGGTGGTGTTCTCGGAGCGATGGAGACGATGTACCAGCGTTCCAAGATCCAGGAGGAGAGCCTGAAGTACGAGCGTCGCAAGGACTCGGGCGAGCTCGAGATTATCGGCGTGAACACTTTTCTCTCGCCGGAGGGCTCCCCGTTCGTTCGTCCGGACGAGGTCATCCGATCCACCGACGGGGACAAGAATCAGATCATCAATGACCTCAGGGCGTTGCATGAACGGGACCCCGCACGCACCGACGCCTCCCTTGCAGATCTCCAGGCGGTTGCCCTCAGCGGTGGCAACGTGTTCGCGGAGCTGCTCGAAGCCACACGCGAGTGCTCCCTCGGCCAGCTCTCGGACGCATTATTCCAGGTAGGCGGCCGCTACCGAAGGAATATGTGAGGCGGAGCGAAGCCCCGCCGGTACTTGGTACCGCCAAGGCGTCAATACTGCAGCCGTGAGCTGTGGATCTCCAGGAGACCCGGGCCCTCGTGGGCGAACAGCGCCTTCATTCCTGCGGTGAGTTCGTCCGGGGTCTCTACACGCAGGCCGAAGAGATCGAGA
>BTQP01000002.1:0-37802 GCA_036985935.1 Acidimicrobiia bacterium | reverse complement strand
GACAACTTCTCTTTGATCTCTGAGGCGGAGGCCCTCGGTTACGACTCTGTATGGACGGCAGAGGCCTACGGATCAGATGCACTCACTCCCCTTGCGTGGATCGCAGCGCGCACAGACCGGATCAAGCTCGGTTCGGCTGTGTTCCAGATTCCGGCCCGAACCCCGGCGATGACAGCGATGACGGCAACGACGATGGATCAGATGTCACACGGGCGATTCATCCTCGGACTCGGAGTGTCAGGACCGCAGGTCGTCGAAGGATGGCACGGCAGGGCGTTCGGGAAGCCGCTCCTCGTGACCCGCGAGTACATCGCGATCCTTCGCAAGATGTTCGCCAGAGATGAACCCGTCGAATTCGACGGCACCTACTACTCGCTCCCGTACAAAGGAGAGGACGCATCGGGCCTCGGGAAGCCCCTCAAGATCATGACAGCTCCCAAAGGCGGGAACTTGCCGATCTTCCTCGCTGCGATCGGACCCAAGAACGTTCGACTCTCTGCCGAAATCGCCGATGGATGGCTTCCGATCTTTTTCTCGCCCGAACGCTCGAACGAGGTGTACCAACCGATGCTCAACGCGGGCTTCGAAGCCAGCGGCGTACAGGACAAGTCAACATCGTTCGAGATCGCACCAACCGTTTCTGCGCTCGTTACAGACGACATCGAAGCCGGGCGTCTTCAGATGAAACCGGCACTGGCGCTGTATATCGGCGGAATGGGTGCACGAGGGAAGAATTTCTACAACGACCTCGCCTGTCGCTACGGGTTCGAGGCCGATGCGCGCCGTATTCAGGATCTCTACCTCGCGGGCAAGAAAATGGAAGCCACGATGGCGGTCCCGGATGAGCTCGTAGACGAGGTGTGTCTTGTCGGATCGAGCGACCAGATCCGTGACCGGTTAGATGCGTGGAAAGATGCAGGAGTTTCAACACTCATACTCGCTACATCGGATATGAACACCTTGAGAGAGGTCGCGAGTCACCTTCTCTAGATCTGTTCTTCCGTCCCTAAGGCTGAGTTTCCGTCGGCAACGGCACGGACAGCCGGAACGTGCAGCCGTCTCCTTCGACGTACACGAGTGAACCCGACATCAACTCAGCCAATCGTTTCGAAAGTGTGAGACCAAGTCCGACGGAGGCCTTGTGTGTAGCTCCCCCGCCCGCTCGCGAATACGGCTCGAAGATCGCAGCTCTATCGTCAGGAGCGATCCCTGGCCCGTTGTCATGAACATCGACGTATGCCAGGTCATCCTCCGTTCCAAAGGTGACGGTGACGGTGTCACCTCCGTACCTGAACGCGTTCGTAAGAAGATTGCGAATCACCTGTCGCACTCGAACAGGGTCGGCCAGCGCGACAGACGGCGCATCGTGGATCGTCAGTTCGACTGACTCGGGCACTGAAATGTGCGACCTCACGTACCCGGCGAGCAAGGCAAGGTCAACCCGCTCGGGGAACACCGGTATATCACCGTTCTGCGTTCGAGCGGCGATGAGCAGATCTTCGACGAGGTCCGCCATCTCCTTGCTCTCTTGTGCGATCACTGTCAAGATCCCGAGACGGTCTTCGACCGAGAATTCCTGTTCCGCTGAGATCAGTTCCTCTGCCAATCCAACGACAGCTGTCAGCGGTGTTCGAAGCTCATGGCTCACAGATGCGATGAGCTGGTCCTTCTGAGAGAGCGACGACTCAAGACGCGACCGGTTCTCGGCCCGCTCGTAGAACGCGCCAAGCATGTCGGCGATCGTCCGGATGAAAGGGAAGGTCCTCTGGGGCCAGCCATCGGCGTTGCTGACTCGCACGAACTCGACCGACCCGAACCATGCTCCGTTTATCTCGATTCCTGCGGTGATCCGCTTCTGTGCATCGTGGACGACCGCTTCTTCACCACGCTGGATCTGGTCACGAACCTCCGGCATGTCCGAGTATGGCAACCTGGTACCTGGCGACATCACCGGCGTTGTGCCAACCGGGCTCCACGTCGCTACGACCTCGGCTACCGGGCCCCCCTCTTCGTCAGCGATCGTTCGCGTCACAACCACTCCGTCAACCCGGGCTGCGCTGCCAATGGCATCCAGGGCGGGACTCAGATCCACCGAGGTCTCGCCAAGCAACGCCCGACTCGACCGTGCAAGCGCTTCCTCAAAGCGCAACCGGCCGTCAAGAGAACCTATGAGGGAATCCCTCACCTTGGCCTCCTCGGCTCTCTGCCAGAACGCGGCGGTCAGACCCGCAAGCGTTCTCAGAAGCACCAGGTCGTCGGGTACCCACACTCGATCGGGGTCGTGATCGCCCGCACCTACCACGCCCACCCAGGTCTGATTCATGACGATCGGAACGTCTATCTCGACCTGGAGTCCGGCCGCACCGCCCCGGTCCCCCGCGGTCCCCCGCGCCTCCTCGACCCGGTAGAAGAACGGCGCCCCACCCTCGAGATGGGCCCGCGCGCCGGGCATCACCGACCAGGGAACCCTCGCCGTTCGATCGACGGAGGGATGAACGTATCCCGAGGAGACCGAACGATCTACCACAACAGCGCACAGCCCAAGTTCCGCATCGGATTCGTTCCTTTCAACAAAAACGACGGAGGCCCCGAGTGCTTCGCGGATGGACGAAATCGCTTTTGCCAGTGCAGCGGGGTCATCGTCAGCCACAAGGACGCGTGATGCATCAGAAATAGCCCCTGCGACCTCGATTCGCCTTCCGGTCGTCTCGTTTCCCCTCCTTCGCACAAGAGAGAACTCCTTCACCATCGCGATCGTCGAGACGGCGAACACGGAGACAACGATGATCCCTGCCGCAAGGGACCGTTGGATCACCGGCTCGGCGAGACCGAAGAGGGTGGGCGCAAATGAAGCGATTGCACCGACTACGAATGCATATACACCGATGACCCACCCGTACTGCGAATCTCCGAGAACGGCAACGACCAGGATGAAGTAGGCCACAGCGACACCGATCGCCACCGGGGGCACACTGGCGAGGATCATCGCAAGGCCGGTGAAAGACACATCCGCTACGAGTGTCGGACCCACCGATTTGCGACCGGTCCGCAGGGCCAACGTGGCGTCTGCTGCTATGCCGAGGCCGAGGATTGCAACAACCGCCATTGCGGGCCACACAAGGACGATCCCGCTGATGGCAGCAAGCGACGCCATGATCAATCCGCTGAGCCGGCGAAGTTCGTGCCATCGCGTCGTAACAGCAGCCCTCGCGGGCTGCGATCTATGCTGTTCTCCAAGATGTGATCGGGGGAGCGTCGCGGTCACCGCACTCCGATGTTTCGCTTGAGTTTGTATCGGTGCACGACGGTCCGGTGTTTAGTGAATCGACCAATCCACGAACGCGCTCGACCACACCGGCACACATCCATCGACAAGACATCTTTCGCGCAGCTCCCGGTCGTTGGTGACCAACACCGATCTCTTGCTGTCGGACAGGATGAGGTCGACTATGTAGTCGTCGGCAGACTCCGTCATCGAGAACCGAACCTCAACGCCACCTGGCGACAGGAACTGCGCTCGCGCATCGTCAGAGCCGGACCCTTCTGCGTCGAACACCACGATCACGCTGGCACCACTCGCGAACGAGAGCCGTTCCGCCTTGGAAATCACTGAGGCCCGGTTCGAGGCGGACGCCAGTGTCTCACCCGGTAGAAGCCCAGCGACGTTGTAGCCATCGATCACGATCACCCGTGGACGCTGAGCGATGAGGGCCTCAACCGCCCGGCGATCATCGGGGGAGATGCCGTCGGGAATCTCGAACAGCTCGGGCTTCGGCGACAAAGACTCAAGACGCTCGGCATCGCGATAGGGACGCTGAATCCTCTCGACGGCATCAAGCCACGCCGCGAACGCCACAGGATCCGACGGAGGAAGCGGCCGTTGATCACCCCTTGGCTCAACCGACGAAGTTGCCTTTCGCTTTTCACGTTCAAGGCCCCGCCGCATCCTCTCCGCTGCATCAGCAAGTTCGGCACGCAATGACCGAATCGTCTGCTCGCTCGTTTCGAGCGCTTTTTGGGCGTCATCCCTCGCGGCTTCTGCCTCTCTCTTGGATCGCAGGAGTGACTTGCGCTTTTCCTCGTCTCGGGCGCCAAGGCGACTGATCAGCTCCACGTGGTCATCTCTGTCGGCCTTCAGCCTCCGTTTCGCCTCTCGCAGTTGCCCCTCGAGCGAAGTGATCCTCAACACGTGGCTTTTTGCCTCACTCTCTCGGAGAGAGATCTCACGCTCGAGATCTGTCCGCACGACAAGGTCTTGAGATCCGACGGGGTCCTTCAAGTACGCGAGCCCGATGGGGTCGTCCAACCCCTCATCCTGCCACCTGCTCAACACGGCGTCTCGAAACCTCTCGTTGAGCAGAATCTCTTTCAAGATCGACTGAGCGAATGGCGTGGGCAGCACGCGTGCGCTGTTCTTTGCGACCTTCCGCAGCCTGGAAGGCAGATCGTCTTCATCCATATCTCGCAGCTCGATGCGGGCGACATCGACAACATTGCAGAGGACTCTCACTTGTTGTGCGGTCATTTTCTTCGACTCCTATACAAACATTGCAGCCGTCTTCTGCAAACAATGCAGCCGTCATCTTGACATGAAATGACAGGATGCAATACTGCGTCCACGCTCCACGTGGGCGAAGACACCATGAACACAGAACACACACTCGTACTCATTCTTAGATAGGCGCATCACACGACGGTGCGCCAAACCCTCCGTAACCCGGGGGGTTTTCCTTATCCGGAGAGACAACATGACAGACACGCTCGTAGGTGCAGACATCCTGATCAAGGCACTCGAACACGAAGGGGTCGAGGTCATCTTCGGCATGCCCGGCGGGGCCATTCTCCGGGCGTACGACTCTCTGTATGACAGCTCGATTCGACACGTCCTTGTGCGCCACGAGCAGGGTGGCGGACACATGGCTTCGGGCTATGCCCATGCCACCGGGCGGGTCGGAGTCACCTTTGCGACATCAGGTCCCGGCGCGACGAACCTGATCACACCACTCGCAGATGCGTATATGGATTCGATACCTGTCGTGGCAGTGACCGGACAGGTCGGGTCCACGTCAATCGGGCTCGATGCATTCCAAGAAGCTCACACCTGGGGCATTTCGATGCCCGCAACGAAACACAACTACATCATCACGGATGTCGATGAAATCGCGCCTGCGATCAAAGAGGCCTTCCACATTGCGTCGACCGGCAGGCCGGGCCCCGTTCTTGTGGACATCACGAAGGATGCACTGATGGCCGAGGGCACATGGAACGGGCCGGGACGTCTCGACCTTCCCGGCTACAAACCATCGGTCAAGGGTCATCCACGTCAGGTCACGTCAGCGATCGAGATGATCCTCGAATCCAAACGTCCGGTTCTGTACGCAGGAGGCGGAATCATCAGAGCCGGTGCGAGCGAAGAACTCACACGATTCGCCATGGAGCAGAACCTCCCTGTCGTAACAACGCTCATGGCGCGAGGCGCAATTCCCGACTCGAACCCGCTCGCGCTGGGAATGCCGGGAATGCACGGCACGTACACCGCATCAACCTCGATGCAAAAAGCTGACCTACTGATCGCTGTCGGAACCCGCTTCGATGACCGTGTCACGGGTGACCCGGCGGCGTTCGCTCCCGGAGCGAAGATCATCCACGTCGACGTCGACCCTGCAGAGATCGGGAAGATACGCAAACCCGACGTGCCGATCGTCGGTGATGCAAAGGCAGTTCTCGGGCAACTCATAGAAGCGGGGCGCGAGAAAGTCGGGAAGGACGGGGCGCCGGGGAGAGAAGACTGGTTCGCGACCCTTCACGGCTGGCAGGAACAATTCCCCCTCAAGTACGACCAGAACCCCGATGGTCCCATCCAGCAGCAATACGTCATCTCCGAACTCGCAAAGCACATCGGGCCGGATGGCATCGTTGTTGCCGGCGTAGGCCAACACCAAATGTGGACGTCGCAGTTCTGGCAATTCGAGCACCCGAACAAGTGGATCAACTCCGGTGGCCTGGGAACGATGGGTTTCGCGGTGCCCGCGGCTGTCGGTGCCAAGGCCGGCATGCCGGACTCCACTGTCATTGCGATCGATGGGGACGGCTGTTTCCAGATGACGTTCCAAGAATTGATCACCGCAGCGGTAGAGAAGATCCCGGTCAAGATCGCTGTCATGAACAACGCCAATCTCGGGATGGTCAGACAGTGGCAGTCGTTGTTCTACGACAACCGGTACAGCGCTACCGAATTGTCGTCATCGATCCCCAACATCGTGATGCTTGCCGAAGCGATGGGGTGTGCTGGATTTCGAGCTGAAACACCCGAGGAGGTCGTGCCGACCATCGAAAAGGCGCTTGAGGTCAACGACAAGCCGGTCGTCATGGAGTTCGTGTGTGACCCCGATGCCATGGTCTTCCCGATGATCCAGGCAGGCGGCTCGAACGACAAGATCTTCATGGGTCTGGAGGACCTCTGATGCAACATGTCATATCCGTCACGGTCGAGAATAAGCCAGGGGTCCTTGCACGAGTTTCTTCGATGTTCGCTCGCAGGGACTTCAACATCCATTCCCTCACCGTGGGCCCCACCGAGGACCCAACACGTTCACGAATGACGCTCGTCGTCGACGGACCCGAGATGGAGCAGATCGTCAAACAGCTCTACAAACTCGTGCACACGCTCAAGGTCACTGAGCATGCGCCAGGCGAAGCAGTCGAACGAGAGATCATGCTGGTGCGCGTAAATGCCGAAACCCAACGAAGAGGCGAGATACTCGACGCAGCGAACATTTTCGAGGCGAAGGCTGTCGACGTCGGTGCGCACACGATCACATTCGAGATCGTTGGGGAGCCGTCGCGACTGTCCGACTTCCTTGAGATCATGCGTCCTTACGGGATTGTGAGCCTTGTGAAATCGGGACGCATCGCACTCGCAAAGGACACCAAGTCGGCGTCGAAGAAACAACGAAAATCGGCATAGGAGCCAATACGATGACCACCATGTACTACGAATCAGATGCGGATCCAGGGCTCATCACGCGCCGGAAAGTAGCCGTTCTCGGGTTCGGGAGCCAGGGTCACGCCCATGCGCTCAACCTGAAGGACTCCGGCGTCGATGTGGTCGTCGGATTGCGCCATAACTCACCCAGGGTAGCGGCGGCCTCTGACGCTGGCCTGAAGGTTGTTGACCCGGCGTCGGCGGTCGAGTGGGCCGACGTCATCATGGTTCTCGTACCCGACCAGGTACAGCCAGAAGTGTACGAGGACCTCATCGCACCGAACCTCTCGCCCGGTGATGCCCTGTTCTTCGCCCACGGCTTCTCGATCCACTTCGGATTCATCACGCCGCCGGAATACGTCGATGTCGTGATGGTCGCGCCGAAAGGGCCAGGACACCTCGTCAGACGACAATTCGTCGAGGGATCAGGCGTTCCAACGCTGCTTGCGGTGCACCAGGACGCCACAGGGGATGCACAAGCTCTTGGATTGTCCTACGCACACGGGATCGGGGGGACCCGTGGAGGCGTCATCGTGACCACGTTCGACGCCGAAACGGAGACGGATCTCTTTGGGGAACAAGTCATCCTGTGCGGGGGCACGGATGCACTCATCCAGGCCGCATTTGAGACGCTCACCGAAGCTGGATATGCACCGGAAATGGCCTACTTCGAGGTACTCCACGAGCTCAAGTTGATCGTCGATCTCCTGTGGGAGGGAGGCATCCAATGGATGCGGCACTCGATCTCCGACACAGCTGAGTATGGCGACGTCACGCGAGGACCACGCATCGTCACCGCGGAGACAAAGGCTGAGATGAAGAAGATTCTCGGGGAGATCCAATCGGGAGAATTCGCCAGGGAGTGGATGGCCGAGTACAGAGCTGGCTCACCGCGACTCGAGGCGGCACGGGCTGCCGTAGCTGAGCACCCGGTCGAAAAGACGGGAAAAGAACTGAGAGACATGATGACGTTCCTGGTGCCAAAGAGCCCAGAGGACGACGTGTAGGACGTAACACGTACAACGCAACACGTAGCACGAAGGGACCAGCAGCATGGACGACAAACTGATCATTTTCGATACAACGCTTCGTGACGGCGAGCAGGCACCAGGCATTGCGCTGTCACCTGATGACAAGGTCGCTATCGCGAGGCAGCTTGCGAAGCTCAAGGTCGATGTCATCGAAGCTGGATTCGCTGCTTCAAGTCCTGGAGACTTCGAGTCCGTGTCACGGATCGCGGCTGAGATTTCGGGACCCGTAATCGCATCGCTTGCTCGTACGCACCCCGACGATATCGACCGCGCCGCTGACGCACTCAAGCGTGCGAACCGCAAACGGATTCACGTGTTCACCTCGACGTCTCCGATTCACATGGAGCAAATGCTCCGTATGACACCTCAAGAAGTGCTCGCTTCAGCCAAGGCAGGCGTGACACGAGCAAAGAGATACGTCGATGATGTCGAGTTTTCCCCACAAGATGCGACACGTTCGGATCCCGATTTCATCGTTGAGATCTGCAACGCCGCTGTGAAAGCAGGTGCGACCACCATCAACATTCCCGACACGGTCGGATACGCGATGCCAGATGACTTCGTTGAACTGCTGAGAAGGGTATTCACCGACGTCCGTGGCGGTAACGAGGATGTGGTCATTTCAACCCACTGCCACAACGATCTGGGCATGGCTGTCGCAAACTCGCTTTCAGCGATCGCGGCAGGTGCGCGCCAGATCGAAGGAGCGATCAACGGTATCGGTGAGCGAGCGGGGAATACGTCAACCGAAGAGATCATCATGGCGATCACCACCCGCCCCGACCACTTCGATGTTGAGATCGGTGCCAACACGAAGGAGATCTTTGAAACATCTCGACTGGTATCCAGCCTCACGGGGTACCCCATTCAGTACAACAAGGCGGTTGTCGGTCGCAACGCCTTTGCACACGAATCCGGAATCCACCAGCACGGCGTCCTTCGCAATCGCGAGACCTACGAGATCATGGATGCCTCGACCGTCGGACAGAAGTCGGTCATCGTCCTCGGGAAACACTCGGGACGCGCCGCTTTCGCCGATGCCCTTGCGAAAATTGGAATAGCGCTTTCCGATGACAAATTCGCGCGATCATTCGCACGCTTCAAGGAACTGGCGGACAGAAAAGGCGAGATCACCGAGGAAGGACTCCGTGCGATCGTTGCAGCGGAAACGCACAGCGAGTCGGGAGAATGGAGCCTGACCAGTATCCATGTCTCAGGCGGCTCCGACGATACCCCTGTTGCAACTGTCTCCATCGAGCGGGACGGAGAATCGTTGACATCGACCGCCGAGGGCGACGGCATGGTCAACGCCACGTTCGTTGCACTCCAGGATGCCTTCACGATCCCGGCAACCCTTGCGGACTATCGCGTCTCACCCCTGACCTCGGGGGCAGATGCCATGGCAAACGTGAACGTCATCATCATGGTGGGGGCGGCAACCTACTCGGGCCAGGGAGTCTCGACGGATGTCGTCGAGGGCTCGGCCAGAGCGATGATCTCGGCTCTGAACAAGGCCACAGTGGCGATGGCTACGGAACACGAAGACGCATGACCTGATGCGTGCATCGATCGCTCTGCTCCCCGGCGACGGCATAGGCCCTGAGATCATCGACGAGTCCGCGCGCGTCTTGAGCGCCGTGGCAGACCGGTTCGGCCATGATTTCTCGTTCACCCGCTATCTGATCGGTGGATGCGCGATGGATGCCACAGGTGACCCACTGCCTCAAGAAACACTCACCGGCGTGGCGGACTCGGACATCGTTCTCCTCGGCGCCGTTGGAGGTCCCCGGTGGAGCGATCCGCTAGCGCAGGTTCGTCCCGAGCAGGGCCTGTTGAGGATCCGGCAAGAACTCGGGCTCTTCGCCAATATCCGACCCGTGCAGGTTCATCGACAACTGGCCGGCGCCTCGCCTCTGAAACCAGAGGTGGTGGAGGGGGTCGACATCCTCTTCTTTCGCGAACTGACGGGCGGGATCTACTTCGGAGGGTCAAGCGAATCGGACGATGGGACAACGGTCGCCGACCATATGCAGTACTCGATCGCTGAGATAGAGCGCATCGTGCGACTCGCTGCCCGAGCGGCACGAAGTCGGTCCGGAAAGCTGGTTTCCGTCGACAAAGCGAACGTCCTCGCTGTATCGCGTCTGTGGAGGGCGACCACGGACAGAGTCATGGCGTCTGAGTTTCCAGATGTCAGCTACGAAAGCATTCTCGTCGATGCCATGGCGATGTTCCTCATCTCGCGTCCGTCGGACTTCGATGTTGTTGTCACAGGCAACTTGTTCGGTGACATATTGACAGACGAAGCCTCGATGTTGCCAGGGTCGATCGGTTTGTTGCCGTCGGCCTCGATCGGCGACTCGGGTCCGGGCCTTTTCGAACCGATCCACGGCTCAGCGCCCGACATCGCAGGCACCGGGACCGCGAACCCACTGGCAGCGATCCTCTCGGCAGCAATGGGACTCAGATATTCGCTTGACCTCGAGTCAGAGGCGGACGCGATCGAGAACGTGGTCGATAGCGTGCTCGATTCGGGATTGAGGACATCGGATATTGCGGCCGGTCAGGAATCGGTCAGCACGACCGAGATGGGCGCCGCGGTTGTGGCTGCCATTCGTGGGTACGCTGCCTGACACCGGAGAGTGAGAATCGAGTTGCCAGCCCAAACCCAAGCTGATATTGGAGTGATCGGCTTGGCCGTGATGGGCCAGAATCTCGTCCTCAACCTCGCGGACCACGATTTTCGTGTCGCAGTCTTCAATCGCAGTCCACGTCGCACGAAGGAGTTCGCGCGAGGTAGCGCATCCGCACGGGCTGTGGTCCCTACCTACGACCTCGAGTCATTTGTCGCGGCGATAGCGCGACCCCGCACGATTCTGATCATGATCAAAGCGGGCTCCGCAGTCGACGACCAGATCGACGCCCTTTTGCCTTTGCTGGAGGACGGTGATGTCATCGTCGACGGTGGCAATTCGCTCTTCACCGACACCCAGCGGCGGTACGAACAGCTACGCGGAAGCGGTATCGCCTATGTCGGAGCGGGCATCTCTGGCGGAGAGGAAGGCGCACGTCATGGCCCCTCGATCATGCCGGGCGGAGATGAGACGGCGTGGCCGGTTATCCGCAACGCGATCACGGCGATAGCGGCAACAGCGAACGGCGAACCGATGGCTGCATGGATCGGGCCTGGAGGTTCCGGCCACTACGTCAAGATGGTGCACAACGGGATCGAATATGGAGATATGCAGGTCATTGCAGAGGCCTACGACATCATGACCCGCGGCATGGGCCATTCACCCGATCAGATGTCGGAGCAATTCAGGTTCTGGAATGAGGGCAACCTCCGCTCCTACTTGATCGAGATCACCGCCGACATCCTTGGGCACAAGGAACCCGACGGGGTCCACACGATCGATCACATACTCGACGCGGCAGGACAGAAAGGCACCGGCAAGTGGACGGTCATCGCATCGATGGATCAAGGAGTGCCCGTCTCCCTTGTCGCTGAGTCCGTGTACGCACGCATGGTGTCGGCCCTGGTGGATGAACGGACGCTCGTTTCTCTGCGGTTCCCGACTCCGATCGACACGTCGCACTTCGACGCAGATGGCGTCATCGATGATCTGAGCGATGCCCTCTACGCGTCGAAGATCATCTCGTATGCGCAAGGTTTCATGCTGATCAACGCAGCAAGCCATGAGCATGAGTGGAATCTCGACCAGGGCACGATCGCCGGACTCTGGCGGGCAGGGTGCATCATCAGGTCACGGTTTCTCGAAGACATCACCTCGGCGTATCGGGCTCAACCCGGCCTCGCGAACCTGCTGCTCGACGACTTCTTTGCGGGCGAAATCGAAACATCCCTCCCTGGCTGGAGGCGAACGGTCGTCCGGGCGGTCCGGGCTGGTATACCCGTACCTGCATATTCGTCCGCTCTGGCGTTCTACGACGCCTACCGCTCGCAACGCGTGCCGGCCAACCTGATTCAAGCGCAACGCGACTACTTTGGCGCGCATACCTATGAACGAACCGATGCGGAGCGTGGGGAGTGGTTTCACACCGACTGGACGGGCCACGGCGGGGACGTTACATCGGGGGCGTACGAAGCGTGACAACCGTGTGGCCGAGAGCGATGCCGGCGCTCGTTACCGCATTCGATGATGACGGAAACCTCGACCCTGGTAACCACGAGCACAACGTCTCGCTCGTGTGTGCAGCGGGCGCCCTCGGGGTTCTTGTCGCGGGGTCGACCGGTGAGGGGCCATACCTCGAAACCGGCGAGCGCGCTGCGCTCGTGTCTGGAGCCAGGGAGGTCGAGTCGGATCTGGTCATCCTCTGCGGAATATTCGCTGAATCCTCCCGAAGCGCACACGCACAGATGAATGAAGCGGTTGATGCGAGCGCCGACGCGCTGCTCGTCGTAACACCTACAACATTGATGCGTGGGCGCGCGCCGTGGATCTCGGACTACTACGAATGGGTGGCTGACGCCTCGCCGATACCCGTTTTCCTCTATAGCGTTCCTGCGGTGACCGGATATGAGTTGGACTGCGAATCCGTCGCTGGACTCGCCGGTCATCCCAACATCGCTGGCATGAAAGACAGCGGAGGAGATGTCTCGCGGCTCGACGAGCTTGCGCCCATCCTCAGCGATGAGTTCATCGTGTACGCGGGCGCGTCGCGAGCCCTTGCCGACAGCTTCGATCGTGGCTCCCACGGCGCCATCACGGCAAGTGCGAACTATGCGTTCACCGTGGTCGCCGACGCCGCCGCCGGCAACGGTGACTCCCAGCGGCACCTTGTGCGGGTGACTTCGGTTGTTGAGCGACATGGCGTGCCTGGCACGAAGTACGCAGCGGCGTTGGCAGGGATGCGGCCCGGGAACGGACGCCTTCCGCTGCCGACTCTCGACTCCGACATTCGGCAGTCGATCGATACGGCCTTCGCGGAGTTCAACACAACCTCCTGATCTCCGTGGTCGGCCGACGTGCTTCGTGCCCCCACCCCCAGAGGGATACCACGTGGGGTTACACGTGCGACGCATCGGGACCTTCCATAGACAACGATGGCGGCGAACGGACTCACTCTTGCGGGGAGAGCGAAACCGATCATCTCCCACCCCACACGGGGAGGGGTTTACGGAGTCGGCACGCGCTGTTACGCTGCACCGGTGGATTCGTGGTTGCACGTGACTTGGAAGGCTCCATTAGTGCTCCGGAGAGAGACCACGGATCCGAATCAACTTGATGGACAAGAGGTCGAGAGGCCCCCGAGGAGGAAACCCATGAAGCGACTGGCGATTCTGCTCGTCGTGCTCGCAATGACGGCTGCTGCTTGTAGCACGTCTGGCGACGACACGACGACAACGACAGCAGCACCAAGCGGAGCAGTCGATGAGACGACTACAACCGCCGCCCCAACCACAACGACAACCATCCCACCGACGGCTGAAGATGCAGGTGGTGTACTCACGGTCGGTCTGTTCCAGGAACCGGACAACCTCAACCCGTACCTTGCCGTTCAGACGGCAAGCAGGATCGTTCGTGATCTTGTAGTCGAGGGTCTCGTGGGTGCCGATCCTGACGGCAACTACATTCCTGAGCTGGCCGAGGTTCCCTCGGTCGCCAGCGGAACGATCTCTGAGGACGGCCTCACCGTTACGTACAAGCTGTTGGAAGGACTCACATGGTCCGACGGTGATCCGTTCACATCCCGTGACGTTCAGTTCACGTGGGAAACAGTGATGGACCCGGCGAACGCCGTAACGACAACAACCGGGTATGAATTGATCGAGTCGATCGCGATACCTGACGCTCAAACCGCGGTCGTGACGTACAAAGAGCTGTACTCACCTGCACTGTCGCTGTTCAGCATCCCTGAGGCGATCCTGCCAGCCCACGTGCTGGAAGGGCAGTCCTTGGCCGATGCCGACTACAACCGGACCCCTGAGGGCACCGGTCCATACGTAGTCACCAGTTGGGATTCGGGACAGTCGATCATCCTTGATGCGAACCCGAACTACCGGGTACCCGACCGTCCACTCATCGATCGCATCGTGTTCAAGATCATCCCTGATCAGAACGCGGGAATCGCACAAATGCGAACGGGCGACATCGATGTCTTCTGGAACATAGACACAGCGGTTATCGATCAGTTCACCACCATGGAAGGCGTCACCGTTCAGGTGACTCCTTCGTCCAACGTCGAATACCTCGGGCTCAACCTGAGCGCAGGTTCGGATCCAGCGGATCCACACTTTGCCTTCAGCGATTCGAAGGTGAGGCAAGCTCTCGCAATGGCGATCGATCGGACTCCGATCATCGAAGATCTGTTGCAGGGACTCTCTGAGGCTGCAACGTCTCCGATCGGTCTCGGGTGGGCTTCGCCTGAAGGACTGTCCAACCCCGAATACGATCCCGCAGGCGCCATAGCGCTGCTCGAAGAAGCGGGATGGGTCGACAGCGGAGACGGCATCCGTGAAAAGGGTGGAGAGAGGCTCACGCTCGAGATCAGCACTCCTGCCGGTCAGCAGGTGCGTGAACTCACCGAGCAGGTGCTCCAGGAGCAGTTCAAGGCCGTCGGCATTGAACTCGTGATCAACAACGTGCCCGCGGCGACGCTGTTCGGCAACTGGGCAGAAAACGGCAAACTCCAGCGCGGTGACTACGACATCGTCATGGACACGTGGGGTCCTGACCTGGATCCAGCCGGCTTCTTGCAGATTCTGTTCCGCTCGTCCTCGATTCCTGAGGATCCGGGTGGCCAGGGCTGGAACTTCTTCCGCTTGAAGAACGACACCCTCGATGCGGCGATCGATGCTGGCGCCGCCACGCTCGACATCGAGATTCGCAAGGCCGAGTACCGCACGGTCGTCGAGGAGATCCTCGCCGCCGGCGTGTACATTCCCCTGTACAAGCGGTCGAAGCTTGATGCGTTCAGTGCAGCCGTCAATGGCTACGCAACGAACCCATGGGCCGAGTTCACGTGGAACGCGGCGGACTGGACAATCGACAACTAACAACCGACGGGTCTGACACCCGCTAGAGGAAGGGCATGGCTTGCTGAAATTCGTAGCGAAACGAATCCTGCAGGCCGTGCCCATCCTCGTCGGTATCTCCCTCGTAGCCTTCCTGCTCCTCCAGTTGACACCGGGAGGACCTACGGCTGCGTATCGCGGGCTCGCAAACGTCAGCGGAGAAGACCTCGCACGAATCGAAGCCGAGTTCGGCTTCGACAGGCCGATCATCATCCAATACTTCGCATGGCTCGGTCAGTTCATCCAGGGCAACTGGGGCATCTCGTTCGTCGCTCGCCAGCCTGTCTTCGACCTCATCATGGAGCGACTTCCCGCAACCCTGCTCCTGATGTTCTCTGGCATCACCGTCTCTCTCATCATTTCGATTCCACTCGGGCTGCTCGCTGCGATCAAACGAGACACATGGGTCGATCATTCACTGACATTCCTCAGCTTCGTTGGCCTGTCGCTCCCGGTCTTCTGGCTCGGACTCATGCTCATCATCGTCTTTTCCGTGTGGCTCGGATGGTTCCCAACGGGTGGCATGGGACCCCCGGGTCAGGAGGTTGGCATCGGAACACGCATCTGGTACCTCACACTTCCAACGATCGCCATTTCGCTGGTGTCGCTGTCGTTCTTCACGAGGTATCTGCGCGCCTCCATGATCGAAACCATGGACGAGGACTACATGCGATTCCATAAGGCTCGTGGGGTGCCCCCCATGAGGCGCTACATGCGCCACGCATTCCGCAACGCAGGGATTCCGTTCGTAACCGTCGTAGCGATTCATATCCCCGAATTCCTCGTCGGTGCTCTCGTGGTCGAAACCATCTTCTCCTGGCCCGGGACCGGACGGTTGTTCTGGGATTCGGCTTTGCGGTTCGACTACCCTGTCCTGATGGGCATTCTCGTCCTTGGCTCTTTGATGGTGGTCGCTTCGAACCTGCTCGCTGATGTGTTGTATGGCCAGCTCGACCCGAGAGTACGTTTTGACTGATCTAGACGACACGCACACTGATCGATCTGGTGTTTCCGCCGAACATCTCGACGCTCTGGCCGTCGACGAGGAAGTAGTCGAGATCCCGGGATGGCGTCGCAACTGGCGGACCTTCCGCAAGAACCGTCCCGCCGTCATAGGCATGATCGTTTTCCTGGTGGTCCTCGGCGCCGCGATCTTCGGGCCGATGCTCAGCCCGTACGACACCCTGGCGCAGGATCTATCGAACCGTCTCCAGGGCCCATCGCTCGCCCATCCGATGGGAACGGACGAACTCGGACGAGACAGTATGACCCGTATCCTGGCTGGCGGTCGAGTCTCGCTAGGAGTCGCTGCGCTAGCGACGACGGTTGCTCTGACGATCGGAACTCTTGTCGGTTCATTGGCCGGTTACTACGGCCGGTGGGTCGACAACGTTCTCATGCGATTTACCGATCTCGCTCTGTCACTGCCGGACCTGTTCTTGCTGATCCTCGCTGCCTCCCTGCTCGGGCCCAGTTTCACGACGATGGTCATCATCATCGGCCTCGTGCGCTGGATGAACGTTGCCAGGCTGACCCGAGGTTCGTTCATGACGCTGCGTGAGCGCGAGTTCGTGCTGTCTGCCAGAGCGTCGGGCACAGGGACACGCGGCATCATCTTCAAGCATTTGCTGCCGAACTCTCTGAGTCCACTGATCGTCGCCGGAACGCTCGGAGTTGCGTCGGCGATCATCGCTGAGTCAACCCTGAGTTTCCTCGGTCTCGGCCTCCAGCCGCCGGCGTCCTCGTGGGGAACGATGTTGCGCAATGCCCAACAACAGATCTTCACGAACCCGTGGGCTGCTGTGTTCCCTGGGATCATGATCTTTCTGACGGTCGTGTCTGTGAACTTCATGGGCGACGGATTGCGTGACGTATTCGACCCTTCAGGGAAGACACTCAGCAAATCACGATTCCGCGAACGTCTTCGGGGGCTACGCGATGACAACGAACCACCACAACTCATCGCAGGGCAGAACCCAGGCGCAGGGATACGCTACAAACCTGTCGACGAGTAGCAGTAGCTTCGGGCGATGAGCGAGAAGCTCTGCCCTGGTCTACACCGACACAGGGTCAGAGTCTGAGCCTCCTGGGAGGCCGTCAGGTTGTGGAAAATGACATGCAACCAGGTGGCCGGGAGCGTACTCCCGAAGTACTGGCTCTTCCTCAGAACACCTTCCCGGCACCTCGGCAATGGGGCAACGCGTCCGAAATCTGCACCCGGACGGCGGGTTCACGGCTGATGGGATCTCACTCTCGAGGATGATTCGCTCCCTATCAGCTTCGACGACGGGATCCGGTATCGGCACCGCGGACATGAGGGCATGTGTGTACGGGTGCAGAGGAGCTTGAAACAGCGTGTTGCGGTCAGCCTTTTCAACGATCTTGCCGAGGTACATGACCGCAACCTCGGTGCTCACATGTTTGACGACAGCGAGGTCGTGGGCGATGAACACGTACGTCAGTCCGAGCTGCCCCTGGAGATCATCGAGCAGGTTGAGCACCTGGGCCTGCACGGACACGTCGAGTGCCGATACCGGTTCGTCGAGAATGATGAGCGATGGATGCAGCGCAAGAGCACGAGCGATCCCGATTCGTTGGCGCTGACCGCCAGAGAACGAGCGCGGATGCCGTGATGCATGTGACGGTTTCATGCCGACCAGCTCGAGCAGCTCTCTGACCCTGGCGGCACGCTCCGCCCGACTTCCAACGTGATAGGCCACAAGGGGCTCAGCGATGATCGCTTCGACGCTCATCCTCGGGTTGAGCGATGCAACAGGATCCTGGAAAACTATCTGTGCGTTGCGGCGAATCTCGCGAAGCTCCTTCGATTTTACGGCAACAATGTCTACGAGTTCCGCGTCGTCATCCCCTTCGTGCTGGTGCCTGAAGAACACCTTGCCCGACGTCGGCTCAACGAGTCTGAGTATGCACCGCGCGGTTGTTGACTTGCCGCAGCCCGATTCGCCGACGAGGCTCAGGGTCTGGCCTGATCGCACCTCGAACGATACGCCCGCGACCGCCTGGAGCTTTTCCGGCTTTCTCTTAAGGCCGTGTCGTTTGACGACAAAGTCCTTCTTCAGGTTCTCGACGCGGAGAAGGACCGAACCGGTCGTGTCTATCCCAGAGCTGCGTTCGGTGTCGCCGGAGGTCACGTGCCCGCCCTCTCCGACTCGTACTTCAGGTGGCCGGCGAAGTGGCAGGCACACTCCTTGTCACCGGTTCCATCGCACCGATCCGGTCTGTCAGACACGCAGAGGTCCGTCGCGTAGTCACAGCGGGGCCAGAATCGGCATCCGCGCGGTGGCGTCGTCGACGACGGCGCTGCGCCGCGGATCGAGTAGAGCTGATGTTGGGCATCGGCATCCAACCTCGGCACGGACTCCAACAGACCACGCGTGTACGGATGCTCGGGGCTGAGGTAGAGCGGGCCTGCGAGTCCCCTCTCGATGATCTCGCCGGCGTACATGACCTGCACGTTCTCACAGAACCCCGCAACCACTCCCAGATCGTGCGTGATCAACATGACGGCCGTTCCGCGATCGTTCGCCAACCCGAGCATCAGATCCATGACCTGCGCCTGTGAGGTGACATCGAGCGCAGTTGTTGGCTCATCTGCGATGAGAAGATCGGGATCACACAACAGCGCCATTGCAATGACCACCCTCTGGCGCATTCCACCGGAGAACTGGTGCGGATATTCATCGATGCGCTGTTCAGGCCGGGGGATGGAGACGTCTGCGAGTGTGTCGATCGCGACCGTGCGCGCCTCCTTCTTGGACATGTTCCGGTGGATTTTGAGTGTCTCGACCATCTGGCTTCCAACGGTGAACACCGGATCGAGGGCGGTCATCGGGTCCTGGAAGATGATCGCGATCTCCTTGCCACGGATCTTTCGCATGTCTCGCTCCCGGAGCTGCACAAGATCGCGGCCGTGAAAGAGTATTTCGCCTCCGACGATCGCGCCCGGAGGTTCGATCAGGCCCATGATCGATGCAGCCGTCACCGACTTCCCCGAACCGGATTCGCCAACAACACCCAGTCTCTCACCCTTGTTCATGGTGAAGGAGATTCCGTCGACGGCTCTGACGTCTCCTCCATCTGTCAGGAAATAGGTCCGAAGGTCTCGTACGTCGAGCAACGGCTCAAAGGGGTCATCGATGGCACTTCGTACTGACGCTGCGTGGTTCATATTGGCGTGACGATCCGTCATCCGGTCCTGCCCTCACTCGACGAAGATGCCGCACGTGCCACGATCGTACGCCAAACACCGTTGCGAGTGACATCAATGACCTCGAGCCCGGATGCTGCGATGTTCTCCTCCGTCCGGCGGTTCGCACGGAACCCGAAGAGGCGCCGCGTGAGCACGGTGGCAAGGTCCGCCAGGAAACCGAATATCCGGTTTCGCGGCCTCACATGTTCGAGCAACAGAATACGCCCCTGAGGTTTCACCACCCGTCCCATCTCCCGCATTCCCATCACAGGATCCGCGACCGAGCAGAACACGCTCGTGCCGACGACCGTGTCGAAACTGTCGTCGTCAAACGGCAGATCCTGAACGTCAGCTTCGATGAGGACGGCCGCTACCGGCGTTGATACGAGACGTTGTTTCGCCCTCGACAGCATTCCGGACGAGACATCGATACCTGTCACGTCGACACCATCGTGGTAGTACGGCAGATTCTTCCCTGTGCCGATTCCGACTTCGAGAACTGAGCCTGATGCCTGCCCCAGCAGACGCTTGCGTCTCGATCTCGTACCCATCCATTCCATGGGAGCGTCGTAGATGTCGTAGATCCGCGCCATCGCGTTGTAGCGTTTCGTGACATCTGCTTGTTCCGAAGCGTTGGTATCCAAGATCGATCACACAGCTCTAGTGGCCGTGGGACAGGTCCGCAGCGTTGTGATCGCACTGACAAGCGGCGCTGTCGTTGGTGGGCGCGGTGGGAATCATCGTGGTCGGTGCGGCGCTGCCCATGCGGTTCGGATATGCCGCGGGGTCGCGCAGGAACGTCGTGCGACAGCCTGGTGCACAGAAGGCGACATCGTCATACCCCGGTGCAAGGAACGAAGTGTCATCGACCGTCATGCCACACACGGGGTCGAGGAGCTTGGTCATACGAAAACCCTCCGAGATTTCTCGTGCGCTTGAGGGCGTGAGTATACCCCACCCCGGAGGGGGGTGGGCCGGGCCACGGGACGTCTCCATAGATCGATCGCAACCGATCTTCCTCAGGGAATAGTGTCGCCTAGATGACACAGCGGCGCCTGCTCTGTGTCGCCTTTCGTTGACTCTTCGTCGCGGACAGGAACCGCGACAAACAACAAGAACTCAGGAGGCTCTTGTGAAAGGTCGAAAGACACTCTTCGTCGCGCTGTTTGCGGCGTTCATGATCGTAGGAACGGCCGTCGTCGCCGTCGCTCACTCAAAGTCGGCTGGCAACAACGTGATCGATGCAACGAACAAGGTCAGCATGAAAGCGAAGGAGGGAGGCGACGTTCGCTGGATCCTCCCCGGTCCACGGGCTCTCGATCCCGCCGTTTTCGGAACCCTCGGGAACGAAAAGGGCTTGGACCTTCTACCGGTGGGCAAACGCGCGACAACGCCCGACGGCTATTTCTTCAGCATGGACGGGTCGACACCAGCGATGACACCGTTCTCGAACAAATGGGCCCCAATCGAGGGCGAGGCGAAGGTCAAAGTGAAAAACGTCACGGCGGTCTCAGGTCGATCGACCAAAGATGAGATCGACGCCGAGTTCGAGTTCACGAGTCCTGACGGAGAGAACGAGTACAAGCTGGTGGTCAAGAAGGCACTTCCTGAGGTCGACCACGAGAACTTCGCTGGCGTCGGTGTCAACGCGCTACAACACGGGGCGACGGGTATCGGCACGCCGCTCATGCCACAGCTCATGTCGCTGATCGCCTTTTGGGGGGCGGGAGACCTGTATGTGAACGACGAACTGCAACCCGACAAGCGGTTCGTACACTTCATGCTGTCGCAGAACGTGCGAGACGGTGACTACAACCTGGTCTTCAATGACGGCGTGGATCCCGGGGGTTCCTGGCAGGCGCATCTCATTCTGCCACCGGTTGCACTGGGTTCTGACGGCCCATTCGACCTTGCGGTACCCACCGAGTTCCTACTACCGAACGGGAAGGACCAACCATTCCTGCACATCATGTTCGAGGATGTGCAAGCCAAG
Source organism: Acidimicrobiia bacterium (assembly GCA_036985935.1). GTDB lineage: Bacteria > Actinomycetota > Acidimicrobiia > Spongiisociales > UBA5794 > JAMBLL01. The sequence goes on along the minus strand of BTQP01000002.1, from coordinate 16,547 downwards.
GGCTGAACTCAGTCAGCGCTCAAAGAGACAAGAAGGGTCCCGTTCACCGTTTCGGGACCCTTCTTGTCGTCACCACACACCGTTCGTTTGGCGAGAGACATTTCTCCGATTCGTGATGACGGGTCGCGTGCTCGAAACTGTCGAAGTACGAAACGGCTGGGATATGCTCTGTGAGCGATGTAGATCACCTCACCGACACGACCCTCCGCTCGACGTGGACGGCTGACAATGAGACCTTCCATGACAACGGATCCAGCAACCACCGATTCTACGATCAACGGCTCATCCGCTTCGACGGATGACCAGCGGTCGCGATTCACTGCACTGGTGGTCTTGATAGTCGTTTTGGTCGCAGCACTCGTCATCGATCAGGTGAGCAAGGAATTGGCACTGCACGCCCTCGTTTCGGGTCCGAGAACCATCGCGGGTGTGCGACTCCAACTCGTTGCGAACCGGGGCATCTTGATGGGGATACCAGCCCCGACGGGCTTCATCGTGCTCGCAACAATTGCCGTCGTCTTCACCGCCGCGCGCTCAGCCCGCGGGTCGCGCTGGACCATGACGCTCGCCTATGGCCTGCTGGCTGGAGGAGCGCTCGGCAACCTCGTGGACCGTTTCCAGGATCGCCACTTCTTCCCTTCAGGAGCCGTCGTGGACTGGATATCGACCGGGCGCATCACATTCAACCTCGCCGACGTATTCCTCATCGCTGGAGTGGTGCTGCTGTTCTTTCTACCTATCGCCGGCGAGCCGCCTCGGGTTCGCAAACCTCTTCCCGACATCCTGTAGTCAGCCGGTCCCGCTCGAGCAGCGACCCCTACACCGGCCGGTATCGCCGCGTATGCTCGTGTTGTGGATACACGGGAGGTGTCACGGTGAATGTTCTCAGCGGTGTTATGCGATTTCAAGCGATTGTGTACGCCATCTACGGTCTGTCGTACTTCTTCATCCCGGACTTCGTCATCGAGGATGTTCTTGACTGGGACACATCGTCGTTCTGGGCACGCGGTCTCGGGGCCGTGTTCATCGCAGTCGCCTGGATCGAATGGAACGTCGTGGCAAAACTCGAGGAACGACGTGACCTCGTCTGGCAGTTCGTCCTGATCCCCGCGCTCATCCTCGCGGGGGCTGTGTGGGAGAAGGGAGCTGATACCTACGAAGGGAGCGACGCCTATTTTGCGATGGTCGTCGCTGTGACGGCATTTTTCACCCTTCTCGTCGGCGGCGCCGCCTGGTACGCCAACCGGGAGGTGTCCGCACAGGTCTGACAACCACGGACACCGTAGCCGGCGAGACAGCGGGTTGGAGCACTTCGTGCGGTACATTTCGGACCTATGCGACTAGGGATTCGAAAAGAACTGGCGGCCACCGAAACCCGCGTTGCGGCAACACCCACATCCGTCTCTTCGCTCATCGAGCTCGGCTTCGATGTTGTTGTCGAGCGCGGAGCCGGTGACGCTTCCGGACTCCCCGATCAGGCCTTTGCTGACTCCGGAGCAAGGATGGTTTCCTCACTGGCCGAGGCGGCTCCGCTGGACTTGATCTTTACCGTCGGCCCTGTAGATGCCTCAGATGTCGACGCACTCGGAGGCGCCGGCGTCGTCATGGGTCTCCTCGACCCTGGCAACAACATTGACTACCTTGCATCGCTCGCCGAACGCGGCGTCACCACCATCGCAATGGAACTCGTTCCGCGTTCAACGCTTGCACAAAGCATGGACGCATTGTCTTCCCAGGCGACCGCAGCCGGGTATGCAGCCGTGCTGCTCGGCGCAACGCGGCTGCCGAAGTTTCTCCCGATGCTCGTCACGGCCGCCGGCACGGTACCCCCCGCTCGCATACTCATCCTCGGCGTAGGCGTCGCGGGACTCCAGGCCATCGCCACAGCGAAACGTCTCGGAGGTGTGGTCAGTGCGTACGACATTCGCCCTGAGACCCGGGAACAGGTCGAGAGCCTCGGCGCAAAGTTCGTAGAGGCGCCTACCCAGGAAATGGACGACGGTGGGTACGCACGAGCGGTTGATGAGCAGACCGCGGCAGCACAGCGCGACGTCCTGACTGCCGCTGTTGTCGAGAGCGACCTGGTCATCACGACGGCGCAGGTCCCTGGCCGGGCTGCACCGCGACTGATCGACGCGGCGATGCTCGAGGGTATGAAAGCCGGCTCGATCATCATCGATATGGCTGCCTCTTCTGGAGGGAACGTTGAGGGCTCGCGCCCCGACGTTGAGGTCAACATCAACGGCGTAAAGATTCTTGGGCCGACAGACCTCGCTGCTCGCGTTGGAGCCGACGCGAGCCGCATGTACGCCAGAAACCTTCTCGAGATGACCAAACGAATGGTTGTTGACGGTTCACTTGTCGTTGACCCTGACGACGCCATCGTGGGACCGGCAATAACGAACCGGACCGAACCTGGAGGATCTGAATCATGAGTCCAGAATTCATCCAGGGAATAGTTGTATTCGTACTTGCATCGTTCGTCGGATTCGAGGTCATCCGACAAGTGCCACCCACGCTGCACACACCACTGATGTCAGGAGCGAACGCGATCTCGGGTATCACGATTGTCGGCGCGATCATCGCCGCAGCGACAGGTTCTGCATGGGTGGCGGGAATCCTCGGCTTCCTTGCGGTCACGTTCGCCATGATCAACGTCGTTGGTGGCTTCCTCGTTACGGACCGCATGCTCGAGATGTTCAAGAAGCTTCCAGGGAAATCCCGATGACAGAGCTCGCATACCTCGCTGCGGGTGTCCTGTTCATTCTCGGACTCAAGGGACTCACGTCGCCCCGTACTGCGCGAAGGGGAAACCGTCTCGCCTCCATCGGCATGCTGCTCGCGATCGTCGTTGTTGTCTTCGACCTGCTCGGTCTCGACGAGACGATGACCTGGGGAATCGTGATCGCTGGTGTCGTGGTTGGAGGAGGCATCGGCGCATTCCTTGCCCTGCGTGTGCAGATGACGAACATGCCTCAACTTGTCGCAGCGTTCAACGGGTTCGGAGGTGGCTCCTCTGCTCTCGTTGCCGCGACGACTGTGATCGCAACCAATGCTGCAATGCCAAGCGAAACCGGAACGACAACCGTTCTGTCCCTCGTGATCGGTGCAGTTACTCTCACGGGGTCCTTCGTGGCCTTTGCGAAACTCCAGGGCCTCATTGGCGGAAAGCCTGTTTCCATACCCGGTGGCCCCGTCACAAATGGGGTCATCGCCGCCGCGACGGTCGCGTTCGGGGTCGTCGCTGTGACCACCAACTCCCCCTCCGCCTATTGGGCTGCAACGGCGCTGGCGCTCATCCTCGGGTTGACAGCGGTACTGCCGATCGGTGGGGCTGACATGCCGGTCGTGATCTCGCTTCTCAACTCGTTCTCGGGCATCGCTGCTGCCATGGCAGGATTCATCATCGGCAACCAGGCACTCATCGTTGGCGGCGCATTGGTCGGGGCCGCGGGGTTGATTCTGACACTCGACATGTCGGTGGCGATGAACCGTTCGATCGCGAACATCTTGTTCTCGGGTTTCGGAGGCGCCGTCGCCGATGAAGAGATCGGAACCAAACCTGTCAAACGGGCTACCGCAGAGGACGCCGCGATAGCCCTCTCGTACGCCGAGAGAGTGATAGTCGTGCCGGGTTACGGACTCGCTGTGGCTCAAGCACAGCACGCCGTGCGGGATCTCGCCAACGCTCTCGAGGAGAAAGGTGTCGAGGTTCACTATGCAATACACCCGGTCGCAGGTCGTATGCCGGGCCACATGAACGTGTTGCTTGCCGAAGCTGACATCCCCTACGACCTGCTGCTCGATCTCGAACAGTCGAACCCGCGGTTCAGCCAGACCGATGTGGTGCTCATCGTCGGGGCCAATGATGTGGTCAACCCGGCCGCAAAGAACGATGAGGACAGCCCGATCTACGGGATGCCGATCCTTGACGTCGACGAAGCGACGACCGTCATCGTCGTGAAACGGAGCCTCTCCCCCGGCTTCGCCGGAATCGACAACCCCCTGTTCTACGAAGACGGCACAATGATGTACTTTGCCGATGCCAAGGTCGCCCTCGAAGATACGCTCGCGGCCATAGGCCAACTCTGAGATGGAGTTCCGACAGGCGCTCGCACGCCGACATATGGTTCGCAACTACACGAACGAGGCCGTCGACGCAGAATCGCTCGCTCGTATCGTCGACGCAGGCGTTCGCTCACCTTCGGCCGGCTTCTCTCAGGGTCAACGCTTCGTCGTCGTGACGAGCGAAACGCAGCGAGCTGCGATCGCCGCCGCAGCGGGAGAAGAGCACTACGTCAGTGAGGGATTCGACCCGTGGATCTCGCGGGCTCCTGCACACATCGTGATCTGCGTAGATCGAGATGCCTACCTGTCACGGTACTCAGAGCCCGACAAGGCAGGTATCGGCGGTCCAGCGTCGACCGAGGAAGACTGGCCGGTGCCGTACTGGTGGGTCGATGCGGGCGCTTCCATGATGGCGATCCTGCTCGCCGCCGTGGATGAGGGCCTCGCGGCGGGATTCCTGGGGGCGCAAGCTCTCGACGAGATCCATGCTGTGCTCGGTATCCCGGACGACATCCTGGTCGTCGGAATCGCCACGATCGGGCACGCTGCAACGGACCGCAAGTCCGGGAGTATCGATCGCGGATGGAATGCTCGATCCGACGTGGTCTTCGACGACCTGTGGGGTCAGCCCAGAGCCTGATCTATGTCGGCGATAAGGTCAGAAACGTCCTCGATGCCGACCGAAAGTCGCACGAGACCTGGTTCGATGAGTGGGTCACTGATGAGCCTGTGTTCGGCGAGTGACTCGACACTTCCGAGGGACGTGGCGTTCGTGAAAACGGCAAGATTCGTGACGAATAGGTGAGCAGCGTCGGCGGATCCGAGATCTATGGACATCATGGATCCGAAACCGTCCATCTGTTCCGCAGCGATCGCATGGCCGGGATGCCCGCTCAGTCCAGGATGCCACGTCGCCACACCTCGGGCCGAGAACCAGTTCGCGATGGCGAGAGCGGATTCGCTTGCGCGACGAACACGAAGGTCGAGCGTCCTTACGCCTCGTAGGGCAAGCCACACGTCGAGCGCGCCAGGTACTGCTCCGCTCAGCGTTCTTTCGGTCCGTAGTTCCTCCGCCATCGAGTTGGAGCTCGTGATGAGCGCCCCGCCCAACGCGTCGGAATGCCCTGAAATGAACTTGGTCACCGAATGCAGGACGACATCGACGCCGAGACTGAGCGGTCGCATCTGGACGGGAGTCGCAAACGTCGAATCGCACACGGTGATGATCCCACGCTCTGAAGCAAGGCGTGCGACCTCCACAAGGTCGGTGATCAGGCATTTCGGGTTCGAAGGCGTTTCAACCCACCAGAGGTCTCCACGCTCGAGCTCTCCCGTACGCGATACGACAAGCTGTCCACGCGCCTGGCGGCTCTCGATCAATTGGCGCACACCGTGGTACACGTCGTCAGGAATCGAGACCCTCCCGGGATTGATGTGATCAAGCACCCCTGAAGCAGCGGCCAATCCGGATGCATACGCCGTGGCGTGCCCGCCATCGAGAGAGCCGAGCACGGCTTCAAGGCGTTCGGTCGTGGAGTGACTCGATCGCCGATACCGCCGACCGGTTCCTTCCTCGTATGTTGTACTGACGCTGATCGGTGGTGCTACGTCCGGTGTGTCGCTGATGCCATCGTCGGCGTGCAACGCTCGAGTTGAGAATCCCTCCATGTCGTTGAGTGTAGATGTCAGCAGCCCAGGGCAGCACGACGCTCGCCACAGCGAGGTGCGTGTTTCGTCTCGGTACCTCGGTGTCGCCCGCCCACTACCATGCGCCGTCAAACGTCGATGTCACAGGAACAACATGAACCTCTTGCTCACGAGTCGCGCCCCCTACAACCCCCCTGTGGAGTTCGTTGAACGAAAGGGCATCGGCCACCCGGACACGATATGCGACCGTCTCGCAGAGGAACTCGCGAGGCAACTGGCAAGGGACTATGAGAAGAACACGGGTGCCGTTCGCCACTTCAATGTGGACAAGGCGATTCTCGCTGCTGGCTCGGTCGATATCGGATTCGGTGGTGGCACCCACACGAAGCCGTCCAGGCTCGTACTGGTCGGTAAAGCGACATTTGGCTTCGATTGGCGACCCGACCCAGAGGCACTCGCCGTGCAGTACCACGCTCGGCTGATGGAGTTACTCCCTGAGGCCCAGCCTGAGGCGTTCGACGTCGAGGTCTGGCTCAACCGTTCCTCGGCGGATCTGGCAGCCGTCGTCCACGCTGAAACCGTTGCACCGCTGGCAAACGACACGTCCTTCGCCGCAGTCTCGATGCCCCGATCCATTCTCGAATCGACCGTCCACGGCGTAGAAGCACATCTCAATGGGGAGTACTACCGCAGCCTGGCACCCGTCGGGCGGGACATAAAGGTGATGGGCGCCCGCACGGGCGACACGATCACCATCACCGTTGCGTGCCCGATCCTTGCCGACCGTGTCCAAAACCGGTCAGACTACGACGCTGCTGTCGATGGGGTGCAGCTCGAGGCCGCGCGCGTGGCCGGCGAGATCGCCGGGCGCACGGTCGCCGTTCAGGTCAACCAGGCAGACCAGGAGGACTCGGTGTACCTCACACTCTCCGGTACGTCCGCTGAGGCAGGCGACGACGGTCAGGTAGGCCGGGGTAATCGATTCGGCGGGCTGATCACCCCCTACCGCCCGATGAGCCTCGAGGCCGCCGCAGGAAAGAACCCCGCAGCGCACGTTGGAAAGACCTACCACGCCATCGGGTACGACATAACCCAGAAGCTCATAGCCGAGACCGACGTATCCGAGGTCACGATTCGACTCCTTTCCTCTATCGGCCACTCGGTCACCGAGCCCCAGGTCGTTCACATCGAGACGGACCGTCAACTGGACGAGGAGGAGGCACTGCTGATCGCCGAAGACTGTTTTGGTGATTGGGCCGGTGTAACCGAGCGTCTGATCGACGGTCAATACGAGCTGTACTAGTCCGCCGTGCCGGTTTGGAACGACCGCGACCTCGACGACCAGGACCCTCTTGCCGACTTTCGCTCCAGGTTCGTTATCGATGATGATCTGATCTACCTCGACGGAAACTCCCTCGGTCGGCTACCGAAAGCAACTATCGATGCCGTTCGCGCCATGGTCGAGGGCGAGTGGGGACACGAGCTCGTGCTCGGATGGGATCGCTGGATCGACATGGGGCAGGAGATCGGCAACAGGTTGGCCACGATCATCGGTGCTTCAGAGGGAGAGGTTGCGCTGTGCGATCAAACCTCGGTCAATCTCTTCAAGGTCGCCCACGCCGCACTTGGTGCAAGCGGCCGAAGCAACGTTGTTACGGACCGTGGCAACTTTCCATCGGACCGGTACGTGCTCGAGGCGATCGCCAACTCGCGAGGCGGCGAGCTGATTTTCGTTCCTGAGGATCCAACTCTCGACCAGCTCGCTGAGGCCGTCGATGACTCCGTAGGTGTGGTATCGCTTTCACACGTTGCATACCGGTCCGGAGCCATGCTCGATGGAGCCGCGGTGACCGGCCTTGTGCACCGTGCGGGCGCACTCATGGTGTGGGATCTTTCACACTCCGTAGGGTCGGTTCCGATCGCCCTCAACGATTGGTCTGCCGATTTCGCAGTCGGATGTACCTACAAGTACCTCAACGGCGGCCCTGGTGCCCCTGCGTTCCTATACGTTCGCTCAGATCTCGTTACCGGGGTCGAGCAACCGATCCGCGGTTGGTTCTCGCACACCGACCAGTTCGCGATGGCACCGGACTACGAACCGTCACCCTCCATTCGACGATTCGTCGTCGGCACGCCACCGATCCTCTCACTTGTTGCCGCGAAAGTCGGCATCGACCTGACGATCGAAGCAGGGATCGACGCCATCAGACGGAGGAGCATCGCCCTCACGTCGGCATTCGCTGAGCGGATCCAAAACATGGAGGCTCGCGGGTTCACGATGGTTACCCCCGCTGATCCGGGCCAACGCGGTTCACACATCAGCGTCCGCCACAACGACGCATATCGGATCTCCCAAGCACTTCGCTCGAGGAACGTCATACCTGACTTCCGTGCACCAGACCTGATCCGGTTCGGTTTCGCGCCGCTGTACACGACGTTCGCTGAAGTCGACGACGCAATAGACATCCTCGAAGACATCATGAAGTCTGGTAGCTATGAGAACTTTTCGGGGAGTCGAACGGGTGTGACTTGAATGTCCCGGCGGGGTCTACAGATGCCGACGAACGGCCGATTTTGGCCCGTACCGCGGGGCATGGACACCAGCGACCTTGAGCGCAACGACAACCCTGCGCCGCTCCGGGCGGTACGGCTCTAGCAACTCGAACATGCGCTGGTCGTCGCCCCGTGCTTCGCCAGCAAGGGCGAATGCGATCGAATTTGGCAGATGGTAGTCACCCGGAGGTACGGCATCCTTGTCACCGTAGGCAACGCCCATCACGATCTCGGTTGTCCATGGACCGATCCCGCGAACGGCAGACAGACGCCTCCGGGCCGCATCGTTGTCCATGCCAAGGATCTCGTCGAGTCGTTTCGAGCGCCGTGCGACCTCGATGACGGTCGAAGCTCGTTTTCGTTCCACCCCGGCGTCGTGCAGATCGTCGTACGTCAGGGCTGCGATGACCTCGGGTCGAGGAAACATCGTGAGCGACTGGTTTGGGCCGGGCCCCGGTTGACCGAACCGGTGCACCAGCCGCCGACGCGCCTCCGTAGATTCGGTCTTCGTGACGAGTTGACCAAGAACCGTCAGCACGGTCGACTCGAAAACGGCCCCCGTTGCGCCGAGGCGTGTCGCTGCAGATCGACGCAGGAGGTCGGCTACGTTGGCGTTGTCCCCTTCGATTCCGACAACATCATCCGCACCGATGAGGGTCGCAAGCCGATCCAGGAGCAACTCACCACCTGGACCCCAACTCTCAGCTTCGACACCACCATGTGTCCGTGCGACCCGGATGGTGCCGGGCCCGCAGGACGTCTGTGTCGCCCACCACCACGCACCATCACGGTCCCGCGAACCAACCTTCAGGACCCTGGTTGTGGAACCGAGGTCAAAGGGACCGCTGATCTCGAGTTCACGCAACATGCTGGAACGCTACACGGTCCAGAGTCACGGAGAACTGGTAGCAACGCAGACCGTGGCACCATTCGCTTGATCGAAAGCAACACCGATTGGCACCAATGGAGCATCTGGTCGATATCGAGAGTCCCGCGAATCCGCGGGTCAAGAGCTGGCTCGCGTTGTCAAAACGTTCCGAGCGGGACAGGACAGAGCGTTTCCTGATCGAAGGCTATCGAGAAGCCACGAGAGCCGGTGAGCTGCTCACCGTCCTCGAGACGGTCGTCTGCCCCGAATACGCCGGTGAAACGCTCGATCTCCCGAATGTGGTCACCGTCAATACTCGAGTATTCGACAAGTTGTCTCATCGCCAGCGACCCGACGGAGTCCTTGTCGTTGCACAGCAACCGGACTTCGCATTGAGTAGCTTCGTACCTCCCGAACCGGCCCTCGTGCTCGTAGCCGACGGAATCGAGAAACCCGGCAACATCGGTGCGATCATTCGATCATGTGACGCGATGGGCGCAGCGTTCATCGGTGCGTCTCTCGGTACCGACATCACCAACCCGAACGTCGTGCGATCGGCACAGGGATCATTGTTCTCGACGCCCCTTGCGGTCACGAACAGACAAACAGCCATCGAATGGTGCACTGAACGCACGACGATCGTTGTCGCCCACACAAGCCCCTCTTCCGCGGCGTTGTGGGATCTGGACCTGACCCCACCACTCAGCATTGTGATAGGCAGCGAGCACGAAGGCGTCGATACGACGTGGCTGGAGGCCGGGAGAGCAGCGATGGTCCCGATGCACGGCGCTGCAGATTCGCTCAATGCATCGGTAGCCGCAGGCATTTTCACCGCTGAGGCAATCAGACAGAGGCGGGGCGACGCATGAGCACTTCTTGCCCGGACCGTTGACTACGGTTTTTCGATGGCCCAGATTCCGTCGTTGCCAAGGACGTCCATCAGCGTGCGACCTGTCTCCTCGACGTCACCGGCGGTCGCCGCACCGTTGAGCGTGACATGCATGACGGGACCGTGGTTGTAGATCGTCGGGGTGCGCTGAACCCCGAGGTCGTGGGCGTCCTTTGCAAGCTGTTGCAGTTGTGGCACGTCGATAACGATCTCTGACGCTAGTCCGGCACTTTCGAGCGCGTTCACGACTGTGGCCTCTTTGTTTGCATCGAGGTGTTCCATGTGCACAAGACCGAGCATTGCATGAAGGAACCGGCCCCGATCCTCGGAATTCCGCGGCATCACAAATGCCGACATCGCTTCGACCTCGCTGTCGTTGTACAGGGGGAGCCACTCGATCGCTGCGTGGTTCCCGGCCTCGACGAACGCCCTGACGAATCGGTAGAAGTGCCACACCTCCGGGTTCGTGAAGTCGAACCACACCCTGCCATCGATTCGCATAGGGAAATCCTAGAACAGCGTTGATCAATACATCATGTCGAACATATGTTCGACTATGCTCGGGGGTTCATGACGACACTCGTCGGCCAACGATCGTTTGAAGAACTCGGAACACCCCTTGCAGACGTTCCGTTCTGCGTGCTCGACCTCGAAACGACCGGTGTTGCCCCCGACACGTGCGAGATCACCGAGATCGGAGCAGCGAAATACGTCGGAGGTGTGGAGGTCGCTCGTTTTCAGACACTGGTGAATCCCGGCCTCGCTATACCACCGGCGGTGACGGTGATCACGGGAATCACGCAAGCAATGGTGATCGAAGCGCCGAGGATCGAGGAGGCTCTGCCCTCGTTTCTCGAATTTCTCGGAGACTCGGTGATCGTAGGTCACAACGTTCGTTTTGATATCTCCTTCCTCAACGCCGCAGCGATACGCCTCGGTTACGGAAAACTGCCACACCGCCACGCCGACACGCTGCGGCTCGCGCAACGACTGATCCGAAACGACGTGCGCAGTATGAAGCTGTCGAGCCTCGCCGCATATTTCGGGTCGCCGGTCGTTCCGAACCACCGAGCCCTCGACGATGCCCTCGCAACCGCACATGTGTTCTGGTCACTGCTCGAAAGAGCAGGATCGATCGGCGTGACCCACCTCGATGATCTGCTCGCCCTGCCCACGATCAGGGGCTCCAGGGCAATTGCAAAGCTCTCTCTCACCGAACACCTACCCCGGGGCCCCGGCGTGTACACATTCGTGGATCGAAGCGGAAAGGCGATCTACATCGGCAAGGCGACGAATCTACGCAGCCGCGTACGGTCCTACTTCGCAGGTGACACCAGGCGACGGACAGACAATCTCCTCAGGGACCTCGACGAGGTTCGCTATCACAAGACATGTGGCGAGATCGAAGCAGCCGTGCTCGAGATTCGCGAGATCCATGAAAAGCGACCGCACTACAACCGAAGATCGAAACCTCCAAGATCCGAACACTGGGTGCGGCTGACATCTGAACGATTCCCGCGTCTGTCGATCACTCGCACTGCCGGCAACACACCGCTTGCTCTTGGTCCATTCCGCTCCCGTAGGGCTGCCGAGGCGGTCGTGCACGCCCTTTGGGATGCGACACGCATACGGCGTTGCACGTCGCGAGGCAAGGGATGCGGCTTCTCCCAGCTCGGGCGAGCCGTATGCCCGTGTGACGGTGATATCTCCGTTGAATCCTACGCAGATATCGTGCGCGATTTGATCCTCGGTATCGATCGTCCCGCCAACCTCAAGGCAGAGATCGAGACCCGGATGCGGGCACTTGCAGCAGGGCAGCTGTTCGAGGATGCTGCACTCGTACGCGATCGATGGCAGTCACTCTCTCGGACACTCGAACGGTCACGGGCCTGGACCGCCTTCCAGAACGCCGGCCGAATACACGCTTCCGGCGCCGATGGCGTCACAGTGATCATCGACAAGGGTCACCTCGTTGCTGCGTGGCCCACCGGCAGCACACCACCGCTCGTTGTTTCCATCACCGCCCCATGTGAGCCACAGCCACCAAATACGCTTGCGATTGACGAAGCGATGCTCTTGTGGCGCTGGATCTGCAGTGGCGGCGTCACACTCGATCACGTTGACGGTGTGTTCACCACGCCGTCGACCCCTGTGCCATCTCTTGATCGACGGAGCGACGGAAACGTCGCCGTGGTGCCGTGAACGCCGCGAATTACGCGACGGACGAGCCGGGGGCAACGGGGCGGTCGGGGGCAAGCAACACGACACCATCGTCGGTGAGCGCCCCGACGACGAGGACCTCCGAGCGAAAACCTCCCACCCGGATAGGCTCGAATCCTGTTACCGCGACTACCTGTCTGCCAACCAGGCTCTGCGGGTCATAGTGGTCTGTGATCTTCGCTGACGATTGTTTCGTGCCTCCGCTGCCGAAGTCGATCCAGAGGCACAGTGCGGGATCCCGAGCACCGGTATTCACCTCACACCGCACAACGGTGCCAACGAGCAGAGCCATATCGAGAAAATCTGAGATCGTCGGCTGCGCCATACACAAGACGTTAGTGCCGCATCAGACTCGCCAGCCGGGGCTCGCCGTTCAACCCAGATTCAGAAGAGCCAGGCGCCGGGAACAGAAACATGGTCGTGGCGTATGCTGACCTATCACCCCAGGGACACGTGTGACGGATCAACCGACCTACGAATGGCAGCCAACGACGGCGGAAATCGCCCAACGATTCAACCTGCACGAGTCTCAGATCGTCCGCTTCGACCACAACACCGCGGCAAACGACACGACATGGGCGACAGGAATGATCTCGCCGCTCGCCCGCAATCTGAACGAATATCCCGGGGCCTCGTATCGATCCCTCCGCGTCGCGGCAGCTTTGTATCTCGACACGGACCCATCCAACATCGTTCCTGGGGCCGGGATCGACGAACTGATCGACCTCACCGCAAAGGCGTTCCTTGGTCCGGGCCGGCAAGCCTGTGCTGTTGTCCCTACCTATCCGCTGTACGAGATCGCCACGGTCCAGCATCACGCCGAGTTCGTTCCAATTCTCGAGCCACGATTCGACATGTTCCCGGTCGATGAGATCACGGAGGCCGCCGAGACGTCAGACGTGACATGGTTGTGTGTACCGAACAATCCGACGGGTGAGCGGGTCGACAACGAAGTGATCAAGTCGATCATCTCCTCTGCAAAAGGAATCGTCGTGATCGATGCGGCGTACGCCGAATTCGTCGGTGACCGCTGGGCGCAGTGGGTAGATCGATATCCGAACCTTCTCGTGCTCCACACGATGTCCAAGGGATTCGGTCTGGCAGGCATCCGTGTCGGGTTCGCGTTCGGCCACGCAGACCTCATCCTCGAACTCGACCGCATCCGGCCTCCCGGATCGATCTCAACCCTGTCCCACCTGGTTGCCGAGAAGGCCCTGAGCGAACCACAGCGCATGGAAAGAATCGTGCGCGCCACCGTGAAGGAACGCGACTCGTTTGCCAGGGCTCTTTCAGCCGCCGGCATCTCCGTGATTCCGTCTACAGCGAACTTTCTCCTGTGCCATGTAGGACCGAGCGCGGGACATCTCGCCGACGCGCTGCTGACGGAGGGACTCGTTGTGCGATCGTATCCCGAGGCGCACCCGCTGAACGAGTTCCTGCGCTTCACGGTGAGATCGCCGATCGAGAACCAGCGCCTGGTCGCGGCCCTTCACTCACATGTTGGAAAGCACCTCTCCTAACCTTCGACCGATGCGCCGCCAGATCATGCTTTTCGCTGCTTTCACGCTGGTTGTCGCCGCGTGCTCGTCTGCTCCAACCGGTCCCCTACCGGATGCACCGACACCAACCACACTCGACGAGTTGAATACCATGATCACCACCGGCGACCAACCTACCGTCGTAAACGTTTGGGCATCATGGTGTCTCCCGTGCCGGAGCGAGGCCCCGCTGCTCGCCCAGGCGACCCGGGTATCTCCTGACGTCGAGTTCATCGCTCTCAACGTCAGGGACACCGAACAGAACGCTCGGGAGTTCATGGCCGAGTTCTATTCAGAGGCCGACATGACCCACCTCAGCGACCGTCCAGGACGCATACCCATCGAGATGGGGGCGACGGCGGGCGTTCCGATCACATTCTTCTACGCCGCCGATGGACAGCTCGTGAAGATGCACCTCGGGATCATCGACGAACCTACGCTTGCCCGCTTCCTGGACGAGATCGACCGCTGATGGAGTTCAGCCTGCTGGGTGCCGCAGCGATCGGCGTCTTCGGTTTCTGGATAATGATCCGCTGGGAGGCGAAACGAGGGAACGCTGCAGGCTGTGCGGTCGACATCTGGGACACTGGACTCGTAGCCGCAATCGCTGGTCTGTTCATCGGCAGGATCGTATCGATGATCCAGACCGGCGTGAACCCGCTAACGGAGCCGCTCCAGATCATGCTCGTGCGCAGCGGGGTTTCGACGGTGGCCGTGGTGATCGGCACCTTGCTCGTGTTTTCGTTTCTTGCACGCAATGCGCTGGTCGCTGCCGCGGACGGTATCGCACCCGCGGCTCTGATGGGTCTCGCTGGCTGGTATGCGGGGTGTCTCGCCACCGGATCGTGCCTCGGCGCAGAATCGTCGCTGCCATGGGCGGTAGCGCTTCCGGGCAGCCAGATCACACGGCACCCGGTCGAGATCTATGCGGCTATCGGTATGGCCCTCGCAAGTATCGCCCTCGCTCTATGGAAGCAGTACGGTCGACCGGCGCCGGGTTCTGTCGCTGGTTTGGCCCTCTTGAGCGCTTCGATCATCCGCCTGGGGACCGAACCGCTGCGAATCTCCCTCGCGGGCGGGCCAATGCTCCTGTACAGCGCCGGCGTTGTGGCCGGTGCAGCCATGTTCGTGGCCTCCATCGTGAGCAAGAGGCGAACGACGAAGGAGTCGACGGGCTGAGGATCTATGCGCTCAGCGCAACGAGTGCGTCGAGACGCTCGCGTAACCCGACCTCACCGATGGCTCCGAACCAGAAATCGACAACAACGCCCTGGCTGACAAGAACCGACGTCGGCTGGCCACGTACGCCGTAGAGATCCCAGACACTGTCGTCGAGCCCCCAGTTGACGTTGTCGGACAAGAGCCCGGACGCGACTTCGGTTGTTTTCCCCAGGTCGCTCCTACCGGCGATCGCCAGGAACGACACTTCATCGATGTAGTCGTTCGAGACCGTGTCGACAACGGGCAACTCCCGTCGACACACGCTTCACCACTCCGCCCAAAAGATCATGTAGACGGGCTTCTGCTCATTCGACAAGGTGAAGGATTCGCCTGATGCCAGGGCCATAGTGAAGTCAGGTGCGCTTGGCCCCTCCGGCCTGGGAAATAGATCAACGGCTTCGCCTGGAGCCGGGGTAGCCCCCTGGGCTCCCGTCTCATCTGAGGACCCGGGCGTAGTCGTCGCGGGACTGTTCGCCGACCCATCAACCGCTGCCGTCTGCGGACCGGAAGCACATGCAGCAGCCACCATCATCAACGAAACAAGGAGGGCGACGCGTCTCATGGTCTCAACCGTACCGATGTCTTCGACATATCACCCGGATGTCGAGAGCTGTTGACTCTTCGTTAAGGAACGCTCGAACACGTCCTTCGCCGCACCCGAATCAACCGCTTTGGTAGCCAACTGAACACCCTCGACGAATCCCAGGGCGATGCCGGCCAGGACCAGAGCAGGAGAAGCATTGACGATCGCCGCATCCCTCGCCGGACCCAACTCGCCACGAAGAATCGCATTCGTGATCTCAAGGTTGCGTGCCACGTCGCCACCCTCGAGGTCCTCGACATTCACCCTGGTGATGCCAAAGTCCTCTGGCGTGAACTCGGCTTCGGTAACCTCGCCATCCATAAGACGGAAGATCCGCGACGGGCCCGCGGTCGAGATCTCGTCGAGACCTTCTTCCCCGTACACGACGAATCCGCGGTCGACGCCGCGTGCCTTCAGCACGTCGACCATCAGCTGGGCCATCCGCGGATCCGACGTACCGACGCTCATCCGCGCAGAGGCCGGGTTGCACAGCGGACCAAGGAAATTGAAGACGGTCCTCACACCGAGTTCACGTCGGACGGGAGCCGCGTGTCGCATTGCGGGGTGGTACCGCGGAGCGAAAAAGAACCCGAATCCGGTCTCGTCGATCATCTCCGCCACTGCCTCGGGTCCGAGCTCGAGATCAAAGCCGGCGGCCTCGAGCAGGTCAGCTGATCCTGTCTTCGAGGATGCAGCCCGGTTACCGTGTTTCGCTATCCTCACACCCGCACCCGCTGCAATGAATGCAGCCGTCGTCGAGATGTTGAAGGTGCCGAATCCATCTCCACCCGTTCCGACGATGTCGACGACATCGTCGATCTCGACTGTGACCGCGGCAGCCATCATCGAGTCGACCATTCCAGCCATTTCATCCGCTGATTCGCCCTTCGTGGCAAGCGCGGCCAGATACGCGGCCGTCTGGACAGACGTCGCCCTCCCCGCCATTATCTCGGCCATCGC
>BTQP01000001.1:0-44731 GCA_036985935.1 Acidimicrobiia bacterium | reverse complement strand
CGGCAGCGAACCGTACAGCAGAAGATAGGAGATCTCCAGGAAGGTGCACTGCTGAGCGAGGTCCTCGATCCGGTAGCCGCGATAGAGCAATATTCCTGCTCCACCATCGATGTAGGTTATCGATGATCGCGCCGCCGCCGTGTTGCCAAAACCAGGATCGAATGTGACATAGCCTGTTGAGGCGCGGAGTTTGCGAATGTCGAAACCAGGTTGACCAACCGTCGATTCGTAGACGTCGAGCTCTGCGGGCCCGTTTCCGAGGTTTAGCTGAACCGTTTTCTCACTCATGCGCATCTGACCCTTCGTCTTCGAGGCTGGAGCCGTTCGGACGGCGTATCCGAGGCTTCCTGAATTGATCGAATGGTAGCGGAGGGTTGGACTGTCACCGTCTGTGGTAGCTTTGCAGTGCGAAGGAGCATGTGTGCTTGATCTCAAGGGACGCAAAAGAGTCGCACCCATACTGGAGCCGATAGCGGCTGTTATGGCGAAGATCGGCTTTACACCAGCCGTTGTGACCATCATCGGATTGTTGGTGACGATCGCTGGCGCGGCACTGATCGCGACGGGAAATCTCCTCGCAGGTGGGTTGGTCGCAGGAACTGGCGTGGCACTCGATGCTCTCGACGGACCGCTCGCACGGCGCCAGGGAACGGCATCCGATAGGGGAGCGTTCCTCGACACGATGTCCGACCGTCTTGGTGAGATCGCGGTATGGGTCGGACTTGCTGTCTACCTCCGTAGTGAACCGCGCCTGTTGATTCTGTGTGTCGTGGCCCTTGCGTTCTCGCTGCTCGTGCCATACGTGCGGGCAAAGGCTGAGCTATTCAATCTCGAAGGCATGGGTGGTTGGATGGGTCGGGCCGAGCGCATGATCCTCATCCTCATCGGCACGATGATCGTCGGTGCGGGTGCACCGATCATGGAGCCGGTCCTGTGGGTGTTCGTCGTGCTTACCGGCTTTACGGTCCTGCAGCGGATTCGGAAGACCTGGCAGCTCCTCGACGCGTGAAGTCCTGGATTGCGTACGTACCGTTTCGAGTAGCAGCTGCGCTCTTTGGGCTGCTACCTGAGCCTGCCGTGCGCTGGATAGGCCAAGTCGGTGGAAGAATCTGGTTCAACCGGTCCGGCGACAAGGTCCCACTGCTCGAATCCCACATGCGCCGCGTACTTGGACCGACGGCGTCTGACGCAGATGTAGACGAGGCCGTCAGGGGCATGTTTCGCTCATACGCCAGGTACTGGGCTGAAACGTTCTGGTTCCGTCCACGGAGAAAGGACGCCATTTCGGACGGCGTTGAACGAGTGAATTTCGACCCGATCTACGCCGCACAGGCCGCGGGCCGAGGGATTGTGTTTGCCGTTCCACACATGGGCAACTGGGAGATCGCAGGCGTAATCGCACACGAGATCGGCTCGCCAATCCTCGCGGTCGCAGAAGATCTACCGAATCGGCACATCACCGACTGGTTCATCAGAGTACGTGAGAAGTTCGATATCGATATCGTGCTCACTACCGATCCTCAGCGCCGATCGAAACTCATCCGGCGGCTCAAGGGCGGCGGGGCGATCGCGTTGTTGTCGGACCGCGATGTGACGGGAAATGGCATCGACGTCGAGTTCTTCGGTGAGCGAACGACGGTACCTGCCGGGCCTGTCGCATTGGCTGAACTCACCGATTCTGCGTTGATTCCCGTCGCCGCGTACTTCAGGGAGGGCAAGGGATACCGCATCGAGGTGCGCGATGCAGTCGAGCTGCCCGGAGGCACCAGCCGGGCAGAGAGAGTCTCTGCCGGGGCGCAAGCACTCACGGTGATCCTCGAGGACATGATTCGTGTAGAACCATCTCAATGGCACCTGTTCCAGCCCAACTGGCCCTCTGACGAGCGTCTTGGAGCGTCGAGGTGAACGTTGCGATCGTGTGTCCGTACGATCTCGGACGACCAGGCGGCGTTCAGGATCAGGTGATCAAGCTCGATCGCTGGCTCTCTGATCTTGGTCATGAGGTCACGATTGTCGGCCCGGGAACACAAGGGCCAGAAAACGCGATCCTCCTCGGGCCTACGACTGTAGTAAAGGCGAATGCCTCGTCAGCACCGATTTCGCTCAACCCAAGGGTCCGAGCCTCGATCGATGCTGCGGTTGAAAGCTCAGACGTCGTGCATATCCATGAACCGCTGATGCCGACCATTTCGCTCGCAGCGACGCGCATCACCGAGAAACCAACCGTTGGCACGTTTCACGCCGATCCTCCTCGTTGGGCAAGACGTGGCTACTCGGCGATATCTCCTGTCCTGAAAAGGGCGCTTTCACGACTGGATGTCGTCACCACGGTCAGCCCGGTATCTCACTCTGCGATCAGGTCGGTCGTGGATGCGCGTCTGATACCAAATGGCATAGATCTCTCATCGTATCGCCACGACGAGAAGGTCAAAGGTCGGGTTGTCTTCCTTGGAAGGGATGATGCCCGAAAGGGACTCGATGTGCTGCTCGCGGCGTGGCCCGAGATCCTTAACGTGCACCCGGGAGCGACTCTGCGGGTGGTTGGTGCCGAGCGTGGATCCGAGATTCGGGGCGTGGAGTTCCGTGGTCGCGTTGACGAAGACGTCAAGATCGATGAACTTGCAGTCGCAGAGGTGTTTGTTGCGCCGAACCTCGGTGGTGAATCCTTCGGGATCGTTGTCGCCGAAGGGATGGCCTCCGGGGCCGCTGTCGTCGCCTCGGGGATTCCGGCGTTCCTGTACGTCCTCGGGGATGCGGGCGAGATCGTAGCTCCTGGAGACGCGAGCGGTCTGGCGCTACGGATCTCGGATCTGCTCACGGACACCGACCGCCGTACTGCCAAAGGTCTGGCAGGACTTGAAAGGGTGAAGCAGTTTTCGGGGTCACGCGTGGCAGCCATGTATGTCGTCGCATACGAAGATGCGCTCACGCTCCATCGGTCTTGAGCCGACGCCATTCGCCTAGAATCTAGGGAACACAAGCGAGGGAATCACGTCATGACAGATCTAAGCGCCCAGACCGGAACGGACAAGGTGAAACGTGGCCTTGCAGAGATGCTCAAGGGTGGGGTCATCATGGATGTCGTCAACGCAGAGCAAGCTCAGATCGCTGAGGCTGCCGGAGCTTGTGCGGTGATGTCTCTCGAGCGCGTTCCGGCCGATATTCGTGCTCACGGTGGCGTTGCGCGCATGGCCGACCCGGCCCGCGTCGAGGAGATCATCAATGCAGTCTCGATACCTGTCATGGCGAAGTCCCGGATCGGTCATTTCGTAGAGGCCCAGATTCTGCAGTCACTTGGCGTCGACTACATCGATGAATCTGAAGTGCTTTCTCCCGTTGACGAGTTCCACATCGACAAACACAGCTACACGGTGCCGTTCGTGTGTGGAGCGAAGGATCTTGGAGAAGCCCTGAGGCGCATCGGTGAGGGCGCAGCGATGATCCGAACCAAAGGCGAACCAGGCACGGGCAACGTCATAGAGGCCGTCAGGCACATGCGGATGATGAACACCCAGATTCGCAATCTGACGACGTTGACCCCCGACGAGGTGATGAACGCCGCACGCGATCTCAAGGCTCCATACGACCTGGTCAAAGAAGTTGCAGCCTCTGGTGTGTTGCCCGTCGTGAACTTCGCTGCGGGGGGCATAGCAACGCCCGCCGACGCCGCCCTCATGATGCAGCTTGGCTGCGATGGCGTATTCGTTGGATCTGGCATTTTCAAGTCTGGCGACCCGGCGGAGCGAGCAGAAGCGATCGTCGAGGCAACGACGTTCTTCAACGACGCTGAAAAGATCGCAAAGGTCTCGCGAAATCTCGGTGAGGCCATGGTCGGTATCAATATCGACACGCTGCCAGAGTCGGAGATGATGCAGCTCCGGGGCTCATGACTGTCGGGGTTCTTGCGCTCCAGGGTGACTTCCGCGAGCACATGTCGATGCTCGAGTCCATGGAGATCGATTCGACCGAGGTACGAACACCCGGGGAACTCGCGGCAGTGGACGCCCTCATCATCCCTGGAGGAGAATCCACAACGATCAGCAAACTCGCGCACCGCTACGGACTCATCGACCCCCTACGCGAACGTTGCAGGGGAGGGATGCCGACGCTCGGGACATGTGCTGGCATGATCTTTCTCGCCCAGTCGACCGTAACAGGGCATCAACCGCAGCTCGGTGTGCTCGACGCCGTCGTGGAACGGAATGCGTTCGGGAGGCAGGTGGACTCCTTCGAGGCGGACCTCAACGTCGAGGGGTTCGAGGATCCCATGCATGCTGTGTTCATCAGGGCGCCGTGGATCGAGAAGGTCGGCTCGAACGTCGAAGTCCTCGCAACGGTCGTGGACCCTGACGGATTCGCGCATCCCGTACTCGTCCGCCAGGGACGTATCCTTGCGAGCTCATTCCACCCGGAACTGACCGGAGATACTCGCCTCCATCACATGCTGGTGGACGAACTGGCTTCGACCTGAGGAGACCGTATGTCAGGACATTCCAAATGGGCGAACATAAAGCACCGCAAGGGTCGCCAGGATGCAAAACGCGGAAAGCTGTTCGCGAAACTGATCAAGTCGATCGAGTCAGCGGCGCGTACGGGCGGAAGTGACATCTCGGCTAACCCGACACTTGCCACGGCGATCCAGAAGGCCAAGGACAACTCGGTGCCGAAGGACAACATCGACCGTGCCGTGGCCAGGGGAGCGGGCGATGTCGACGGAGTCGACTACATCGAGGCGTTCTATGAGGGATACGCACCTGGAGGTGTTGCCCTCTACGTCCAGATTCTCACAGACAACAGGAACCGGGCTTCGTCGGATGTTCGTTCCACGTTCAGCAAGAACGGCGGCAACCTCGGTGAGCCGGGTTCCGTTGGGTATCTGTTCGAACAGAAG
Organism: Acidimicrobiia bacterium; assembly: GCA_036985935.1. GTDB lineage: Bacteria > Actinomycetota > Acidimicrobiia > Spongiisociales > UBA5794 > JAMBLL01. The sequence goes on along the minus strand of BTQP01000001.1, from coordinate 39,840 downwards.
GGATACATCCTCGCAACCGGTGAAGAGGACACCGTGATGATGGCGGCACTCGAGGGTGGCGCAGAGGACATCACCGAAGATGGCGACCAATGGGAGATCGTGACCGGGCCCGGGGATGTGCAGGCCGTGCGCGCGGAGCTGGAATCTGCCGGGGTGCAGATCGACTCCGTCGACGTGACCTACCTGCCATCCACGTCGGTACCCGTTGATGCGGCGACCGCACCACACGTACTGAGGCTTGTCGACGCTCTCGAAGACCTCGACGACGTGCAGGCCGTCTATGCGAACTTCGATATCCCCGACGATGTGTTAGCGGGCATGGAGTAGGTGTTCTTGATCTCGATACCGCCACCCGCCTTCGGTCTGGTGCTTGAAATGTCTCAGACAGCCCCTAGTATTCGAACATATGTTCGTTCTTGGAATTGATCCCGGTCTGACGCGTACCGGCTATGGCATCATCGAATCGGCAGCGGGGCGCACCACGGCCGTTACCGCGGGCGTGATACGCACAGACCCGGACCGATCGGTAGCCGAACGCCTCGTGGAACTAGAACATGACATATCTGGTGTCCTCGATGACCACCCAATCGATGCAGCGGCAATAGAACAGGTATTCGTCAACCGAAACCGAGGAACCGCGATGGCCGTAGCTCGGGCATCTGGTGTCATCATGGCGACGATCGCCGAGCGCGGCATCACCGTCGCTGAATACTCACCCTCGCAGATGAAGCTCACGATCACCGGCTCCGGGAGCGCTGACAAGACGCAGGTGGCGGCGGTTGTTGCAATGCGCCTCGGTCTCGCGGGTGTCGGAGGTCCTGCGGACGTAGCGGACGCTCTTGGTATCGCCATGTGTTATCTCCAACACGCGCCGTTCACCGCGCTGGGCGTCCCACGATGATCGGTCGACTTCGGGGCCTTTTGGCTCAGAGGTCCGAGGATCGGGTTGTACTCGACGTGGCCGGTGTTGGATATCTCGTCGCGGTGACTCCTCGAACGCTGGTGGACTTGCCAGGCATCGGAGAAGAGGTCGTTCTGCACACACATCTGCACGTTCGCGAGGACCAGCTCGCGCTCTACGGGTTCGACACCGCCGAGGACAAGGACCTGTTCAGCATGCTGTTAGGTGTTTCAGGTGTCGGGCCGAAGGTCGCCCTCGCAGTTCTGGCGACGATGACGCCGGAACAGTTGCGGATCGCGGTGGTATCAGATGACAAAGCGGCGCTGACATCGGTACCCGGCATCGGTAAGCGCAGCGCAGAGAAGCTCATGCTGGAGTTGCGTCCGAAAATGGACATCATCGCCGAGCAGAGCTCAGCGTCAGGCCCGATCGCTGAAGTGCGCGACGCCCTTGTGGGTCTCGGCTACGCACCAGATGAGATACGGGGTACGCTCGCCGAAATGCCACACGACCTGTCTGTGGAAGACATGCTGAAGCGGTCGTTGCAGGAGCTCGGGAGGACCCAGTGACCGTATGTAACATCGAGGGATGCGTTCGCTGATGCGTGAGGAAGGACTGCTTACAACAGCTCAAACCTCCGAGGAGATCGAGCTCGAGGCCGGACTGAGGCCGCGAAAACTGGACGAGTTCGTCGGTCAGGAGGCGTTGAAAGAACGACTCTCAATTCTGATCGAGGCAGCCTCTGTCCGTGATGAATCTGTCGATCATCTGTTGTTCTCAGGACCACCCGGACTGGGGAAAACGAGTCTCGCGGCGATCGTCGCAGCTGAGATGGGCGCAGCGTTTCGATCGACGTCGGGCCCTGCCCTGGACCGACCGGGCGATCTTGCAGCTGTTATCACGAATCTCGAACCGGGAGACGTGCTGTTCATCGACGAGATTCACCGGCTTCCTCGCCAGGTGGAAGAGGTGATGTATCCCGCAATGGAAGATGGGCAGCTCGACATCGTGGTCGGTAAGGGACCCGCCGCGCGATCGATCAAGATCGATCTCCCGAGTTTCACACTCGTGGGCGCCACTACCAGGGTTGGACGGGTTGCGCCACCGTTGCGCGATCGTTTCGGATACGTCGCGCGGCTCGACTACTACGGAATCGACGACCTCACCGCGATCGTTCGGCGCTCGGCGGCGCTGCTCAGCACGACCGTTACCGACGACGGGTGTCATGCGATCGCACGTCGATCACGTGGCACACCGAGGATCGCGAACCGTTTGCTCCGGCGGGTCCGTGACTACGCCGCGGTGCGAGCCGACGGGACCGTCGACGGCGACACCGCTGACATCGCACTCGAAGTGTTCGAGGTAGATCAGGCCGGATTGGACAAGGTCGACCGATCGATTCTTGATTCCATCGTCAACAAGTTCGCTGGAGGCCCCGTCGGGCTATCCACGCTTGCGATAGCGGTCGGTGAGGACCCGGAGACCGTCGAAGACGCCTATGAACCTTTCCTCATCCTCGAGGGTTTCCTGCAGAGGACGCCAAGGGGTCGAATCGCTACGGACCGCGCTTACCGACATCTCGGACTCGACGCTCCGAGCAATCGGGACCAGGGCACGCTGTTATAACTGATCGACATGAGAGTTTCCGAATTCGACTACGACTTGCCGGCTGAGGCGATCGCGCAGGAAGCGATCGAGCCGAGAGACACCTCCCGACTACTGCTGCTCGACGGACTCGAGGACCTCCTGTTCTCGGATCTCCCACAGATCCTTTCGGCCGGTGACGTGCTCGTTGTGAACCGCACACGCGTGCGGGCGGCCCGGCTCGTCGGGGCCCGCCGGCCGGGTGGAGGCAAGACGGAGGTGCTTCTCACCCAACGCGGCGATCTCGAACGATGGCGCGCCCTGGTGCGACCAGCGAACAAGGTTCACGTCGGAACGGTTATCGACTGCGGCGAGCTCGAGGTCTCTGTGCTGTCCGAACCCGCTGCCGGGGTGGTGACTGTTCAGATACATGCACGTGGTGACGTCGAGGAAGCAATCGCCGCGGTTGGAACTGTTCCTCTTCCGCCGTACTTCCATGGCGATCTCGAGGATCCGGAGCGATATCAAACGATGTTCGCCGACACGATTGGATCCTCTGCCGCACCAACAGCCGCCCTGCACTTCACGCCGCGACTCGTAGCCGAGCTCACCGAGCTCGGCGTCACGTTCGCTGAGGTAGATCTGGAGGTCGGTATCGACACGTTTCGTCCGATGTCGAGCGACGACATTGAAGACCACGACATCCACTCGGAACGAATCGAAGTCGGTGAGCAAGCAGTTGAGGCACTGGCCCGGACTCGCGCCGATGGTGGGAGGGTGGTAGGTGTCGGTACCACGGTCGTTCGGACGCTCGAGTCAGTGGCGAACGACGACGGCACAATCTCGGCGTACCGGGGCCCGACAGACCTGTTCATCACACCGGGATACCGAACGAGGGTCGTCGATGCGATGATCACGAACTTCCATGCACCGCGAACCACTCTTCTTGTCATGCTTTCCGCGCTGGTGGGTGATCGATGGAAGGATGCCTATACCCATGCCCTCGAAAGTGGGTACCGGTTCCTATCGTTCGGTGACGCTATGTACCTGGAGATTGACAGATGACTGAGCCTGTGACCTTCGTTGCGGAGTCACTTGACGGCGATGCACGCACAGGCACGCTGGCTACCCCTCACGGGAACGTTCAGACGCCGAACTTCATGGCGGTCGGTACACGGGCATCTGTCAAGACGATCGATGCCGGCGACCTCGAGCATCTCGGAGCTCAGATCGTGCTCTCGAACACGTATCACCTCATGTTGCGCCCAGGCGGAGAAGTCATCGAAGGGCAAGGTGGCCTGCACGGCTTCATGGCATGGCAACACCCGATCCTGACCGATTCCGGCGGTTACCAGGTTCTGTCGCTCGAACCGCATATCTCGGAGGAAACACTTGTCTTTTCGTCAACCTACGACGGTTCCCGGGTTGAGTTGACCCCGGAACGATCGGTAGCCATCCAGGAGGCGCTCGGTGCCGACATCGCGATGGTCCTCGACGTGCCGGTTGCCTTGCCATCACCGAGAGACGAAGCTGAACGCGCGATGCTCCAAACTCTGCGATGGGCGGAGCGGTCCAAGAGCGCAAAGACGCGGAGCGACCGTGCATTGTTCGGCATCGTTCAGGGCGGCGCCGATCCCGATTTGCGAAAGATCTCAGCCCGCGAGACAGCAGACATAGGGTTTCCTGGATTCGGCATCGGAGGCCTGGCGGTTGGCGAGAGTGCGAAGCAGCGTGGTGCCGCGATCGACGCAACGGTCCCTGAACTCCCCGAAGACAGCGTTCGGTATGTGATGGGGCTTGGCGACACGGAGGGGCTGCTCGATGCCGTTGCTCGGGGGATAGATCTGTTCGACTGTGTGCTTCCCACGCGACTTGCTCGTCACGGAAAGGCGCTCACGCGTCAAGGCGATATCTCGATCAGGCGGTCAGAATGGACCCATGATTCGAGACCAATCGAAGACGACTGTCCGTGCGATGTGTGCCAGCGCTACTCCCGATCGTATATCCGGCATCTCCACCGAACGCACGAGGCAACGGCCGACCGCCTCCTGACGCTGCACAACCTCTCGTACACATACAGGCTCATGGCAGATATCAGGTGTCACATCGAGGATCACACGTTTTCGGCTTTTCACGAAGACGTCGTACAGCGACGGCTGGGGCAGTGAACACACGTCGAGCGTTGATCGATCCGCAGATTCGAGTAGGCATGTACTGCTGACGCTGTCCTAGCATCTCAGGGTTCCACACGGAGCAGTTGGACCGTTCCTGGAGATGTATTTCGTGATCGTACAAGCAGCGCTATTCCTGCCCATCTTCGCTCAGGCCGACGGCGGTGGCAGCTCGATTCTCACCTTTCTGTTTCCGCTTGCGATCATGGGTGGACTGTTCTATGTGCTGCTGATACTCCCGCAGCGGCGCCGCCAGAAGAAGATGGCGAACATGCGCTCGGAGATTGGCGTGGGCGATGAGGTCCGCACGATCGGTGGGATCCTCGGACGGGTGGTCGATGAGGATGAAGAAGCGTTCACGTTGGACCTCGGCGGAAGCACAATGCGCGTCATAAAGAAGGCGGTCGCTGAACGCATCGAACAGGATGGCGATGGATCGTAAGAAGGCATGGGTCACCCTGATCGTCACCCTTGCGATCGCCTGGGGATCTCTCGCAACGATGCTTGCTGTTGGTTGGGTACCGAAACTCGGCCTTGACTTGCAGGGCGGATTCGCCGTGACGCTCGTCGCCCCGGAGGGAACAGACCAGGACACTCTCAACACAGCGGCCGACATCATGCGCCGTCGTATCGAGAACCTGGGAGGAGTCCAGGAACCGGAGATCGCCGTCGTAGGGGACCGCTCGATCGTCGTGCAATTGCCAGGCGTTGATGACAGGGAACGCGCACTTCAAGCGGTCGGAACCACAGGGGAACTGTCTTTTCGCGCCGTCATATCCGAGGGAATCGAGTCGCCCGCCCTCACGAATCCTGGACTCATCCAGCCTGACGGAAATCTCAATACCGACCCGATCATCGCACCTCTCAACGAGGTCGATCCGATCACCGGTATCACGATCGTCGATGTGATCACGGAGCGCTCGATCCTCGAACTTGCAGATGGGCCACTCATCTACCAGGTCGATGGGACGACGATCGAGTTCCAGGATGGGACGACCGTCGAGTTCCCGACGGGGTCTGACATCACTGACGCATCGGCCCGGTTTTCTTCACAAGGAATCGGTGGCCAATGGGTTGTGGTTCCTGAGTTCACCGACGAAGGTGGAGAGAAGTTCCGAGAAGCAACCGGTTATCTTGCCTCCTTCCCACCAGGGACACCGCAGCGGCAACTCGCGATCGTGGTTGATGGCGAGGTGTTCTCAGCGCCGGCTGTAGCCGTCGAGGTGCTTCCGAGTGAAGGACTGGATCCCAACGCTGTCATCATCACCGTTGGCTCGTCGGAGAACGCTCAACAGGAGTCCGAGAACCTCGCTGCGATTCTCAGATATGGAGCGCTCCCGACGACGTTCGAGCGTGAGCGTGTGGAATCGATCTCAGCGAGTCTCGGTGCGGACTCGCTACAGGCCGGCCTCTTCGCCGGGCTCGTCGGTCTCGTACTCGTAGCAGGCTACATGCTCTTCTACTACCGATCTCTGGGCGTCATATCCATCGTGGGGCTGACGGTCTTTGGATCGTTCCTCCTCGGTACGATCATCCTGCTCGGTCAGACCCAGGGCACGACTCTGACGCTTGCAGGTGTTACGGGAGTGATCGTATCGATCGGCATCACCTCTGACTCGTACATCGTGTATTTCGAGAGGACGAAGGAGGAGTTCCGCAGCGGTCGCGGGCTCCGACAATCCATAACCCACGCATTCGACGGAGCGTTCCGCACGATCCTCACGGGCGACACTGTCACCTTCCTCGGTGCCATCTTGCTCTTCATCCTGGCGATCGGTCAGGTCAAAGGATTCGCACTCACTCTCGGTATCGCGACGGTGGTCGACGTCATAGTTGCGTACTTCTTTACGAGACCCGCGACGTACCTGATGGGCAGGGGCGCGCTCGGCGATGGTGGAGCGTTCTCGATCCGTGGAGCCATGGGCAAAGGAGACATCAAGGAAGTCAAAGAGTCCGTCGAGGTGGGATCGTGAATGTCGTGCGCCGGATGTATCGGGGCGAAACGACCTTCGACTTCGTCGCGATCTCGAAGAAAACACTCATCGTGTCTGCTGCCCTGGTGGCCGGATCGATCCTGTTGATGGTCGTCAAGCCGTTCAACCTGAGTATCGACTTCACGGGCGGGGTGATCATCACCGTCGAGAATCAGGCGGACGCGACCGTCGAATCGGTGCGTGCCGACCTTCGCGATATCGGCTATAGCGATGTCAGGGTCCAGATCACGGGTGACGGGTTCCTTCAGATTCAGACGGAGACGCTCGAGGCAGGCGAACAGGATCTGTTGGCGCAGACCGTGGCGGCCACGGCGGGAGCCACGGTCAATGACCTAAACATCTCAGCGGTCGGTCCGACCTTCGGCGCTGAGGTCACCCGCAAGGCGATCGAGGCTCTGGTCGTGTTCATCATCGTTGTCGCCCTGTTCATCACGTGGCGGTTCGAATGGAAGATGGCGATGAGTGCGCTTGCCGCGCTTTTCCACGACCTGATGATCGCAGGGGGCATCTACGCCCTCATCGGATTCGTTGTCACTCCTTCGACGATCATCGCCGTGCTCACGATTCTCGGGTATTCCCTCTACGACACCGTCGTTGTGTTCGACAAGGTCAAAGAGAACATCGTGGAGGAAGATACCCGCACGACGTACCGCTCGATCGTCAACCACTCGATGAACCAGGTCCTGATGCGCTCGATCAATACCTCTCTGACGTCGCTGTTGCCTGTTGGAGTGTTGCTGTTCGTCGGGTTTCTTGCGTTAGGCGCTGAAACACTGAAGGAGTTTGCTCTCGCTTTGTTCATCGGCATCGCGGTTGGCACATATTCCTCGATCTTCGTAGCGGCACCGATCCTGTCCCGTTGGAAATCGCGCGAACCGGAGTGGGACCGACGTGAGAAGCGGGCCGAGAAGCGCGCTGCTGGCAAATACGTTGCAGATGATGATTCGGACCCGCACGAGGGTGATGCAAAACCAAAGAAGGCGCCTGTTTCGCTCGAAGCATCCGGCGGTCAAACGGTCGTTGCAAAGCCTCCGAAGCAGAGGCGAAAGCGTCGGTAAACTGGTCGCATGGAAGACGAGTTCGCACCAGATGTCGTCGACGTGATTCCGTTCGTCGATCCGGCCGTACGCGGTCGAACTCCTGATGAAATGTTCGCCGACATCGTCATGACATTCGTGGGGTCGCACCCCAACGGTGACGTCGGAATGCTCGAAGATGCGTTTGCGGTTGCGACGGAGCAGCACAAGGGCCAAAAACGTGCAACGGGCGACCCATACATCGTTCATCCGCTCGCAGTCACCGAGATACTCGCCGAGTACGGACTAGACGAAGCATCGCTGGCTGCGGCGATGATGCACGACACGATCGAGGACACCGACCTCACCCTTGACGGTGTCGAGGAGCAGTTTGGTAGCGAGGTAGCGCTCCTGATCGATGGTGTGACGAAACTCGACCGGATCAAGTTCTCGAGCCGCGAACTCGCACAGGCGGCGACCATTCGCAAGATGGCCGTTGCAATGGCAAAGGACATTCGCGTCCTCGTCATCAAACTCGCCGATAGGACCCACAACATTCGCACGTTGACACCATTGCCGGCAGAGAAGCAGCAGAGGGTGGCCTCGGAGACGCTCGACGTGTATGCACCGCTGGCACATCGTCTTGGGATGCAAGAGATCAAACATGAGATGGAGGAGATCTGCTTCGGCGTTCTGTTCCCGGGGCCAAAGGCCGAGATCTCAGCCGCGGTGGCCCGCAGATCTCCGCAACGTGAATCGTATCTCGAACAAGTCATAGACGATGTGTCCAAGACACTCGCAGACGCCGGCATACCTGCCGTGATCACCGGCCGACCGAAGCACCTGTACTCCATCTATCGAAAGATGGTTGCTTCGGGTCTGGCGTTCGAAGAGATCCACGATCTGATCGGTATCCGGATAATCGTCTCCGACGTTCGCGACTGTTATGCGTCGCTCGGTCTCGTTCACACGATGTGGCCGCCGATCCAGGGCCGGTTCAAGGACTACATCGCGATGCCGAAATTCAACTTCTACCAGTCGCTGCACACCACAGTGGTCGGGCCCGGTGGTAAGGCCCTCGAGGTCCAGATCCGGACGCACGAAATGCACGACAGGGCGGAAGCGGGAATCGCGGCACACTGGCGATACAAGGAGGGCGAATCAGGAGATGACGACCTTCTGGCGCTCCAGGACATACAGGACCTTCAGGAGGACGCTGAGGATCCCAAGGAGTTTCTCGAGAACCTGAAACTCGACCTGTATCAGGATGAGGTGTTCGCTCTCACGCCGCGAGGCGACGTCAAGACTCTGCCGAAGGGGGCGACACCCGTTGACTTTGCCTATCGCATTCACACAGATGTGGGGCACCGATGTTCCGGGGCAAAGGTCAACGGTCGGCTTGTACCGCTGTCAACCGAGCTCGAGAGCGGCGACATCGTCGAGATCATGACCTCGAAGGCCCAGGATGCCCATCCAAGCAGGGATTGGCTCGATTTCGTGAAATCGTCCCGAGCTGCATCGAAGATCAAGGCCTGGTTCACGAAGGAGCGCCGTGATACCGCACTTGTCGAAGGAAGAGAAGCGGTGCACCGCGCTATGCGGCGCGACGGGGTTCCCATCAGCGGAACGGAACAGGAGCTGGCCATCGTTGCCGCCGACCTGGGGTTCGTCGAAATGAACGGTCTGTATCAATCGGTTGGCGAGAACCGGATCAGCCCACAGACCGTGTCGCAGCGGCTTGCCCGGCGGCTGAAACCAGAAGAATCCGCAGAGGCCGTCGTTGCCGAGCGGCTACCGACTCCGCACAAACGGCGGTTGCGAACATCAGGTGACGTGATCGTTGAAGGACTCGAAGACATGCTGGTGCGCATGGCGAAGTGCTGCGGTCCGGTACCGGGAGACGACATCATCGGATTCGTCACCGTCGGCAGAGGTGTGTCTGTGCACCGCGCAGACTGCGCAAACATCGGGACTCTGACGAAGCAATCCGAGCGACTCGTTGACGTTGCGTGGTCAGCTGAACAGTCCGGCACCTTCTTCGTGTGGATTCAAGTTGAGGCCCTCGATCGGTCGAGGCTGCTGAGGGACGTCACCGCAGCACTGTCTGACGCTGGAGCGAACATCCATGCCTCGTCCTCGGTCACCGGCAGAGACCGGATCGCACTGCTCCGGTACGAGATCGAACTCTCCGATAGAGAGGCACTCGAGTTCGTGCTCGCGGGGCTGCGCTCGATCGACGGCGTATACGACGCGTACCGCCTGGTCCTGTGAGCTGACCGACGTATGGCTCTGCTCATCGATTCAGCACCACTGTGGCTCTTCGAGTCCAATGCGTACGTTGTGGCCTCCGAGCGCGGCGGCCCGGCGATCGTCGTCGATGCCCCTCCAGATCCCGAGGGTGTTGCCACACTGCTTGCAAAACACGACCTGACGCCCGTCGCCGTACTCATAACCCATGGTCATATCGATCATGTCGGTGGCGCCGACGGTGTCGCAGGCCCGACCGTAACGGCCTATCTCCATCCGGATGACGTCGACATGGCGAGACACCCTGGCGAACAGCTCCAAGCGTTATTGGGCCAGGCCATGGATGGTCTCGACGGCGATGTCGTGCGCACGCGGTTCACCGATCTCGCTGATGGTCAGATGCTGGAGCTCGCTGGAGTACGCATTGAGGTCATCCATACACCCGGCCACACGCTGGGACATTGCTGTTTTCTTATTGAAGCTGACGGCGTTCTGTTCTCGGGGGATCACCTCTTCGCGGGCTCGATCGGCAGAACGGATCTACCCGGCGGGTCGTATTCATCGCTGATGGAATCCATGAGAACGAAGATCCTTCCTCTCCCGCCCGAAACCAGCGTGCTGCCGGGTCATGGACCGTCCACTACGCTTGCAGCCGAACGCGACCTCAATCCCTTTCTTCAGGAGCTGCTGTGAGCACCTTCCAAGCCCCGAAAGGCACCCTTGATATCCTGGCGCCGGAGTCGGCCAGGTGGCGCGCCGCGCACCGAACGTTCGAGGAGCTCGCGGAGGTTTTCGGATACGGCCTGGCCCTGACGCCATATTTCGAAGACACCGAGGTGTTCTCCCGAGGCGTCGGCGGCGACACGGAGGTCGTCGAGAAGCAGATGTACACGTTCACCGACCGAGGCGATCGATCGATCACCCTGCGCCCTGAAGCTACGGCCTCGGTGGTTCGTGCCGTCATCCAGGCCGGAGGCGTCCAGGGGACGGCGAAGATGTCGTACTGGGGACCAATGTTCCGGTACGAACGACCGCAGAAGGGACGATACCGACAGTTCTATCAAGGAGGAGTCGAATATCTCGGCTCAGCATCAGCCGAGGCGGACGTCGAGGTCATCGAGTTCGGCTACCGATATCTCGAAGTCATGCAAGTGCCGGATGTCGAGGTGAGATTGAACTCGATCGGTGACCCCGAGGACCGGGTTCGGTACCGAAACGAGTTACAGCGGTTCCTCAATGCGAGGTATGAGAAGCTCTCGTCGGATGCACAACGACGGATCGAAACGAATCCGATGCGAGTGCTCGACTCGAAGGCAGACGCTGATGTCGTCGCCGACGCACCGACACCCGGCGAACATCTGGGACCCGATGCGTCGACGCATTTCGCCCAGGTTCGCAGCGGTCTCGAGAGTCTCGCCATTCCGTACACGATCGATCAACGACTCGTGAGAGGTCTCGACTACTACAACCGCACTGTGTGGGAATACGTGCCTACGTCTTACGACGCAGCGCAGTCCAGCGTCGGAGGTGGCGGACGATATGACGGACTGTTCGAGGTCCTTGGAGGCAAACCAACCCCCGGGGTCGGCCTCGCTATGGGTGTAGACAGGGTTCTCCTCGCATCCACTCCCTCGACGGAGTCTGGCCTGCTCGATGCTTTCGTGGTCGTCATCGACGATGCCCGACGACCCGAGGCGCGCCGGCTTGTCTCTGCCTTGCGCCGAGCCGGCCTTCATGTCGATATGACCACTGAATCAAGGTCGGTCAAGGCGCAATTCAAGGAAGCGGATCGGCGTCGAGCGTCGAACGCGATCGTTGTCGGAGATGAGTGGGTCGACGGAGACGTCACCGTGAAGAAACTATCCAGCGGCGAACAGGACCGAATCAACGTGAAGGAGATCGAGTCATGGCTACGGGCCTGATGAAGACAGTCGGCGCAGGCGAGTTACGTACGCCAGACGTGGGCACCGACGTGACTCTCGCCGGTTGGGTCGGTCGTAGGCGGGATCACGGCGGCGTGATATTCATCGACCTTCGCGATTCCTCCGGAATCGTCCAGGTCGTCCTGAACCCCGAGGACACCCCGGCCTCTGAGGAGGTTCTGCATGGGTTGCGCCTCGAGTTCTGCGTTCAGGTCGTTGGCAAGGTGAGACCCCGGCCCGAGGGGACCACGAACGACGACCTGCCCACGGGCGCCATCGAGGTTGTGGCATCACAATTGATCGTCCTGAGCCCGGCGGACGTATTGCCATTCCAACTAGACGACCGAACCGACGTCGACGAGGCACTACGACTCCAGTACCGCTACCTCGACATGCGGCGGCCCCGGATGGCAGAGAACCTCAAGGCGCGATCGGAAGCGATCCGTGCGATGCGCCGCGTTATGGACGAAGAAGGTTTCCTCGAAGTCGAGACGCCGACACTGATCGTTTCGACTCCCGAAGGAGCCCGCGACATGCTGGTACCGTCGCGCCTCCGACAGGGCAACTTCTATGCGCTGCCCCAGTCTCCGCAACTCTTCAAGCAACTGCTCATGGTCGGAGGCGTGGAGCGGTATTACCAGGTCGCGAAGTGTTACCGGGATGAGGATTTTCGGGCCGACCGTCAAATCGAGTTCACGCAGCTCGACTTCGAAGGCTCCTTCTGGGGGCAAGATGATGTGCTCGCCGTCCTCGAAAGGATCGCAGCGCGGGTTGTCCTTGACCTCCGGGGAGATACGATCGTCACACCGATTCCGCGGCTGACACACGCCGAGGCAATGGCTCGCTTCGGGACGGACAAACCCGATCTTCGTTTCGCTATGGAGATCATCGACCTGTCTGACGTGTTCGCGTCAACCGAATTCAACGCCTTCGCTGCTGTGCTCTCGAGCGGAGGGTCTGTCCAGGCCATCAATGCGGGTGCGCTCGGACTCGCCAGATCCGGACTGGACTCCCAGGTTTCGAGAGCGCAGGAACTCGGAGCTAAGGGTCTCGTCTGGATGGTCGTGGAGGAGGACGGATCTCTTCGCTCACCCGTCGCGAAGTTCCTATCGGACGAGGAGAAGGCGGAGCTTGTCACTGCCTGCGGCGCCATGCCAGGCGACACCTTGCTGATGGTCGCGGACCGAACGTCTCTGGTCCGACAGGTTCTCGGACAACTTCGCCTCGACCTGGGTCAACCGGAGGGTCAAGACGAGCTTGCGTTCGTTTTTGTCGTCGACTTTCCAGTGTTCGACGTCGATGCCGAGGGAAATCTCTCACCTGCTCATCATCCATTCACAGCACCCGCCGACATCGATGAGATGGTCTCGTCTCCGCAGACCGCTATCTCGAAGGCGTACGATCTTGTGCTGAACGGCTCAGAACTCGGTTCAGGCAGCGTCAGGATCCATGATCCCGTGACCCAGGCCAAGGTATTCGAAGTCATGGGCATCTCTGACGAAGATGCCTCGGATCGGTTCGGATGGTTTCTCGAGGCACTCCGATACGGAACACCACCCCATGCTGGTTTTGCGGTCGGAATCGACCGCTTCGTGAGCATCCTGCGAGGAGAGCCGAACATCCGTGAGATCATCCCGTTCCCGAAGACGCAAACGGGCGCAGATCCCCTGACAGGATCACCGAGCCAGATAGACGACGAGCAGCTTCAAGAGCTAGGCATCGAGGTCAGGCCCGAGGTTCTCGATCGGTGGGCCGCGCGGGAAGCTGAACAGTCAGACTGATGACGGAAGATGACCTGTTTGCGGTCAGGCGGGACGAGATAAAGCGGGCCCAGGCCCCGCTTCCGGCTCGGATGCGACCCCGCACGCTCGATGAGGTCATTGGCCAGTCACATCTCCTCGACAGTGGCGCTGCTTTTCGCTCGATGGTGGACTCGGGCAACGTTGCTTCCATGATCCTGTGGGGGCCACCCGGCACAGGGAAAACGACGTTGGCGAGATTGATCGCCTCGAACATCGGCGGATCGTTCGAGCAACTTTCCGCAACCGCGGCCGGTGTCAAGGACGTGCGCGAGATACTTGCACGGGCGGACCAGCGTCTTGGGGAGGGTCGTGGTCGCACGATCCTGTTCCTCGACGAGATCCATCGGTTCAACAAAGCACAACAGGATGCTCTTCTGCCGGGTGTTGAAGATGGCACCGTTATCCTCATCGGAGCCACAACCGAGAATCCGTTCTTCGAGGTGAATTCACCTCTGATATCGCGTGCCACCGTATTCCGTACCGAACCGCTGACACCGGAAGAGATCGATCAGGTTCTGCGGGCCGCGCTCGAAGATCAGATGAGAGGGCTGGACGGTATCGCGGCATCCGATGACGCTCTGGAAGCTCTCGCGAGCCGCGTGGGCGGCGATGCCAGGCTGGCACTCAACTCGCTCGACACGGCTGCGACCATATCTGTAGGCAAGGACCACCAGACCATCGAGCTTGGAGATGTGGAGGAGGCATTGCAACGCCGCATCATCCGATACGACAGGGCAGGGGACAGGCACTACGACGTCGTGTCCGCGTTCATCAAGTCGATGCGCGGGAGCGATCCAGATGCCACGCTGTACTGGCTGCACACAATGCTCGAGGCAGGGGAGGATCCGAGGTTGATCGCACGCCGCATGGTCGTGTTTGCGTCTGAAGATGTGGGGCTCGCCGACCCTTCAGCCTTGACCATCGCCGTCGCCGCATTCCAGGCCCTCGAGTTCGTTGGTCTCCCCGAGGCCACATACAACCTGACACATGCGGCTTTGGCGCTTGCCCTGGCTCCGAAGTCCAACTCGGTGACCGCGGCTATCGCGTCTGCGCGTGAGGCAGTCCTCGAAGGACCGCACGGTGAAGTTCCCGCACATCTTCGTTCGGGTTCGACCGCGGGAGATCGCGCACTTGGATTCGGTGTTGGGTACCAGTATCCCCACGACGACCCACGGTCCGTGAGCGAACAGCAGTACCTGCCGGACGGGCTGGAGGGAACGATCCTGTATCAACCGAAACGAGTCGGTGACGAAACCACGCTGGCAGACCGACTAGCCCGCATCGACGAGATCCTGGGCAAGCAACGCACGCCGCACCACCGACAACGTCCAGACTGACCACTATTCTTCGACTCATGTTCACACGTGCACGCTGGTTTGTGTATGGCACTGCGGCGACGCTCGGCGCCACGGTTCTGGTCGTGAAAAGAGCGCGGGCGATGCGTGAGCGACTCGATGCCGAGGGCGTTACGAGAATCGGTGCGTCGTTCGCTGCCGATGCGATCGAATACACCGGAAGGAAACTTCAGCGTTCAGCGATCAAAGCTACACCTGATATTCCCGTCGAGTCCTCCTAACCCGTGGCGTCAATCGGCACTCGCCGGACTAACCTCGCCTGACCATGCGTACCAACGAAATCCGAAGCACATACCTCGACTTTTTCGAATCGAGGGGACATACCGTCATCCCGTCCGCGTCGCTTATTCCCATCGACCCGGCGCTGTTGTTGAACGTCGCCGGCATGGTGCCTTTCAAGTCGTACTTGCTCGGTGAGGAGACACCTTCGACGCCGAGGGCGACATCGAGTCAGAAATGCATTCGCACCGAGGACATCGACATTCTCGGTACGACAGCGAGACACCTCTCTTTCTTCGAAATGCTCGGCAATTTCTCTTTTGGAGACTATTTCAAGGAGAAGGCGATTCCGCTGGCGTACGAGTTGATCACAGAACGTTTCGAACTCGATCCTGATCGGCTCTGGTACACAGTGCACGAAACCGATGATGAGGCTGCTGAGATCTGGCTCGACGTTGTGGGTGTACCTCCCGAGCGGCTGCAACGGCGCGACAGGGACAATTTCTGGCAGATGGGTGTTGCAGGACCCGCCGGTCCCTCATCGGAGATCTTCTACGACAAGGGCCCCCAGTACGGTCCAGACGGCGGGCCTGTCGTTGATGAAGAGCGGTTCATGGAGTTCTGGAACCTCGTGTTCATGCAGTACATCCAGGACGAGCCCTATCACGTCGTGGGCGACCTGCCGGCCAAGTCGATCGACACCGGAATGGGTCTCGAGCGAATGGCCCTTCTCATGCAGGGCGTCGAGTCTACTTTTGATACGGACACGATCCGGGCGATCATGTCGGTCGCTGAACGACAGACAGGTGTCGACTATGGATCAGGAGAAAAGAGCGATATCTCGCTTCGGATCCTCGCCGACCACGCCAGGGCCATCACGTTTCTGATATCCGATGGTGTCGTGCCGTCCAATCAGGGTCGCGGGTACATCTTGAGGCGACTGCTCCGGCGTGCGGTGCGGCATGCCCAAATGCTCGGAGCGACGGAACCCATCATGGCGGGACTCATCGACGTCACCGGGCGTGAAATGGGTGACGCGTACCCGGCGATCGTGGAGCGTCAGGATTTCATCACGGACATGGCGGGACGTGAAGAATTCGCCTTCTTGCGAACTCTCGCGTCCGGAGAACAAATGCTCGAGGTTGCGCTCGAGACCCTCGAAGCTGGCGCCCCGGTACCAGGTGACACCGCGTTCAAGCTTCACGACACCTTCGGTTTCCCGATCGAACTCACTGAAGAGATCGCCGCCGAACGCGGACTGGCCGTCGACCGCGCCTCTTTCGACTCCGAGATGGCACAACAGAAGGATCGTGCACGGGCAGCGTTCAAAGGCGGAAACAGTGGAGATGCAGCCGAGGCGTATCGCCAGCTACTTCAAGGAGTGGAGCAGACAGACTTCGTCGGATACGAGGACATGGATGCCAGAGGTTCGGTTCTCGCGATCCTCAGGGAGGGCGAACTCGTGGAACGAGCTGAGGTCGGCAGCGCAATCGAGCTGGTGCTCGACGTAACACCCTTCTATGCAGAATCCGGTGGTCAGGTGGGCGATACCGGCACGATCACGACGGACACGGGAACCGTCGAGATCCTCGACACGCAGCTGGCTCTGCCGGGTATCCACGGGCATCGCGGCAAGGTCACGAAGGGTCACATCCAGCACGGCCAGGACGCCAGGTTGATGATTGACCGTCTCCGAAGAGAAACCACGCGCAAGAATCACACCGGTACACACATTCTGCATTGGGCGCTGCGCGACGTTCTCGGTGACCACGTCCACCAGGCCGGATCTCTCGTTGCACCTGATCGGCTTCGCTTCGACTTTTCCCACCACGCGGCGCTCGACACAGAGACGTTGCACCACATCGAAAAGGTGACCAACGACAGGATCATCGAGAACGCTGCCGTCACGACCGTCGAGACCTCGAAGGACGAGGCACAAGAGATGGGCGCGATCGCATTCTTTGGGGACAAATACGGTGATCGTGTACGCGTTGTTCGCACGGGAGATTTCTCCACAGAGTTCTGCGGTGGAACACATGTTCCGAGCACCGGGCAGATCGGACCTCTTGTTCTCGTGAGCGAGGGGTCAGTTGGGAGCAACATGCGACGCGTCGACGCTCTGACCGGCTCCGCCGGGTACCAGTATCTGGTTGACCTGCGAACACAGCTTGCAGATGTTTCGGGTGTGCTCAAGGCCCAGCCAGGCCAGGCTGTGGAGGCTGCGATTTCTATGAGCGATCGGCTCAGAGCCACCGAGGCGAGACTTGGTGAGTTCGAGGATCGTGAACGCGGTGACGCCGCACTCGATATTGTGGAGGCTGCTGAGACTGTCAATGGTCATGTGCTCGCTGCCGGCAGAATCGATGGATTGGGTAGCGACGGTCTCCGAGCTCTCGCGTTTGCCGTACGCGACCGGATCGATTCCGGGGTCGGTGTTTTCGGTTCGGTTACTGATTCCAAAGCTGCCCTCGTCGTGTTCGTAACTGACGAACTTGTCGATGCAGGTGTGTCAGCCGGAGAAATCGCAGCGATCGCGGCACGGGCCGTTGGGGGTGGTGGAAGCCGGGACGCCAAACTTGCCCAGGCAGGCGGGCCGAAGTCTGAAGGCATGGATGAAGCCGTCGAGACAGGCCGTTCCGAGGCCCATGCATTGCTCACAAGCCAGTGAGCGGAAGGATTCTTGGTCTCGATCCGGGTGAGCGCCGGATAGGGGTGGCGGTAGCCGACCCCACAGGTACCATCGCCTCACCGGATCGTTACATCGATAGAACCGAGGTAGACGCTGCCTCAGCCATCAGGGATCTCTGCCAGGAACTTGACGTCTCCCTGGTCGTCATCGGTCTCCCGCTCAACCTCGATGGTCGTGAGGGTAGTTCGGCCCACTCGGCGAGGGAGCTCGGCGAGCTCGTGGAGCAGGCGACCGGCATCGAGGTTGTGTTCCAGGACGAACGATTCACGTCCAAGACCGCTGAAGCGGCCTTGATCTCGGGCGGTGTCCGGCGTAAGAAGCGAAAAGAGACACGGGATCAGGTGGCGGCGGCGGTAATGCTCCAGAGCTATCTGGACCGGCGGAGGAACGATGCAGGATCAGGAAGCGAGGGAGAACCACTCAGCTGAGGTCACACGCCCCAAGCGATGGATCTTGGTTTCGGTTCTGATTGTGCTGGGAGTCATCGTCATGATCCTCTCAGCGCGTTTCGCAGCAGACCTTGCCGCGGGCGACGCTTGGAGCGTCGAACCCGGTGTCGAGGTCGAGGTGACGATCGCACCAGGAACTTCTGCGTCGAGGATCTACCAGATTCTCGACGAGGCGAGGGTCGCCCGGTCGAGCGAGGTCAGAGATGCTGCGCGCAGTGCAGGGGCCGAGGACCAACTGCGGGCAGGCACCTACCTATTCGTCACTGACATGGATCCCGATGCGGTCGTGCGTCAACTGCTGCTTGGAGGAGACGCCGATGGCGGGTCGTTCACGCTCATTGAAGGATGGACGATCGACCGTATCCTCGACGAACTCGCCGCCCAAACTCGGTACACGAGGGAAGAGTTCGAGACGGTTCTCAGCTCAGGTTCGGTCACCTCGCCGATGCTGCCTGAGATGTCGAGCGATATCACGTCGCTGACGCGTTGGGAGGGCCTGTTGTACCCGGCGAAGTACCCGGTGGGCGGTGACGCTACCCCGGTCTCGATGCTGACCCAGATGGCCGACGAAATGGTGACACGAACCGCGAGCATCGACTGGTCACGCATCGAGGAACTTGGCATCTCGCGTTATGAGGCGTTGATCATCGCGTCGCTCATCGAGCGTGAGGCGGGCACTGACGAAGATCGTCCCATCATCTCGTCGGTTATCCACAACCGGCTTGACATCGACATGCGACTCCAGATCGACGCCACGGTCGTGTATGCGCTTGGCGGAGTAAACGGCCAGGTCACAGCAGAAGACCTGAAGATCGAGTCCGCGTACAACACGTACCGCATCGGCGGGCTGCCACCCACGCCGATCGGCACGGTCCGAGATCTCAGCCTCCAAGCGGCGGTTCGTCCCTCGACCACGAGCTACCTGTTCTACGTTCTTGCCTCCACCGATGGGTCCCACGCCTTCGCGGAAACCTACGAGGGCCACCAGGCAAATGTGAAGGCAGCGAAGGAGGCGGGTGTTCTTCCATGAAGTTCGGAATCGTCGGTGACCCCGTTGAACACTCCCGTTCGCCTGCCATGCACAACGCAGGGTTCGCCGCGCTCGATCTGGACGCAACCTTCGAATTCGTGCCGACCGCACGCGATCGCTTCCGAGATGTCGAAGATCGGCTCAGGACCGGTGACCTTGATGGCGTGAGCGTGACGATGCCTCACAAGGCGCACGCGTTCGCCGCCGTCGATATTGCTGATGCTCCGGCTGCCGCGGCTCACGCTGTGAACACGATCGTCTCGGCCGACGAGGTGCTCACGGGATACAACACTGATATAGACGGTGTTCGATTCTCGATCGAGAAGTTGGGTTTGCCTGCCGACACCCCGGTCCTGTTGCTGGGCCACGGCGGCGCCGCAGCGGCTGCGCTTGTGGGTCTTGCGGAGAGCCGACCGGTCTCGATTTCGGCGCGACAGAGCGCTCCCGCGATTGCACTTGCACGAAACATCGGTATCGCCATGGACTTCGTGGAGTGGGGGAGTTCCCTGCCTGGTTCGATCGTCGTGAACGCAACTCCGCTCGGAATGCACGGCGAAGAGCTTCCTCGGGGAGTGGTCGAGGACTGCTCAGGACTCATCGACATGACGTATGGGTCATCCGAGACGCCCGCGATAGCGACTGCGAGAATCAAGCGCCTCCCACACGCAGATGGATTCGACATGCTCGTTGGCCAAGCCATTGCAGCTTTCGAGCTGTTCACCGGCGTGGCTGCCCCTGTGGAGGTGCTCGCGACCGCCGCGAGGGATCATTAGCCGCGGAATCGGCTCTCCCTCGCCCTATGCTCGCCGACGATGTGGGTAGCCGCTTTTCTCTCAGCAACCGTCGGAATCGTCGCAGGGCGATCGATCGCTTCAGAGGTTTCAGCCCATCGCAGGGAACGCCCTGATCGATGGTGGAATCCCGAATGTGATGTGTGTGACGGACCTCTCTCGATATCCCTGATCGTTTGCAGACCACAGAGCCATCGGCAGCGATGGGTCACACCCCTGATTCCGGTGGTCACCGCTGTCGTGTTTGCCACTATGGCGGTTTCGGTGCCCACCCTGTGGATACTGCCAGCGTTCCTCGTTTTCGCTGGCGCGATGGTCGCTCTCACCGTGACCGATCTCGACACCCAGCTGATACCGAACCGCATCCTTGGTCCGGCGACCCTCGTAGCGGTTGGTCTTCTCGTGATCGGTGGCCTGATCGCTGGTGAACCGTTCGCGATTCTGCGTGCAGCAGGTGGTGGCGTTGCGTATTTCGCCGTCATGTTCGTCCTTGCTTTGCTCGCGAGGGGAGGTCTCGGATTCGGGGACGTGAAACTAGCGTTCCTCATCGGGGTGTTCACCGGGTACCTCGGGTGGGGGCATGTGATCGTTGCCGGGATCGGGGGCTTCCTGATAGGTGGACTTGTGGCGATTTTCCTTTTGGTGACACGATTGAGTACCCGCAAAGATGCGATCCCCTTCGGTCCGTTCATGACGCTCGCAGCGATCATCGCAGTCGCGTTCGGTGAGGCCATCACCCAGTGGTACCTGCGCTAGCCGAGCTCCGTACGTCCGGTTGAGGGGGAGCCAGACGTGACGCCGCTCGTCGCGAAGATTCGGTGGGGGATCACAAGTTGGTCCGGAAATTCGTCTTCAAGAAGTTCACGGAGTTGTTCGTCGAAGCGTTCAACCTCGAGGTCACTCAGAGCAGAACCCACGCCGTTGCAGGTACGCACCCTTCCGCGCCAGGCTTCGTGCGTGAATCGCACGTCGACGAGGTAGCTGAAGGATTCGACGGACTCGTATCCGCCGCGATCGAGGGCCGTCACCTGCTCAGGATGTATCCGTGTGCCACCAGCCTTCGTCCATCCGGGGTTGTGTTCCAGAATCAACTGCTCGGTTCTCTCGGAGACGTTGCCCTCGAGCGGCAGGTAGCTGAAATCGCAGATCACGAGCCTGCCCCCGGGTCGCAGCACGCGTTCCGCTTCCCGGGCGGCCCTGTCGGAGTCGAACCACCACCAGCACTGTCCTGCCGTGACGACGTCGAAACTGTCATCGTCCTGTCCCGTCGCTTCAGCGGCGCCCTCGACGAATCGGACATCGAGACCACGGCTTTCGGCGGTACGACGTGCGCCCTGGAGCAGTTCAGGCGAGATGTCAAGCCCCGTCACATCGAGCCCAATCTTTGCGAGGCCGAAGGCGACGGACCCGGTTCCTGTACCGAGGTCCAGAACGCGTCGACCGCTTTCGACCCAGCCGCGGTCGACGAGGAGAGAAAAGAATCCGTCGGGGAAGCCAGGTCGGTGACGTTCGTAGTCGGCAACCGTGCGGCCGAAGTCGATAGTTCGGCCAGCATGGTCGATGGGTCTGTGGTCGGTTGCCATCTTCTGAATCTACCGGCATACGGCACCCACGGCGCTCACAGAGAACCTGGCGCGCGGAGATCGGCACTTTCACTGGCGCCGCTACTCTGTCTGGTCATGCTGAGATTCATCACATCCGGCGAGTCGCACGGTCCGGGGTTGGTCGCGACCGTCGAAGGACTGCCCAAGGGACTCGACGTCTCAACCGCCGGTATCGCCTCAGAACTCGCTCGGCGCAGGTTGGGGTTCGGACGCGGCCCTCGGATGAAGTTGGAGAAAGACGAGCTCGAGATCCTTGCCGGTGTGCGCTTCGGAGAGACACTGGGTGGACCCGTCACGGTCCTGATACGGAACACTGAGTGGCCACGCTGGCAGCAAGAGATGTCTCCCGAGGCAGGACACACTGAAAAACCTGAGACGAAACCCCGGCCCGGGCATGCCGACCTCGTCGGTATGCAAAAATACGACACCCATGACGCTCGTGACATCCTGGAGCGAGCATCCGCTCGCGAAACCGCTGCCAGGACCATCGTCGGATATCTCAGCAAGCAACTCCTGAGCGCAATCGATATCTCTGTGCTCTCACATGTGACGGCCATCGGTTCGGTCAGCGTCCCCCAGGGGTCTCCCCGGCCGGAACCAGCTGATCTTGATCGTGTGGACGCGTCCGAGGTGAGAGCTTTCGACCCGCAAAGCGCGAAGGCGATGGTTGAGGAGATCGAAGCAGCGAAGGCGGACAGGGATACCCTCGGTGGTTCAGTGGAGGTCCTCGCGTACGGCCTACCGCCTGGTCTTGGTAGTCACGTGCATTGGGACAGAAAGCTCGATGGATTGCTTGCGGGGGCTCTGATGTCGATCCAGGCGATCAAGGCAGTCGAGATCGGCTCGGGTTTGGAACAATCGCGATCGCGCGGCTCGTCGGCGCATGACGAGATCATTCGAGCGGACGATGCCTACGCACGACGCACGAACCGCGCAGGCGGGCTCGAGGGCGGCATGACGACCGGAGGGGTGCTGGCTGTTACGGCATACATGAAACCGATCGCGACACTCATGCGTGCGCTCGACACTGTTGATGTGAGCACGAAAGCCCAGGACAAGGCCTTTCGTGAGCGAAGCGACGTGTGTGCGGTGCCTGCCGCAGGTGTCGTTGCCGAGCAGATGGTTGCGTACGTACTCGCAAACGAGGCGATGAGATCCTTCGGTGGAGACACCGTCGGAGACATAGTGCGGAACCATGCCGCGTATCGGGCACGTCTCGACTCTTTCTGAGATGGCGCATGTATGGCTGATCGGAATGATGGGCACGGGCAAATCCACGGTGGGTGCGCTCGTGGCTGAGCGCCTTCAGATTCCCCTCCTCGATGTCGATGCCCTCATCGTGGAACACAATCACCGATCGATTGCTGAGATCTTCGCAGAAGGCGAAGCGTCGTTCCGCGTCCTGGAGTCGGCGGAAATCGCTGCACTTGCGACCTGTGACGACGCCGTGATCGCGACGGGCGGCGGCGCCGTGCTCGACGCCGCGAACGTCGATGCGATGCGTGCGACAGGATCGACGATCCTCCTGACCGCGAGTCTCGACCAGATTGAGCAACGATTGAGCGACAATTCGAGCCGTCCACTCAACTCCGACAATGATGCGCTGGCGAGAATCTACGAAACACGGAAGCACATCTATACACAGAGCGCCGACAGCGTTATCGATACGACGGACCTCGATGCAGCGACTGTGGCAGAGGAGGTGCTCAAATGCGTCGGCACGTGATCTGGAAGGACACTGAGCCGGTTTCAACCATTCTGGTCGGACGGGATATGTCCCAGACCCTGACCGAGATGGTCGCCGGCAATGGTCATCGCCAGATCGCGGTGGTGTGTCAACCATCCACGTTCGCGCTCGCCGAGACATACGCCAATGCGTTCCATGCAGCGGGAATCGAAGTCGGCGGATACACGCTCCCCGACGGCGAAGAGGCCAAGCAACTCGGTGTGGTCGAAGATGTATACCGATTCCTCAACGCCAGACATTTCACAAGGGACGACCTCGTCGTAGGTGTCGGGGGAGGCGCACTCACCGACGTGACAGGATTCATCGCCGGGACCTATCTCCGTGGGGTTTCCGCTATGTACGTCGCAACAACCTTGCTGGCGGCAGTCGACGCAGCCATTGGAGGCAAGACGGGCGTCAATGTGGATGGGAAGAACCTTGCAGGCGTTTTCTCACATCCTGAAGCCGTGATCGTCGACGTCGACATTCTCGATGCTCTCCCCAGGGAATTGAAGATCATCGGGGCAGCTGAGGCGATCAAGACGGGGTTCATCGCCGATACCGAAATCATCACTGCATTCGAAAAGAACGGCATCGACACAGATCTCGAAGAGATCGTGAACCGGTCTGTAGCTGTCAAGACTCAGGTCGTGAGTGACGACTTCACAGAACGCGGTGCCCGAGCGATCCTCAACTATGGCCACACAATCGGTCACGCGATCGAGACAACGACGGGTCGACCCCATGGCGAATCGGTGGCAATCGGTATGGTGGCGGCTGGGTACGCATCAAGACATCACATCGGTTTTACCGGTGCGGACCGCCAGAGTGACATCCTCAAGGGCATCGGTCTCCCCGTCACGGCGCCGGAGGCGAAATTGGAGACAACACGTGCCGTGATGGCACTTGACAAGAAACGAGACAGCGAGGGGCTTCGCATGGTTCTCCTCGAAGACTTCGGTTCACCTGTGCTCATACATCCCGATGACGCTACCGTACGGGCCGCGTTCGCTGGCATCGACCTCGCCTGAACGTCGCACATTCGAGGAGGGCAGACCGATGATTTCGACCAACGATGTCAAACCCGGTATGGCGTTGAACTTGCCTGAGGGTCTCTTTTCGGTCACGGAGTACCAACACGTGAAACCCGGCAAGGGCAAAGCCTTCGTCCGGATGAAGTTAAAGAACGTCCGCACGGGGGCCGTCATAGACCGAACGTATCGCGCCGGCGAGAATCTCCCGAAGGCTGTCATCGACCGAAGGGACTACACCTTCTTGTACCGCGACGACATGGGTTTCAACTTCATGGACGGCGAAACGTACGAGCAGATGAACGTGTCGGAGGACCTGGTTGGCACAAGTGCTGACTTCATGACGGACGGTATGACGATCCGGCTCGCGATGTTCGAGGGAACGCCCGTGGACATAGAACTTCCAGCCTCTGTCGAGATAGAAGTCACTTTCGCGGAGCCCGGTGTCAAAGGCGATCGTGTATCCGGTGCAACGAAGCCGGTCACTCTTGCGACGGGCAGGGTGATTCAGGCTCCGCTCTTCGTCGAACTTGGTGACGTAGTGAAGGTCGACACTCGCACAGGTGACTACGTCACCCGTGTCTCGTGAGCGTTGACGCCGCCAGAGACGGAGCGCTGGGGTCGTTGTACGCAGCCGATTCCCGATCGATGGATGTGATAGATGTCACGAAGGTGTCCCATCGCTCGGCGGTGATCGCAGAGGCCGTGTGGGAGAACCGGGAGGCGATCGACGCCGTCATCACTGCCGCATCGACCCGCTGGAGGATCGAACGAATGCCGGTTGTCGATCGAAATATCCTGCGCCTCGGAACATATGAACTCCTCTTTACCGACGTTCCGGTGGGTGTGACGATCTCGGAATGTGTCGAACTCGCGAAACTGTACTCGACCGCAAACAGTGGCTCCTTCGTCAACGGTGTCCTGTCGGCCGTTGCCAAGCAGCGAGACGTGGGCGAGTGATGTGTTCGCCGTAGTACAATGACCACAACAGAACCCCTTTAACCCGGTCCAGAGAGGCCGAGAAGGATGTCGGTCGATGAGACAAGTCGAGCAGCCGCACACACGAGTGTGCGGTTTCGTTGTATTTCGGGAGACTCGAAGGAGACCATTCTGAGACAGGTAATGGATTCGGACGACCTCGGACGCGTTACGAAGCGGATCGCTCACGAGATCGCTGAGCGGAATCACGGCCTGGACGAGGTCGTTCTGCTTGGAATACCGACGCGTGGCAAGCCCTTCGCAGATCGTATCGCCGCGGCACTTAGTGATATCCACGGTGCTGGGTTCACTGCAGGGTCCCTGGACGTAGGCATGTATCGGGACGATATCGATATCAGACCCCGCGCGAGGATTGGACCGACAGACATCCCGGAACTGCTCGATGGTAAGACCGTCGTGCTCGCAGACGATGTGCTGTTCACCGGAAGGACGATCCGTGCAGCGTTGGATGCACTCGCCGATCTCGGGCGCCCGTCAGCAGTTCAACTTGCAGTGGTCATCGACAGAGGACACCGTGAGCTCCCGATCAGAGCGGACTATGTCGGGAAGAACATTCCGACGTCTCTTACGGAACACGTATCCGTCCGGTTTCTCGGCATTGATGATGAAGACGGTGTCTGGATCGGGCAGAGCGAACCTGCGTGAACGACCTGCTCACGACCGAGGATCTCCCGCGGCAGGTCATTGAGAAGTTGCTCGTGGATGCTGAGTCGTTCGTCGAAGTGCTATCGCGTCCGATACCCAAGGTGCCGGCTCTCAGAGGAAAGACAGTCGCAACGATGTTCTTCGAACCCTCCACCCGGACACGGCTGTCCTTCGAGAAAGCAGCGAAAGCGCTGTCTGCGGACACTATGTCGTTCTCACCCGCGACATCCTCACTCTCCAAGGGAGAATCGCTCAAGGACACAGCCTTGACCGTCCACGCCATGGGAGTCGATCTGATGGTGGTGCGCCACGGGTCAACTGGTGCCCCGTGGCGCGTCGCCGAGTGGCTCGACGTCCCTGTGGTCAACGGCGGCGACGGCGCCCATCAGCACCCGACGCAGGCACTTGCTGATTGTCTGACGATCACCCAACGGTTCGGCTCACTCGAAGGCCTACGAATCGCGATCGTGGGTGACGTTCGCCATTCCAGGGTGGCGCGGTCGAATATGTATGCCTTCCACTCCCTCGGTGCGAGCGTAACTTTGGTCGGCCCGCCGACCTTGCTTCCGGTTGAGATCGACGGTTGGCCTGCGAACACGTCGACAGATCTCGACGCGATACTCGACGAGGTGGATGTCGTATACCTTCTGCGCGTACAGACTGAACGCGGTGGTGGATCCGTATTTCCCTCGCTCCCTGAATACGCCGACCGGTACGGCATGACCGGGGCTCGCTTTGGTCGCCTGAAGCCGGAGGCGGTCGTATTGCATCCTGGTCCCATGAACCGAGGGGTCGAGATAGCTCATGACGTGGCGGACGACGAGCGGTCACTCGTGCTCCTTCAGGTATCAAACGGCGTCGCGGCGCGGATGGCCGTGCTGTTCGAACTCCTGGGTGGTGACCAGGTTGCCTGAGTTGGTCATCAAGGGCGGGTCGGTTCTGACCGAGGACGGCATGGCGCGTCTCGACGTGAGAATCGTTGACGGCCGCGTCGCAGAACTCGCGGCGGACCTCGACGGCTCGACGATCGTCGACGCCTCCGACGCATGGGTAGGCCCCGGGTTCGTCGACCTGCACACCCATCTGCGCGATCCGGGTGAGCTGTGGAAGGAGGACATCGGGACAGGCACCGCAGCAGCGGCTGCGGGCGGATACACAGCGGTTGTCGCAATGCCGAACACCGTACCGACCATCGACAATGCCCAGACCGCGACGTACGTGTCCGAGCAAGGCCGAAACGTCGGTTCGGCTGACGTGTACCCGGCGGGTGCCATCACTCTCGGGAGGCAAGGCGAACGGATGGCACACATCGACGAGATGTGGCACGCGGGTGTGCGCCTGTTCACAGACGATGGGACCTCGGTGACGAATTCCTCGGTGCTGCGCCTTGCGATGGAGTACGTCAAGAACCTCGGGGGCGTCGTTGCCCAACACGCAGTCGACAGCTCGATGAGCGCCACCGGTTTCATGCACGAAGGCGCAGTGTCCTCGCGTTTGGGCATGCCAGGGATTCCAGCAGTGGCCGAGGAGATAGTGATCGCTCGCGATCTCGCCCTCGTTCGGCTGACCGGAGTCAACTATCACGCTCAGCATGTTTCAACGGCCAGAGGTGTCGAACTCATCGCTGAGGCAAAGTCGGAAGGACTACCCGTCACCGCTGAGGTTACCCCGCACCACCTCGAGTTCGACCACACCGACGTGGCCAGTACCGATCCGGACTTCAAGATGATGCCGCCGCTACGTACGGCCGACGATCGGCAGGCTCTAGCCGATGGTCTTCGCAGCGGAGTGATCGACGTCGTCGCAACGGATCACGCACCGCATGCTGCCAGGGAGAAAGAGGTGCCGTTCGAAGACGCACCCAATGGTGTGTTGGGCCTGGAATGGGCAGGCCCTGTGGCCGGAAAGATCATAGGACTGGACCCCACCAGGTTCTTCGCTGTGATGGCCGTTGCACCTGCAAGAATCGCACAGATCCCGGATCATGGGCTACCGATCGGCGTTGGCAACGTCGCAAACATCACTGTGTTCGCACCAGCTGAGACATGGACGCCGACTACAACGCGCTCGCGTTCGCGTAACGCTCCCTATTTCGGGATGAGTTTGACGGGGAGAACCACGGCGACCATTCGCAACGGTCGAGTAGCTCACGGTGGCGCCATATGAAACGTGGACTGGTCGCCCTGGCAGATGGAACCGTTTTCGAGGGTATCTCCGTCGGTGTTGAAGGTATTTCGGCGGGAGAGGTTGTCTTCAACACCGCCATGACAGGGTACCAGGAGATCCTGACGGATCCATCGTATGCCGGACAGATCATCACGTTCACTTCGCCGCACATCGGGAACTACGGGACGTCACGCGAGGACGACCAGGACGACAAGATTCATGCACGTGCCGTGATTGTCCGGTCGCTGTCGCGTGTGGCGAGCTCGTGGAGATCCGACATGCCGCTCACGGACTATCTCGCAGCACACAACACCGTTGTGGTGTCCGATGTGGACACGCGCCGGCTGACAAGACACATCCGGGAAAGCGGGGCGATGCCGGCTGCCATAGGATCGGACGTGGACAGCCGCGAACTCATCGACATCGCCAGGGCGACACCGTCGATGTCCGGACTGGATCTCGTGTCGAGCGTCACGACGAGCGAAACGTACGTCACCGAGACGGCCGGGGAACGGCGCGGACATGTTGTGGCATACGACTTCGGTATCAAGAGGGACATCATTGCTGCCTTCACGTCGCGTGGATTCGACGTCACCGTGGTGCCGGCAGATACAACGGCGAGGGCCACACTCGCTCTGGCACCCGATGGCGTGTTTCTTTCGAATGGCCCCGGTGACCCTGAACCCCTGAGCCAGCCGATCGAGGCGATCCGTGGACTGCTCGGTGAGGTGCCTGTGTTTGGGATTTGCCTTGGTCACCAGTTGCTGGCTCTCGCGCTTGGCGCAACGACCTACAAACTTCCCTTCGGACACCATGGTGGGAATCATCCCGTCCAGCGTTTGAGCGATGGAGCGGTTGATATCACCGCTCAGAACCACGGTTTCGCTGTGGATCTGTGGACGTTGAGTGGATCGGAAACCCCCGTTCGAAGAGGTCTCGCAGACCGGACACATATTCCGACCGGTATCGACTCACCCTTCGGCCTTGTCGACGGCACGCATCACAACCTCAACGACGGCACCAACGAGGGACTGGCGTGTCGTGACATCGATGCGTTCTCGGTGCAGTATCACCCCGAAGCGGCGCCGGGCCCGAACGACGCACGAGCGCTGTTCGATCGATTCGTCGATACGATCGGAGATCTCAGTGCCGAGGCGCAGTGACATAACATCGATCCTGGTCATTGGATCCGGCCCGATCATCATCGGGCAGGGATGCGAATTCGACTACTCCGGCACCCAGGCGGTGAAGGTCTTGCGAGAGCTCGGGTACCGCGTCATCCTCGTGAACTCGAACCCTGCGACGATCATGACCGACCCCGAATTCGCAGACGCCACATACATAGAGCCGATCACTGCCCAGAGCGTCGCCGAGATCTTGCGAAAAGAGAGACCGGACGCGGTACTGCCAACACTTGGAGGCCAGACCGCCCTCAACGTGACCATGGAGCTCGCCGCGAACGGAGTGTTCGAGGAACTCGACATTGAATTGATCGGAGCGTCGCTACAGGCGATTGAAGCCGCCGAAGATCGTGGCCAGTTCAAGGAGCTGATGGACGATGCGGGAATCGCTACGCCCAGGGCCCACTACGTCAGAACGACTGAGGAAGCTCTTTCAGCCCTCGAAGATCTCGGTCTCCCTGTGATGGTCCGACCCAGTTTCATACTCGGCGGCGGAGGGACAGGACTCGCATATAGCGCTGAGCAATTCGACGAGATCGTATCGAACGGCTTCGCGGCGTCACCCGTGGGGGAATTGCTCATTGAGGAGTCGATCGCTGGTTGGAAAGAGTACGAACTCGAGGTGATGCGGGACGCTGCGGACAACGCAGTCATCGTGTGTTCGATCGAGAACATCGATCCGATGGGCGTCCACACGGGCGACAGCATCACCGTCGCGCCAGCGATGACGCTGTCCGACAGGGAATACCAGGAGATGAGGGACGACGCGATCGCTTGTTTGCGGATTGTCGGCGTTGAAACCGGGGGATCGAACGTCCAGTTCGCAGTTGACCCACGGACCGGGAGACGCATCATCATCGAGATGAACCCGAGAGTTTCGCGTTCCTCAGCGCTCGCATCAAAGGCCACCGGTTTTCCGATCGCCAAGATGGCGGCGATGCTCGCCGTTGGATTCACCCTGGACGAGATCGTGAACGACATCACCAAGGCCACGCCAGCTTCGTTCGAGCCGACCCTCGACTATGTGGTCGTCAAGATCCCACGATTCGACTTTGCCAAGTTTCCGTCCGTTGACCCAGTCCTCGGCACATCGATGCAGTCGGTTGGTGAAGCCATGGCGATCGGACGCACGTTCCCGGAGGCGCTGCAAAAAGCGTTGAGGTCTCTCGAAACCGGGAGACTGGGCCTCGGCGCGGACCCTACGGAGCATGAGCTCGAATCGGTTTCTGATGACGATCTGCTCCTTGCCCTTCCCGTCGCCTCGCCGGTGCGCATCTTCGAGGTCGCTGAGGCGCTGCGCCGCGGTCTCGATGCGGGGGCGATCGCGGACGCTACGGCAATTGACCCATGGTTCATCGACCAGATCGCAGAAACGGTTGGCATTCGCCACATGGTGGAGACCAATCCGAACGATCCCGAGATCCTGCGCACCGCGAAACGCTTCGGCTTCTCTGATGCCCAGATCGCCTACCTGTGGAAGACCCACGAGGCCGATGTTCGCGAGCAGCGCTCGGTCGGTTCGATCTCGGTCACGTACAAGACGGTGGACACCTGCGCTGCGGAATTCGCCGCGTCGACACCGTACTTTTACTCGACATACGAGGAGGAGTCTGAAGCGCCGCCATCAGGACCAAAGACGGTCATGGTTCTGGGATCGGGACCGAACCGTATCGGGCAAGGAATCGAATTCGACTACTGCTGCGTCCATGCGGCGTTCGCCCTAGAGGAAACGGGTTACGAGACCGTGATGGTCAACTGCAACCCCGAAACCGTCTCGACCGACTACGACACATCGACCCGGTTGTATTTCGAGCCACTGACAGCCGAAGACGTGCTCGCGATCGTCGAGGTGGAGAAACCAATGGCAGTGATCGTGCAGCTCGGAGGCCAAACCCCGCTGGGTCTTGCCGGGGCGCTCGAAGCGGCAGGGGTTCCAATAGCCGGCACGACCCCCGACGCCATCGACATGGCGGAAGACCGGGAGCGCTTCTCCCGGTTGTGTACTGAGTTCGGGATTCGGCAGCCTGCCAACGGAACTGCGCTGTCTGCTGCCGAGGCCCACGCCGTCGTCGATCGGATCGGCTTTCCCGCACTCGTGCGTCCCTCGTACGTGCTCGGAGGAAGAGCAATGAGGATCATCTATTCGATAGAGGAACTGTCGGCTTACCTCACGGAAATGTATGGGGCGACACCTGGAGGAGAAGTGGATCTTTCTCGTTCGCCACTCCTCATCGACCGTTTCCTCGAGTCGGCGATCGAAGTGGATGTGGATGCCGTATTCGACGGTGTCGACCTGTACGTCGGCGGGATCATGGAACATGTCGAAGAGGCCGGAGTCCACTCCGGGGACTCTGCATGTGTCGTGCCACCACCGCATCTTTCAACCGATGTGGTCGCCGAGGTACGTGACATCACACGGAGACTCGCCGACGGACTGGGCGTGCGAGGCCTGTTGAATATCCAATTCGCCGTCCAGGGCGACGATGTCTTTGTGCTCGAGGCCAACCCGAGGGCGTCGCGGACGATCCCCTTCATCTCCAAAGCAACGGGTGTTCCTCTCGCCAAGATCGCAACGCGCGTCATGCTCGGAGAATCGATCGCAGAGCTACAAGCGTCGGGAGTCCTACCGCCGACGACACCCGACCTGCCCTACACCGCTGTAAAGGAAGCTGTCCTGCCCTGGACCCGCTTCCCGGACGAGGACACAATGCTCGGCCCCGAGATGCGGGCAACAGGTGAGGTGATGGGCCTCGGTGACTCAACAGGTATGGCATACGCAAAGGCGCTCAGTGGGGCAGGCCACAAGGTCCCGAACGAGGGGTCGGTCTTCCTTTCACTCGCCGATCGCGACAAACCGGTCGGCGCAGAGATCGCTAGGACACTTACCGATCTTGGATTCAAGATCTATGCAACCCATGGGACAGCCGGAAATCTTGCGCGACACTCGATTGCAACAACCCATGTCGACAAGGTCGGAGAGGGCCCATACGA
Source organism: Acidimicrobiia bacterium (assembly GCA_036985935.1). Taxonomy (GTDB): domain Bacteria; phylum Actinomycetota; class Acidimicrobiia; order Spongiisociales; family UBA5794; genus JAMBLL01. The sequence continues at coordinate 7,327 of BTQP01000001.1, read as the reverse complement.
CCCCCTCCGACTCATCTCGGAGGACAGAATCGATCTCGTTATAAACACGCCAGCGGGCGGCAAGGCGCGTGGAGACGGCCGGCTCATCCGCATGGCAGCGAACCGCCACGGGATAGCGAGTGTGACGACAGCCGCGGGAGGGCTTGCCGTTGCGAACAGCATCGCAGCGAATCGCCTGGCCGACGGAGCCGTGTTGTCTCTGCAAGATCACCACAAGGCGATCCTGCAATGAGTGGCACGCTGGATGTGAACCTCGGACCTGTCAGCCTGAGTACCCCACTCGTGGCAGCCTCTGGCACGGTTGGATCCGTCGTTGAGTTCGCGAAGGTCATCGACTGGGCGAACTATGGTGCGGCGACGGCGAAGTCTGTCGCACCCGAGCCGTGGCCCGGTCGGAAACCACCGAGATTGGCTCCGACAGATCATGGGATGTTGAATGGCATTGGGATTCAGAACCCTGGCATCGACGTGTGGCTCGAGGAAGTCGGCCCGAGCATCGAAACCTTGCCCACCCAGGTGTGGGGGAGCGTGGTAGCTCATGACACGGAGGGATTCGCCGTGGTCGCTTCACGCATGGCGGGCAGCGGGGTTGCTGCGGTCGAAGTCAACCTCTCGTGTCCAAACCTCGAAGGGACCGCTTTCGCTCTCGATCCTGTCTTGAGCGGACAGGTAGTTGCGGCCGTCAGAGCCGCTACGGACCTTCCGATCGGCGCAAAGTTGTCGCCGGACGCGACGCCGATCCTGCCGGTCGCTGATTCAGTCATGCATGCCGGCGCGGACTGGGTTGTCGTCGCGAACACCGTCCTGGGCGCGGCCATCAACGTGGAAACCCGTCGGCCGGTGTTGAGCGGGCTCACCGGCGGGTATTCGGGTTCGGCGATTCGCCCGATCACGATGCGTTGCGTACTGGAGATCGCCTCAGGACTACCGGAGGTGCCTATTCTCGCCTGCGGTGGAGTCTCGCACGCAAACCATGTGCTCGAGTACATGCTCGCAGGTGCGTCGGCTGTGGCCATTGGAACCGCCCACTTCGCACAACCTCGCGTAGCGAACGGCATCATCAGGGACCTGCATCGGTACATGCGCAAGCGCAAGATCGACGATATCGCGACCCTCACCGGAGCGTACGAACCGTGGTGACGCACAACCCCATCATTGTCGCTCTGGATCTTCCATCTGCAGAAGAGGCATTGTTGATGGCAAAGCGGGTAGCACCGAGTGTCGGGGCTTTCAAGATTGGACTCGGGCTGCTCCATGGCCCTGGTCCTGGAACGATCGACGCACTTGTGCGACTTGACCGTCCCGTCTTCGTAGATGCGAAACTTCACGACATCCCATCCCAGGTTGAGGCCGCGGCCAACAGACTTGGTCAACACGGCGCCCGCTGGGTCACCGCGCACGTATCGGGAGGAGCAGCGATGCTTGAAGCTGCCGCCTCAGGTCTGGAGCGCGGATCCGGCGGCGCACAAGCTGGGATACTCGGTGTTTCTGTTCTCACCTCTCTCGATGAGCGGGACCTGCAACGGATCGGATTCCAGAGGACGCCTGGCCAGATCGTTGGAAGAATGGCGAAACTCGCGGAAGTCTCGGGGTGTGAGGGACTCGTGTGTTCGCCGTTGGAACTCAATGTTGTGCGCCAAGCTGCCCCAAGACTCGTCAGGGTGACGCCGGGCATTCGAGTTCACCGCTCAGATGACGACCAGGCGCGTGTAGCAACACCGCAGGAGGCCATAACCAAGGGCGCGACGTACCTGGTGATCGGAAGGCCGATCACCCAGGCGAACGATCCCGAGGCTGCGGCAGGGGAGATCCTGAGCGAGATCAACGCTCTCCTAGAGGAGCGTTGATACGATGCATACGTCGAAAGGACTATGACATGTTGCCGGAGATGACGGATGAACAACGCGCTGCGGCCCTTGCGAGAGCAGGAGAAGCCAGGCGCGTGCGCGCCGAGATCAAACAGTTGCTCAAGACGGGAAGCCTGAACTTCAGCGATGTTCTCGAACGGGCTGAGGAGGACGATCTCGTGGCAGGTACAAAGATCCAGGCGATCGTCGTATCGATGCCTGGCATGGGCAAGGTCGCGACGAAGAGGCTGCTCGAGGAAATCGGCATCGCCGACAACAGAACGTTGCGCGGCCTCGGCAAGAACCAGAGGGCCCAACTCCTGGAACGCTTCTCATAGTGCCACGAAAGAACAGCGCAAAGGTTGGCTGATGTGGCTCTAGTGCAAAGAGGAAAGCTGATCGTTGTTGCCGGACCGTCGGGTGTCGGAAAATCGAGCATCATCGACGGTGTGTTGGCTGCCACGAACTCGAAATTCTCTGTATCGGCAACGACGAAACCCGCCAGAGCTGGCGAAGTCGACGGTGTCGACTACCACTTCTTGAGCTGCAAAGCGTTCCAGGAGGCCATAGAGAATGACTTGCTGCTCGAGTGGGCGGAGTTTGCAGGACATCTCTATGGAACCATGATGAACGAGGTGGAACCGGCGCTCGATGCGGGCGTCAACGTTGTTCTGAACATCGAGATCGAGGGGGCGAAACAGGTGAGGAAGTCTCATCCCAACGGAATCTTCATCTTCATAACACCGCCGTCGCTCGAGGAACTGCGCGCCCGGCTCGAGTCTCGCGGCGATACGTCGCCTGAAGACATCGACAGAAGGTTCAGCGTCGCGGAACGCGAGATAGACGGGGCACCTGAGGTCTTCGACCATTTTGTGGTGAACGACGATCTGAGTGACGCGATCGCACAAGTTCTGGATATACTGCAGGGTCCGGCGTCAGCCGTACCAGGCTCATAGCCCACACCACCCGTACTACGAGGAGATCGCAGACCATGATGCTCGAACCGCCCATTGGCGTAATCGTCGAAAAGACGGGTACGCGTTTTGGCCTCATCGTACTTTCGGCACGCAGGGCCCGACAGATCAACGCGTACTTCAACGAACTCGGAGCAGGTATCGGCGGATACGTGCCACCTCAGGTTCACTCGCTGTCTCGCAAGCCCCTTTCCATCGCCCTCGAGGAAATCTACGAAGACAAGGTCGTCATCGCTCCGGTTGAGGAGTAGTGACGATGCTCGCCGGGCGAAATATCGTCCTCGGCGTCACCGGCGGCGTCGCTGCCTACAAAGCGGTTTACCTCGCCAGGCGTCTCATCGAGGCAGGCGCACAGGTCAAGACCGTCATGACCCCATCGGCTCGCAAGTTCGTTGGAGAAACAACCTTCGCAGCGATCACGGGGCACCAACCGGTCGTTGAACTCTTCGGCAACGATGATGTTTCTCCCCACACAACGCTTGCGCGGTGGGCGGATGTAGTCGTTATCGCCCCGGCAACTGCATCGACCATCGCGAAGCTTGCGTCCGGTGACTCCTCCAATGCCCTTGTCGCAACGGTGCTCGCGACGTCAGCCCTCGTGGTTGTCGCACCAGCAATGCACACCGAAATGTGGGAGCACCCGGCAACGCAGGCCAACATCGAGCGGATCACTGGTTTCGGCTACACCCTCGTTGCGCCACAAGAGGGTGCCCTGGCCGGGGGCGACGAAGGTATGGGCCGACTCGCCGAACCTGAAGACATTTTCGATGCTGTCGATCGCCTCATGTCTCAGGGCGACATGTCCGGTCTTTCGGTTCTGGTCACGGCGGGCGGCACACGTGAGCCGATAGATCCTGTCAGGTACGTCGGGAATCGCTCGAGTGGCAAGATGGGCAATGCGCTCGCGAAGACAGCGGTGGATAGGGGAGCGACAGTGATTCTGGTAACTGCTGCACCCGGTCCAAGCGATGCGCACGGGATCGAGCTCGTGGCAGTTGAGACTGCGAGCGAGATGGCAGACGCTGCGTGGAGCCGGGCCGCTGACTGTGACATTGCCGTCATGGCCGCAGCCGTCGCCGACTTTCGACCAACCGACGCAGCTGCAGAGAAGCTGCGTCGATCAGCGGGATCACCCGACATCACTTTTGAGGCAACACCCGACGTGCTTGGTGGCATCGCTGACCTCGCGAACAGACCCACTCTCGTGGGTTTCGCGGCCGAGGTCGGTTCGCTTGATGCCGCGACCGAGAAGGCGAGGACGAAGGGTGTGGATCTTCTTGTGGCCAACGATGTAACGATCGAGGGATCCGGCTTCGGATCTGACGAGAATGCTGTTGCCCTCATATACCCAGACGGAACGACTGCCGAGCATCCACTGCTGCCAAAGTCCCAGGTCGCCAACCTGATATGGGATGCCGTCCTCGATTTGCGAGAACGCACCTGAACGTCCGACGGGCCTGTCAGGTAGTTCCAGACATTCCTTCGTTCGCAGTCGATGATGGGTTCACCTATCTCGTGCCAGACACGGTCGACGTTCGCATCGGATCGCGCGTGAGAATCCGGGTGTCTGGTCGTAGGCTCAAGGGCTTTGTGACGGCGACATTCGATGCTCCGAAGGGGAAGAAACTGCTTCCAATCGACGCGGTGTCAGGAGATATCCCGAGTTTCGACGAGTCGATGCTGAAGGTGTTGCGGTGGGCAGCGACACATTACGTGTCGCCACTTTCTGTGATCCTCCGGCGGACTATCCCGCCGAACGTTCCACGGTCCGATACGCCTATGCCGGAACGGCGCCCCTCCGGTGGCAGCGATGCTGTTGTGATCGTTTCTCCATCACGCGCACACATGTCGCACCTTCAACGCATCGTCAGCGATGTAGTTACATCCGAAGGAAGTGCGATGATCGTGGCCCCAAGCGTCATCGAAGTTGCCCGTATATCGGAAGAGCTCGAACGTCGATTCCCCGGTCTCGTCGTGTCCGCGACCTCTTCGTCTTCGGGCAAGGACGCTACGAGGGCATGGTCGATCGCAGCGACCTCCGGTGACTCGATCCTGGTCGGCACTCGCGAGATCATGTTGTGGCCGGTGGCAGGTTTGGTGTCGACGGTTGTCGTGGAGGATTCTCGCCGTGTCATGAAATCCCCTTCAACGCCAACCCTCGGGGTCCGTGAGGTCGCTGTGAAACGGAGCAACGTCGAAGGTGGCGGGTTGACGTTTCTTTCCCCCGTGCCGTCGCTCGAAACCGTAGCCCTTGGTGCGAATGTGATCGAGATGCCTGGCCGGTCGTGGCCTCTGGTCGAAGTCGCTGATCGTGCCGAAGAGCCGCCGTCGCGTTCGGTACTGCTCGAAAGAACGCGAATCGCGCTGGCCGGCGTCACCGGGAAGGGTCTAACCGCTTTCGTGCTGGTGCCTGTGCGTGGTTACGCACCGGCGTTTCGCTGCATTCGTTGCGGAGAACTACGGCGATGTCTCGTCTGCGGCACAGCCGCCACCCGCCAGGGTGACTGCAGGCGGTGTGGAGCGGTGCTCGAACCATGCAGTTCCTGCTCGGGCCAGCGATTCGAAGCTCTCGGGGCGGGTATCGGCTCGGTGCGAGACGCGATCGCCCGCTCAGTTGGTGAGGCGGTCGGCGTCGCAGGCGAGAACAAACAGATCACCGTTGGATCGGAGCGAGATATCGTCACCCAACACCCGATCGACCTTGCTGTTGCAGTCGACATCGACGGGATGGCCATGGCACCTACGTACCGTGCGGCAGAGGATGCGCTGAGGCTGCTCGTTCGAATCGCGAATCTTCTTCGACGAGGGAGAGGCAACCGGTTGATCGTCCAGACGGCTCTCCCCGATCAACCGGTCGTCGAGGCACTGCGGTCGGGACGACCGACTGACTTCCTTGCACGACAATTGGACGAGCGCCGACGATCGTCGTTTCCGCCAATCGGCGAACTCATCGCACTCGAGATCGACAGGAAAGTTGACGTCGGAACGGCGGTCGAGGATGCGGTCGGGAAGTCAGCCACAGTCCTCGGACCGGCCGCGATGCAGGACCGAGACCGATGGTTGATTCAGGGTAAGGATCTCACGCACGCCCGCACGGCTATCAGATCGCTTGTCGCGTCGCTCAGAGACCGCGGAGCACGCGTTCGCATCGACGCCGACCCGATTGATCTCTAGGAGACGACATTTCGGTCCCTGCCGTCCGGGTCAGGCAATCGTCCCGTGTCGGTCTTCGACCTCACGTTGGGTGGACGGGCCATCAGTCGGCTGATACTGAAACAGATCGTCCCAGCGGCGATCCAACAGCGCGAGAGATCTGGGTAGGGGCAGCGCCCGCATCACGGGGTCGCCACCGATCACTTCCAGGCGACGCAATTTGGCTATCGAGTCGTTGACCTCGAAGTCGATGTCGCCCTGGCCGGTGTCTCGCAGCCAGTTCTCGACCCGAGCATCGAGCTCTTTCGCGTCGAGTCCGTCGGAAGCGGCCAGCAAGAAGCGGTAGCCAAGGAGCACTTCCACTACTTCCTGCTGCTCCGCCGACGACAGGAGCGTGTGGAGGACGCCGGGGCCGGCGCCCAGCGTGCGGAAATAGAGAGCCTCGGTGAGGGTCTTGAGGTACTCCAGACGACGGTTCTTCAGTTTGGCCCACTGGCGGAATAGGAAACCTCCGAGGGCGATCACTCCACCGAGGAGGATGACGAGAGTGGCCTGATCGATGTTGGGTCGTTCGTCACGGATCCCGAGCCAGGAACCCGCAAGTAGGAAAATGAGACCGAAAGTTGCCAACGCCTTGGTGGCCAACACGGCAATGCCAGAGGCGAGCGCGGGAACTCCGATGAGCAAGGAGTCAACCAGTCGAAACCCGACCCGAGTAGACGGCAACAGCATTTCGATGTCGGCCCGTGGTACGTTCTGGAACTGCCGGAGTGAAATGTGCCCGGGAACGAGATTTCGCTTCGATGGATCGATCTTGCGCTCATCGAACCAACTTTGGGGCTTTATCCGCGTGTACACGACCACCCGCTTGTCGACGGTGAACGTCTTTTCTCGGGAACGTAACCCCATCCACTTCGGGATCTCGATCGTATCTTGCTTGCAGCCGCGGCGGTAGATGAGCAGTTCGTCGTAGTCGTCGAGTTCTACCTCGAGCCGCAGCGGGATCAGTGACTCGTTGGCCAGTGCGTCGTCGAGATCGGCCATCGTGACGGGCGTGTAGTTTGCGGCCTCGAGTAGACCGGTGAGTTCCGCGACCAGAACGGCGGCGGCCTCCGGGTCGTCGTCGATGCGTTCCCAAGCCTCGGTTACGATCTGTTCCCTGTCGTAGAACTCGAAGTGGTACAGCGCCGATGTCAGCCGGCTGAACGAGCGGAACTGCTCAGCTCCATCGTGATCTTCAAGCCACGGCAGACTGCACAGCTTCGTCGTGGTCTGCCCGACCCGTTGAGGTATGAACCGCTCCCGATCCGCCATGACACACAGGGTAGGAAGCCAGGGCCAGGACCGTCAGCG